>PSLB01000026.1:0-17583 GCA_040289385.1 Armatimonadota bacterium
GGGAAGGTGGCGGCGCGCAGGCGCACCGGCGCCTCCGCCTGGGCGGGTGTCGGGAACAGTTTTCTATGTTCTCGGCAACGGTAGTTGACATTGAGGGGATACACGGGCCCCCTCGCGCATGGGGTATCATTATGGTATGAGCAGGTATCGCCCGTGGTCACTAACCCGTACCTTGAAGGGGAGTAGGGGCCGTGTGGCGCGGTCTGTGGTCGTGTCATTCCATCTGGGGTGGCATACAGTCCACGAACCGGAGCGCAGGGGTAAAGCCCTGCTTGCATCCGGAACAAGGATGCCCCTCAATTGATGGAGGGGAGGACGTCACGGAAGCAACGGTGCTAAGGAGGCTGGAGTGATGAACCCAAAGACGCTAAGTGAACGCAAGGCACGGTTCGAATCGTTATCGGGTATTGAAATCAAGCGTTTCTACACCCCCCAAGATATTGCTCATCTGGAATATTCGCGCGACTTAGGCGATCCGGGACAGTACCCGTTCACACGTGGGCTATACGAATCGGGCTACCGCACCAAGCAGTGGACAATCCGCCAATTCTCTGGATTCGCTACCCCCGAAGAGACCAACGCCCGCTACCGATTCCTCATCGAGCAAGGACAGACTGGCTTGTCGGTGGCATTTGATTTGCCCACCCTGATGGGCGTCGACCCCGATGACCCTGAAGCGGAGGGCGAGGTCGGGAAGTGTGGGGTCAGTGTCGCCTCGTTGGAGGATATGGAAATCCTCTTTCAGGGGATCGATTTGGGCGCAATAACGACTTCGATGACTATCAACGCCCCTGCCATCATCATTTGGGCGATGTACCTCGCTGTGGCGGAAAAGCAGGGCGTCCCGCTTGCGAAACTATCGGGCACGATTCAAAACGACATCCTAAAAGAGTTCATCGCCCAAAAAGAGTGGATCTTTCCTCCCGAACCCCACATGAAGCTCATCGTGGATACCATCGAGTTTGGGTGTCGGTATGTGCCGAAGTGGCATCCGATAAGTGTCAGTGGATACCACATTCGCGAGGCAGGCTCCACAGCGGTTCAAGAGCTGGCGTTCACGCTGGCAGACGGCTTCGAGTATGTACGCTGGTGCTTGGATCGGGGGCTGGATATCGACGACTTTGCGCCACGCTTCTCTTTCTTCTTTAATGCGCATATCGACTTCTTTGAGGAGATAGGCAAGTTCCGTGCGGCACGTCGGATTTGGGCACGCGAGATGCGCGAGACCTTCGGCGCTAAGAACCCGCGTTCCTGGTGGCTTCGGTTCCATACCCAGACCGCAGGGTGTTCCCTGACGATGCAGCAGCCGTATGTGAACCTCATTCGCTCAGCGATTGAGGCTTTGGCTGCGGTGTTGGGAGGCACGCAATCGCTCCATGTGAACTCGTTCGATGAGGCGTGGGCGCTGCCTACCGAAGAGGCGGTTCTGCTGTCGCTGCGCACTCAGCAGGTGATTGCCGAAGAGACGGGCGTTGCCAATACAGTGGACCCTCTGGGCGGGGCTTACTTCGTGGAATGGATGACCGATAAGATGGAGGAAGGCGCGCGCGACTATTTCCGACGCATCGAGCAGGAGGGCGGGGTCATTCCTGCCATCAAGAGCGGATTCTTCCAGCAGGAGATCGCCGACGCCTCCTACCGATTCCAGCAGCGAGTGGAATCGCGCGACTTTATCTGGGTCGGCATCAACGAATACCAGATGGCAGAGGAGCTCATCCCGTTCCGAATCCTCACGATCGAGGCGGAAGCGCACGAGAAGCAGGTCAAACGGCTCGCTGACCTCCGTCGCCGACGTGATCATCGCAGTGTCCAGCAAGCCCTGCGCGATCTTCAGACCGCCGCACGCCGAGAAGAGAACCTCATGGAGCCCATCCTGAACGCTGTCAAGACCTATGCCACGCTCGGCGAGATCGTGAACGCCCTTAAGGAGGTCTACGGAACCTACACTGAAGCCTCTGTGCTGTGAGGTAACCCATCGATGAGAACGCTCTACTTAGACTGTATCGGTGGGATTGCGGGCGATATGATGCTCGCAGGGCTCATCGAGGCGGGTGTTGCCGAAGAGGAACTGCTGGACGCGTTGCGTGCCCTGCCTGTGTCGGGGTGGGAGTGGCGCTCCGAGCGCGTGGAGGTGGGCGCTATCTTCGCACGGCGCGTGCATATTCCATTACAAGCCGATCAGCCTCACCGCCACCTAAGCGATGTGCGGTCCCTCATTGAGAGTGCCGCGCTCGCCCCGACGGTCAAGCAACGCGCACTAACGGTGTTCCACAAGCTGGCAGAAGCAGAGGCACGCGTGCACGGAACCACACCTGACCGTGTCCACTTCCACGAAGTGGGGGCAGTAGATGCCATTTTGGATGTGGTGGGCACTTGTTGGGCGATAGAGCAGTTGGGGGTGGAGCGGATTGTCTGCTCCCCCTTGCCGATGGGGCGCGGCTTCGTGAAGGCAGAACACGGTAACCTCCCTATCCCTGCTCCTGCGGTTGTGGAGCTGCTACGGGGTGTGCCAACCTATGGGGTAGCCGTTCACGGGGAAACCGTTACCCCAACGGGCGCTGCCTTAGCCGTCACGCTCGCCGACGAGTTCGGCGTTCAGCCCCCCATGCGTTGGGAGGCGGTCGGCTACGGCACGGGACACGCTGTACGCCCATTGCCCAACCTCCTGCGTGTGTTCGTGGGAGAAGGGTGGGGGCAACCCGAATCTGAAGGACACTGGCACAGCATAGCCCATATCGAGACCCAAGTGGACGATGCGAACCCGCAACTGCTGGGTTATCTGATGGAGCGTGCCTTCGCCGAGGGCGCAGTGGACGCCTTTTTTACCCCCATCCAGATGAAGAAGAACCGTCCTGCAGCGCTGATTACGCTTCTAGCGCCCCCCGAACGCGCCGAGGCTCTCATCAACATGCTGTTTCAAGAGACGCCCACTCTCGGCGTACGATACACCATGCAGGCGCGTCGCTGTCTCCCCCGCACGAGCCAAACTATCCAGACCCCCTATGGCACGGTTCGGATCAAACTGGCACGCGCGGGGGAACGGGTCTATGGCACTCCAGAATATGACGACTGTGTGCAAATTGCGCGCACGCACCACCTGCCCCTGCGCGAGGTGATGCGGATTGCCCAGCAGACTTGGGAGCGTGAGCGAGCCACCGAAATCACTCACTCCGAGCAATAGACCAGTTCGCCATAACTTTCGTTCGGCAAAGGGAAGCGTGTCTGCTGACGGTTTAAGGCGTCAGCAAGTGCTCCTACCAGAGTGAGACTCCATGCGTTGCCCTGACTGTGCGTGAGCGCCACGATAAGATAGTCGCGGGCGCGAGTCAGCGCCACATACAACATGCGCAGGAGCTCCTGCTCTTCGCGCTGATCTCGTTCCGCCTTCAGCAGTTCGTAGAGGAGGGGCGTGTAGGGCTCGGCTTGGTCGCTGGAGCGTACCCTTAGCCCGATAAGCCGTGCCTGTGGGTCCACCATAACAGGTTGCGGTTCGGAGCGTGGGCGGAAGGCTGTATCGACCAGAAACACCACAGGAAACTCCAGCCCTTTCGCTCCGTGAACGGTATAGAACCGCACGATGTTGGCGTTCTCTTCAAAGGTGGGGGCGTGTCCTTCGCGCTGTTCCGTTCGGCTCATCATTTCCAACTGTTCGGCAAATTGGGCAGGGGTGAGATTCGGCTGATCTAAAGCAAGTGCTAGTAGTTTCCGCACATTGGCGACCTTTTGGTGTCCGCGTGGCATCCCCTTCAGCCTCGCCTCGTATGCCGAATATTCCAACGCGCGCGCCAACAGCCATCCCACCGAGCGGCGCCCCACCTGCTGACGCAACGGCTCGAACCAGCCCACAAACCGTGCCAATCGCTCGGTATCTTGAGGAGCCAACTCTGGGTCGTCTGCCTCAAGGACGACGGAGATCAAGGGAACCTCATGGGTCTGCGCTCTTAGAATGAGGCTGAGCAGGGCGTCCAGACTCAGCCCCACCAGTGGTGAACGCAGTACGCTCAGCAGGGCGACCTCATCTTGGCTGTCGCTAAGAATACGCATCAGGTTCGCTAAATCGCGCACCTCATATTGGAGCCAATATCCGCGCCCGCCTCCTACCACAAAGTAGGGCACTGTCAGCTCGGCGAACGCCTGCTCGTACTGATCCACACGCGTATACTGCTTGAAAAGCAGCGCAAAATCGCCGTATTGGGCGGGACGCTCCTCGCCTGTCTCAGGGTCATGCACCCGGAGCGACCCGCGCTGAACCCACTCGCGCAGGGTACTTGCAATCTGGTGCGCCTCCGCATACGCATTCGTCCTTTTGCGATACCAGATCTGGACGCGCGCACCCGATTTGCATGCGAACTGGCGCTGGGGTTGGAGGCGCATCAGGTGCATGCCCCATTTCGGCTGAAGCACTTTCTCTACGAACGCCAGAATGTCGGGATGTGACCGAAAGTTCGCCTGTAACGCGATCACCATGCCGTTGCAGTCAGCCTGCGCCGAGCGCTGCCATGCTTGGAAGACACGCGGGTCTGCATAGCGAAAGCCATAGATGGACTGTTGGCTGTCGCCGACAACCATCAAGTTGCCGTTTTGCGAAAGGAGTTCAATAATCTGTGCTTGAAGCGGATCGATATCTTGGGTTTCATCTATCAGCACATACTGGAAGAGTCGCTGATAGCGATGGCGGACTGTTGCCGATTCGCGCAGTAGCTTGAGGGCGCGAATGGGCATGTCGTCGAAGTTCAGCACACCCAGCCGATCTTTAAGTTGGTCATAGTGGCGTAGGTAGGTAAGGGTGAGTCTGAGGAGCGCATGCGCCATTCGATGGGCACGCGCTTCAGCTTCGGGCACAACGGCAGCGGCTTTGCCCAGAAGGCTTTGAATCTCGTTGGCTTGCTCGGGACATGAAGCCCTCTGTAGGGCATCCTGAAGCGCTGCGCTCAGGGTTTCTACCGTTATGTTGGATGGATCGAGCGTTGGTGATATCGGCAAGCATCGGCTAACAGGCTCCAGCGGATTAGTGGGGAATGAAAGTTCCCATTCTTGGAGGTCTTCTGTGGTGAGTCCTTGATGGCGGGCGGTTTCGGCAACGGTTCGGACGACCAGAAACAGCTCTTCGAGGGGGTCTCGTCGGGCGGAGGTGAGGCTCAAGTGGTTGCCGATGAGGTCGGTGAGGGCTTGTTTGGGTTCGTCGGCGAGCGTGTTGAGCTGTTCCTGCAGGGCCGCATGGAACGCCTCTCGGCTCAGTCGGTGTGCAGCGGGGGGCGGCAGGACAGTAGGCTCCGGTTCAATCCCCGCTTCGAAGGGGTTCTCTTGGAGGAGGCGTCGGCAGAGGGCGTGTACCGTGTGGATATAGGCGTTCTCGATGCGTTGGCGCGCCCCCGAAAGCCCTAACCCTTCCAACTTCTGGATAATGCGGGTTTTCATCTCTGCGGTAGCGGTACGGGTGAAGGTAAGGGTCAGAATCCGCTCAGGATCGACACCATGCTGATGAACGAGGTGGACGAACCGTTCGGTGAGGACACCGGTCTTGCCGGAGCCTGCGCCTGCCACAACGGCTAACCGCCCGTCTCGGTGGGTAATCGCTTGGAGCTGTTCGGGTGTCCAGGGCATGGCTAAGATTTGTACCCGTTTTGTTTCGCGCAAGGATAGGGTATAATAGGGAAGGAGGTAAACCGATGAGACAATATGCCTTGCCGTTGGCTTTGTTGGCGATAGCGGCACTCCTGCTAACTGTTAGCGGGGGAGCACAACTGCGTCGCGGGCAGAAGTTTCCCGAAATAGCCCTTACCGACCTGAACGGCAAAGAAATCAAGTTGGGTGGGAAACAGGATAAAGTGTACCTTGTGGACTTCTGGGCGACTTGGTGCGGTCCGTGTCGGGAAGCCATTCCCCACTTGGAGGAAATCCACATCAAGTATCGCGATCGCGGTTTAGTGGTGGTAGGGGTGGCACTCGAGTCGGGCACTCCAGAAGAGGTGCGCGCCTTTGTCGAGAGCAACAAGATGAGCTACCCCATCTGTGTGCCCTCTAATCAGGCGGAGGTTCAACGGCGGTATCGCGTGAGAGCCTTTCCGACGATGTATGTTGTGGACAAGAAGGGGATTGTGCGCTATGTGGGAGTTGGCTTTGAGAAGGACGAGTTGATGCGCCAGATTGGGTATGCTTTAGCGGAGTAGAGTATACTCTTGCGCACGAAACCAAAAGTGAGGGTGACACAGCCATTCAGAGGGAACTGAGGATCAACAACCGCATCCGAGCCCGCGAGGTGCGGGTGATTGATGTCGACGGCAAGCAGTTGGGCGTGATGGGTATTCGGCGCGCCCTCAAAATCGCTGAAGATCGCGGGCTTGACCTGGTAGAAGTCGCACCCACTGCCAACCCACCCGTCTGTCGAATCCTCGACTACGGGCGGTATCGCTACCAGCAAGAGAAGCTTGCTAAAGAGGCGAAAAAGAAGCAGAAAGGGGGCGATGTCAAGACCGTTCGGCTTAGACCGAGCATCGGAGCGCACGATATCGAAACCAAGATACGCAACGCATCCGAGTTCTTAGAGGACGGCGATAAGGTAAAATTCGTCGTCATTTTCCGAAGCCGTGAGTTCGGGCGACCTCAAGTGGCGGAGGCACTGCTCAAACGGATTGCCGATGCCTTAGAACCGTATGGCGCTGTGGAAAAACCGCCTGCGATGGAGGGGCGCCAAATGGTGATGATTATGGTGCCCAAAAAGAAACCTGCCCGAACCTATGCAAAGCCAAACTCGGAAGGAGGCACACACGACCATGCCCAAAATGAAGACAAGCAAGACCGCAGCCAAGCGGTTCAAACGGACAGCGACGGGCAAACTGATGCACAAGAAAGCCGGGAACAGCCACCTGTTCCTCAGTAAATCGCCCGCACGCAAACGCCGACTCGACCTCGAGGATGAACTCTTCAAGGGCGAGTATCGCCGAATCAACCGCTTGCTCGCAGGCAAGTAAGGAAGGAGGAACCTAACCATGCGTGTCAAAGGTGGAACCGTTACACGCCGACGCCATAGGAAACTGCTCAAGCGCGCCGAAGGCTACTACGGCGCCAAAAGTCGCCTGTTCCGCAAAGCGCACGAACAGGTGATGAAGTCGCTCCAGTACGCCTATCGTGACCGACGCCAGCGCAAGCGCGATTTCCGACGACTGTGGATTATCCGAATCAATGCCGCATGTCGTGCCAACGGAATCCGCTACAACGAGTTCATCCACGCTCTCCACGATAAGGGAATCGAACTCAACCGCAAGCAACTGGCAGAGATGGCCATCCACGATCCAAACGCCTTCACTCTGCTGGCGCAATCGGTTCGGTCTGCATAACCCCCTCTCCTTCCTCACAGGAGAGGGGAGCCTCCTATATAGAAACGCCCCTACTTTTTTGTGCGTGAGCTGATAATGGCTTGTGAAGGGAGCGCCTGACGCAAGGTGCTGAGGCGCAACCAAACAAGGTCGCGGAGCATCCGTAGGCCATCCCGAAGCAAACGCACCTTCGAGCCTTCTTGATGCATCCAACACACAGGCACCTCAGCAATCGGATAACCTAATCGCTGGGCATAGAAAAGCACCTCGAAATCGAAACTGAAGCCGTCCAACCGACACAACGGGAAGATGGCTTGAACCGCCTCATGGGTAAAGAGTTTGAATCCGCACTGGGTGTCGTGAATCCCGCGTACCGCCAGCAGTTGCACCACTTTATTGAAGGCGCGCCCCGCCCACTCCCGATAAAATGGCTGACGCACAATCAGTTGCGATTCCCGCAAGGGGCGCGAGCCGATGGCAATCGCAACCCCGCTCTCTAAAGCGTGCGCCAGCTTCTCCAACTCCTCGATGGGGGTCGCCAAATCCGCATCGCTGAACAGCACCCATCGCCCCTGCGCGCGCACCATCCCATAGCGCACTGCGTGCCCCTTGCCCCGATTCAGCAGATATGCCAGCAAGCGCACTTGGGGATGGTTTTGGGCAAACGCCTGCACAAGCGCCTCGGTGCGATCGGTACTGCCATCGCTGACAACCAGCACCTCATAGGGTTGCCAGTGCGTGTCGAGGTAGGCGACGACTCGCTCCAGCGTGCTCACGATGCGTGTCTCCTCGTTGTAAGCAGGAATAACAACAGACAGGCGTAGGTCAGGGTTCACCGAATACCTCCCGCAGGGCGTTTGCGAAGGCTTGGTAGGTTGCTTGCCCGAATAGACAGAAGCGCACCTGTTCTAATCCGCTGGAGGCAGTGTCCAAATGCGTTTTGAGGGTTTCCATCATCAGTGTTGCGCCCTCGTTCGTAGGGAATCCACCGACTCCCATGCCGATTGCAGGGAAAGCGATGGAGCGGATCCCATGTTCTTCGGCGAGTCGAAGGCTATGCGCTGTTGCGTTCCGAATGCTCTCAGCAGTGGCGCGCCCACCAGGCGGCATGCCCGCTGCGTGGATGACATACTTCGCAGGCAGATTGCCTGCCTCAGTGATTGCTGCCTCGCCTACCCGAATAGGACCGTGGCGCCTGCACTCCTCTAAAATACTGGCTCCGCCTTTGCGTAGGATGGCGCCCGCCACGCCCGAACCCAAAGTGAGGGCACTGTTCGCCGCGTTCACGATAGCATCGACTGCCTGCTCGGTGATGTCCGCCTCGACCACCTCGATTCGCACTCCACGGTAGACAGTGGCTTGCATAACTTCGAGATTGTACCCTACAAGGGGTAAACTACGGAGCATGCGCTCGGTGTGGCTGGTGGTGCTGTCGGCGGTTCTGGCGGGTCTGGCGCATCCGCCGACAGGCTTCTGGTGGACTCTGTTGTTTGCTCCGGCGGTTCTGGTGCGCTTTCTTATAGGCAAGACGATGCGAGCAGGCTTTGGTTGGGCTTGGCTATGGTGGACGGTCTATGCGCTGACGCTGGGCTATAGCTTGGGCTACCTGATTCATCTACGCACGGGGAGTTATGTGCTAAGCCTGTTGGGTTTGGTGTTGGTGGCGGGGTTGAGTGGTTGCTTTGCAGGGCTGGCGGGGGCTGTTGCCACGCGGATGCCTGTTAGCTTGTGGGGTGCTTTGGGGATTGCAGGGATATGGAGCCTCTGTCAGTGGGTGCGTGGGCTGGGCGATTTCGCGTTTGTGTGGGGGCAGATGGCGCCCGCGCTCTATTCGGTACCGGTGCTGGTGCAGGTCGCTGATCTCATCGGGGCGTGGGGTGTGGAGTTTCTCCTGCTCTTTTGGAACGGCTTGTTCGCCTTACTTTGGGAGTGGAGAGGGCGCTCGTGGATAATATGGGGGGCGGGTCTGATTTTGTGGATGGGTTGGCTGGGTTATGGGGTGTTCGCTTTGAGCCGCGAGCAAGGGGTGGCGCCATCGGCTACAGTGCGCGTTGCGATTGTCCAACCGAATGTGAACCTTGCCCGCGCGTACACTCCTATGGAATGGGAGCCGATACGGGCACATATCGAGTCGCTCGTGCTTCGGGCGGGGCGTCTGCACCCCCATCTCCTCGTTTTACCCGAAGTGATGGAGCCCTATCCGATGCCCTCGACGCAGTTCGCCTTTGAACGCTGGCGTGCTTTGGCACGCGACACGGGTGCGGTCATCTTGTTAGGAGGGTATCGGGAGGTGAATCGCGAGACCGACCAGTGGGCGAACAGTGCGCACCTGTTTCTGCCGGATGGCAGGTGGCATTATCACGATAAGGTGCAGTTAGTGCCGTTGGGCGAGGTGGTGCCGTTCCGTCGGTTTCTGCCCTTTCTGGGTTTTTTTGGGGTGGTTGCGGAAGACCTTTCTGGTGGGAAGCGTCTGGAGCCCTTGCCTGCTGATGCGATGCGGATTGGGGCGGTCATCTGTATGGAGTCGACCTATCCGTGGATTGCGCGTCGGTTGGTAGCGCGTGGGGCGAACCTGCTCTGGGTGGGGTCGAACGAGTCGTGGTTTGGGCGTACACCTGCACTGGAACAGCATTTGGCATTCAGTGTCTTGCGTGCGGTCGAGACGCGTCGGTGGATGGTGCGTTCGGCGCCCGAGGGATATAGCGCATTTATTGCGCCCACGGGTTACATCCAGCGTGTGGTGCCGTTTATGCCGACGGTTGCGTTGCAAACGGTTGCCCTGCGCGAAGAACAGTCCCTTTATGTCCGCTACGGCGATTGGCTCTTGGTCGTAGGCGGCGTGTGTACGGTGCTGGCGTGGGTTAGGAACGAGCAGAGACGCGCGAGGTCGGGCATTTCCGACCCCCAAGAAGCCACTTGAACACCTTCAAGGCGCCTTGCTCCCACGCCACGCGGTGGGTGACTCCCGTGCCAATCTCCAACCCGCTCGCATGTTCCAAGTACCACTCATAGGAGCGGATGAGCGCTTCCGCGTTGCTGTAGCGTGGTTGCCAACCGAGCTTGGCTTTCGCACGCTCGATGGAGACGAACGAGTCCTTGTCAGCCGTCGCGTAGACCCACTGGTAAAGGGGTGAGAGCCGAAAGGCTTCCAGAATGCGTAGCACCAGTTTGACCAGTCCTGCAGGCGTTGGCATCGGGCGTGCGCCAGTGCCCGCAAAATCGCACAGTGCCTGTATATCGGCGCGCACCGTCTGGAAACGCTCGGCACCGATGTTGAAGGTCTCATTTGCGGACTGGGGGTCTACTGTGCAGACCCGATAGTATGCGTCGGCTAAGTCGGTGACCTCCAGCAGTTGGTAGCGGTTGTGTCCACTGCCAATCATCGGGATACGCGCCCCCGACTGTACCCAGTCGTACAAGATTTGGAACACGCCAAGCCGTGCCTGCCCGATAAAGGTCTTGGGACGGATAATCGGCACGATGTAGCCCTTTTGGCGGAACTCTAAGCAGACCTGTTCGGCTTGAATCTTGCTTCTGCCATACGGACCGACCCCAATCAAGGGATCGTCCTCTTCTATGGGGTGTTTGAGAGGCACGCCATACACAGCAGTAGACGACACATGGGCAACCCGTTCGACACCGACGCGGAACGCTTCTTCCAGCACGATGCGCGTGCCCACCACATTAGTACTGAAGATGTCCTGAGGTTTCCACAAGGGCAGGGCGGCTGCGCCGTGAATGACCCAGCGCGGCCGTGCCCGCTCCAGCGCGTGGCGCACCTGATCGCGTTGGCGCACATCCCCCCGATAGAACCCGGTGCCAGCAGGGTATTCCGATGGCTCATAAGGGGCAATATCCAGCAACGCCACTCCAACACCCTTCTGAGAAAAGTAATGTGCCAGATGATAGCCTAAAAACCCAGCGCCGCCTGTGATTAGCACCATGTCCATGCTTGCGATTGTACCTGATGCGCGCAAAATTTGACCATGAGGTAAACTATGCCCAGAGGTGAACCTTATGCAAGAGGCGTATATTGTATCGGCTGTACGGACTCCGATTGGCAAGGCACCGCGCGGCAGCCTACGCAACACACGCCCCGATGATTTGGCGGCGTTTGCCATCAAGGCAGCGCTCGAACGGGTACCGGGCTTGGACCCTAATCAAATCGAGGATGTAGTGCTGGGGTGTGCGGTACCCGAAGCGGAGCAGGGCATGAATGTGGCCCGAATCGCCGTGTTGCGCGCAGGGCTCCCCGTCACCATGCCTGCGGCGACCGTCAATCGGATGTGTGCCTCTGGATTGGAGGCGATCGCTATTATTGCCCAGCGCATCCAAACGGGGCAGATCGATATCGGTGTTGCTGGCGGAACCGAGAGCATGTCGATGGTGCCGATGGAAGGGCATGTGTTCCGTCCGAATCCCTATCTCACGAAGCATTATCCCGATGCCTACCTGGGGATGGGAATGACCACGGAGAACTTGGTGGCAGAGTTCGGGATTACCCGCGAAGAGGCGGACGAGTTCGCCTACCAGAGCCACCAGAAAGCCCTTCGCGCTCAGGCGGACGGTGCTTTTGAGGGCGAGATTGTGCCCGTCGAGGTGCACGAACGCATCGTCAAGGGCGGCACCGTCTATGAGAACCGCTTCCTCTTCGACAGGGATGAAGGTCCCCGTGCCGACACCAGTTTGGAGGCGTTGGCGAAGCTCAAGCCCGTCTTCAAGGTCGATGGCACTGTCACGGCAGGGAACGCGTCTCAGCGGAGTGATGGCGCAGCAGCGGTGGTGTTGATGAGCGAGCGCAAGGTCAAAGAGCTGGGAATCCAGCCGATAGGGCGGTTCGTCAACTACGCTTTGGCGGGGGTGCCTCCCGAGACGATGGGCATCGGTCCCGCCTATGCGATCCCCAAACTGCTGCAGAAGGTGGGTAAAGCCCCTCACGAGATCGACATGTTTGAGATTAACGAGGCGTTTGCGGCTCAGGTGTTGGCGGTTCTGCGCCAACTGCCGGATTTGCCGCGCGAACGCTTGAATGTGAACGGCGGTGCGGTGGCGCTGGGGCATCCACTTGGGGCTACCGGCGCGCGCATGACGGCGACTTTGCTCAATGCTTTGGGCAAGCGTGGTGGGCGCTGGGGCATTGTGAGCATGTGCGTCGGCGGCGGCATGGGCGCAGCAGGGCTGTTCGAGCGGTTCTAATGCCCCCTACCCAGTCGGCTTCGTGCGCGGGTATCCTTAACCCGCACACCGTGCCAACTCGTGGTTGCTTACCGCATTGGGGGCAAGCACATAGGTCTGCCCCTAAACGGTTTCCCCTGCCCGTGAACTGGGAGGGGACAGGGATTGCTTATCCGCAGGGAGGGATGGGAGGCAACACCCACTGCCGAAGTCGAACAGCACGATCAGCAGGTCGGCATCGTCTACCGCGCTGTCGCAGTTCACATCGGCAGGGCTCGCGCTCGATGCCCCTGACCCCCATAGCGTACAGAGAGAATCCCCCACTCGAAGAACCAGACCTCTCGCGATGCGACGCCCATTAGAGAAAGTGGGGGATCATCATGGGATGAACAGGTATCTCCCGTTAACCCGTACCTTGAAGGGGAGTAGTGGCCGTGTAGCAGGGATAAAGCCCTGCGTGCATCCTGAGCAAGGATGCCCCTCAATTGATTGAGGGGAGGACGTCACGAACACCAGATTTATTTTACCATTTTTACCATGTGTCTGGCTGAAGGGTACAATTGACCCTATGGCAACACCTCGATGGCTCAAAGTGGCGTTAGGGTTGGGCTCAGGGATTGCAGGGGCAAACTGGTTTCTGCGCAAGGTGTGGTTTTATCGTGACCCCAAGCGCGTGGCGCCCACAGATCCCGACCTGATTCTGGCGCCCTGTGATGGCAAAGTGGTCTATATTCGACCTGTCTCGGAGGAGGGGGCGGTGTTTGCAGAGAAGCTGGGGCGTCCGATTCATATCACAGAGATCACCCGCACGGAATGGGAGGGCGTCTCGCCTGAGGGGTGGCTGATAGGAATCTACATGAGCCCGCTCGATGTGCATTACAACTATGCGCCGATAGCAGGCACGGTGCGCCAAATCGTCTACACTCCTGCAAAGGCGAATCTGCCGATGGTCGACCTCTGGGAGTATGTGAGCATGACATGGCTTCGGCGCGCGGTAGATCTTCTAGGCAAACAGTACCATCTGGAGAATGAGCGGCAGACCATGCTAATTGAGAACACGCGCGTGCGCGTGGCGATGGTGGAAATCGCTGATAAGTTCGTTAATAAAATCACCACCTATGTGCGTGTGGGAGAGACCGTATGCCCCGGTCAGAAAGTGTCGTTCATTGAGCGTGGCAGTCAAGTCGACCTATTGATCTTCACGCGTTCGGTGGCGATTCTGACCCACACAGGGGCGCAGGTGTATGGAGGGTTGACCCCGCTGGCACGACTTGATCAGAAAAGTGGGGGATCATCATGGGATGAACAGGTATCTCCCGTTAACCCGTACCTTGAAGGGGAGTAGTGGCCGTGTGGCGCGGCCCGCGGTCGTGTCATACCACTTGGGATGGCACGGCGTCGCTGAACCGAAGCGCAGGGAGAAAGTCCTGCGTGCATCCTGAATAAGGATGCCCCTCAATTGATGGAGGGGAGGACGTCACGCTGGAGTTCCTGTTGAAGTGTGCAATACAGGGGTTCGATGCATCCGGGTACTACCAGACGGTAGGTGCTTAGGAAGGTATTCAGTTGCTCCAGCATGTGGCGGGCATGAGCTTTTTTTATGAGGGTTTATCGTTTTCGGGAACGCAGGAGCCGTGCCACGAGGTAGCCTGCGAGAAATCCTAACACCAGCCCAATCATCCCCTCCACAAACGGTTTTGGGGGAGCGGGAAGCACTACTGCGCTCAACAGCCCCACAACGAAAGCCCCCCCAAACAGAAGGAAGTCTCGCCCCTTTTGGCGCAGTTCGCGGATTGCCTGCTGGCGTAGGGTATCCAACCGTTCGAAGTTGGCGTTGCCCTCCTCCAGATAGCGCACCATCTCGCGCACTTCGGAGACCAACAGCTCTGCCCCTGACCTCGTGAGCCATCGGCGGGATGCCAGCTCGAAGGTCACATCGACCAGCGTTTGGGGTCCCCAGCCGTGAATGTTGGCGTCCACCCGCATCCAGATTTGGCGGGGGTCTATACACCAGCATGAATCCCCGCGCTGGAGGCTGAGTGTAGGCGTCTCTTCGAGCGTGCGGAAACCGATCTGCTCGAAGTAGTGGCGGATTCGCTGGCGCGCCTCCTCTTCTGAGTAGGAGACGGCGCCGGACCATCGGAACTTCATGCACTTTTTCCCTTGATGGAGGGCGGTTTCGCAAGCGGTTTGGTACGCTTTGGGGGACGCCACAGTCGGCGACGCAGGGGGGCGGGCACACGCCGCACCTGGTGGCAGTTCCGACAGCGCGCCTCGTAGTGGTCTTCTGCTCCCACCAGGATGGTGGGCTCGTCCCAGCCTGCGGGACGCCCGTCAACCAGACGCTGGGTATGGCTGGCGGGGCACCCGCACACCACGCAGATGGCGCGCAGTTTGATTACCTCATCGGCGATCGCCATCAAGTGGGGCATAATGCCGAACGGCTGGCGTCGGAAATCCTGATCCAAGCCTGCGGCGATGACGGTCTTGCCCCCATCCGCTAACTCGACGCAAAGCCGTATCAGCTTCTCATCGAAAAACTGCGCCTCTTCGATAGCCACCACTTCGGTATCGGGTTCAATGAAGGAGATCAGCTCCTGAGTGTTGCGGACGGGTACGGCATCGATCTGCACGCCGTTGTGGGTGGCTACCGCTGAGCGATGGAAGCGGTCGTCCAGCGCGTGCTTGAAGACTTGAACCTTTTTACGGGCGTATAGCGAGCGTCGCACCAGTCGGATGAGTTCCTCAGACTTGCCTGCGAACATCCCGCCGCAGATGACGATGAGTTGACCCAGCGGTTTCATGATGGCTGGCTATGCAAGTTCGCTGGGAGACGCCGACTTCCTGCTGGGTTTTAACAGAATCTTCATCGGGGCTTGGGGAGGATATGGTACTTTGGTACCGATTTGCCAAATTCTCCCCAAAATTCCCCGTTTTACAGAATCTTCATCGGGGCTTGGGGTATCATACGGTTTGACCGAAGGTTCGGTAGGCAGGAGGTTTTTTGTATGAGCAGACGAAGCGGTTGGCTCTGGGCATTCTGTTTGACGACAGGGTTGGCACTGGCACACGATCACGGAAAGCCTCTCAAGCCGATTCCCGTGCCTCCCAGAGGGGTGGCAGAAGCCCTTGTGGCAAAAGAGGGGGATTTGCCAGGGGGACCAAAGGCAGAGGGCAGGGCAGGCGATTTCGTGTTGCGCAACCATGAGGTGACGTTCGTGATTGCCGGGGCGCGTCGGACCTCTGGTTATGCCCTCTATGGCGGGCGCTTGCTGGATGCGGTACGGAACGCGGGCGGGCATGACGCCGATATGCTGGGCGAGATGTTCCTCGCTGTCTACGATGCGCGCGGGCTTGTCAGCACGCGCCTGCTCAAGGCAGAGAAGGTGCAAATAATCTCTGCGGGAGGAGAGGGCAACTCGGCGATTGTGCGTGCCGAGCTGGTGGATGAACGCTTTCCGATTGTAGATCAGGCGCTACGCACGCCAAGCCAACCGCTGGGGCTAAAGGGCACGCTGACCTACACCCTCCAGCCCGACAGCCCATCGCTCCAGATGGAGTGTCAGATCCAGAACACCTCTGCGACCCCTCAGCGTTACACTTTGGTGTTGGGCTGGATTCAGGGGGATGGGATGGTAATGTACCTTCCCCCAGTCGGGAGTGCGAACCACGCACTCCGCTCAGCCGGACCGCCTGTAATGGGGTATCTGCAGCTCCTTCGCGGCGAGATGCCTTTCGTGGCCACTGTTGGCTCGCGACTGAGCTATGGGGTCTACCTTCAACAGGGTAGCCTAAGCCAAATTCAGAAGGCGGAGGACATTTACCTTATTCCGCTTGCCTTCAACGCTCCCGTAGAACCGAACGGGCTCCTTACCACCCGTTGGGCTTTCACCGTAGGTGAGGGCGAACTGGAGACGATTCGACGCGAGCATAGGCGATTCCAAAACGTTCGTGCCGAGTTGATGACCCTGCGCGGACGGGTAGTCGACAACACTGGTAAGCCGATTGCCGATGCGCGCGTCTATTGCCTCAACGAGGCAGACCAATTTATCACCCTAACCACGACCGACGAGCAGGGGCGATTCGTTGCCCAGCTCACGCCTGGTACCTACAGCGGCGTGGCATTTGCCGACCATCATAGCCCGAAGCCGTTTCGTGTGCAGGTGCCTGCCGAACAGGTCCCGATTCTCGTATTGGAGGCACCTGGGAGACTACGGATACGCGCCCTCAACGACCGTCGCCGTGCCGAGCCTGTGGCGGTGGTGTTCGAACGGCTTGAATCGGCGCAGTTCCCCACTCCTGAGCGTGTGCGCTACGGTGAAGAGGGCAACTATGGGCGCTTTGAACGCACCTATTTCAGTCTCACCGGCGATGAGGTGATTCCTGTAGAGCCTGGCAAGTACCGAATCACGCTCATGCGCGGGTTTGAGTACGAGATTGCTCAAAAGGAGCTGACGATCGATTCGGGAGCCGACGCTGTGTTTGAGACGGTACTGGCACACACGGCGCCGATGCCTGGCTATTTGTCGGGCGATTTCCATGTGCATGCGCTGCCCTCGCCCGACTCGCACGATCCACTCGCCGATAAGGTAAAAGCCTATGTCGCATGCGGGGTTCACATTCTGACCGCCACCGACCACGACATCAACACCGACTTCAACCCCACCATTCGCCAATTGAAGGTTCAAGACCGCATCGTCTCTATCGTTGGCACGGAGATCACGCCGATATGGCCGCTGGGACATTTTAACGCCTATCCTCAACGCTACGACCCCAGCCTGCCGAATAACGGGGCGATTTCTTGGTACGACTTGGGCGCGAAGGAGATCTTCGAATCGGCACGGCGAAACTATACAGGCGATGTGATTGTGCAGGTCAACCACCCACGCGCGCCCACGATGGGCTACTTCACCTATGTGGGGCTCGACCCCAAAACGGGGGAGATCCAGCGCGCCGCGGAGTTCTCCGATGCCTTCGATGCGATAGAGGTCTTCAACGGGGACGATCCACGCGCTGCAGAGTCGGTGATACAAGATTGGTTCTATTTTCTTAATCAGGGCAAACGGTACTTGGCAATTGGTAATACGGATAG
>PSLB01000027.1:0-17095 GCA_040289385.1 Armatimonadota bacterium
GCCCGGCTTGCCGGGCGAGGGCAAGCCCCAGGCTTTAGCCGCGGGGCAGTTGACGGAATGATCAGCCAGCCTGTGAGAAAAATCAAGATGCCCTTGCCATAGTCGCCGTTATAGACCTGCCCCAATCCTGGCACCAACAAACCGAACACGAATGCCGCAAGCGGACTCTGCTGGTGATGCTTCGCCGGGCATGCCTCACAATAGGGACACGCGTTGAGGACCACTCTGCAGAGCTCACAAAGGGGTTTGGCACAATCCGTGCATACTGCAACTGCGGGCGTGTACGGATGCCAGTAGCAGCTCATGGGGTGTTCCATTTCCGCTTCGCTCGGTCGGTAAGGGGCTTCACAAATGCGCCGCAGATGGGACAGTAGCGCCACTCCAACTGGAGAGCATATCGGCATTTCGGGCACTGCAAAGGGCGTTCGGGAGGTGCAGGACGCGAAGGAACCGTCCGCGGCGACGGCGGCACTGTGCGGAGCGTGCCTCCCGATACGGGGGGACGAGCCGATGGCGCACTGACCTTCGGTGGCTCCGCTACTTGAATCCGATAGCCCTGCGCCGTGAGCTCCCAGCGCAAGCCTGCCCCCTGACAAACCGCCTCCAGAACCGACTCCACCTCGCCCTGAGGCAGATTGAGTGAAAGATACAAATCGGGCACCTCAGGCGCCACCTCTACCTTAACGCCTGCCTGCTTCTCGAGCCCCGCAGCGACGGCGCGCAAGGGCATGGCGCTCCCCACCAGTCGAACCCGTCTTCGCTCGACAGCAGGGGACTCGCTTGGAGTGGGACGCGCGCCAAGCGGTTCGATATAGTAGACCCCATCCCGCACAACGAACCGCGTTTGGGTCGCCTCGCAAAGCAGTTTCAACGCTTTAAAGAAGGGCACCTCCTTGAGAATGAGGTACGCTTTGCGCTCCACAGCAACATTCACGACGAAGCTCTTGCGTGCTTGAGCAAACAGTTCTGCGAACACCTCGCGCGCATCCCTGCCCTGCGCCTCGAGGCTCACCATCGGCTCGTCATCATAGCGTCTCACCGGTCTTCCTCCGAAATCTGGCGACGATGGATTAAGTTACCTTCCGTGTCGTAGACCTCGACAGTGCCTTCAGGAGGGGGGGATTGGCGGGAGGGCTTCTGAACGGGCTTCGGCAACGACTGGAGGCGTTGTGTGGGTCTTTTCTTAGGAGCAACCTGTCGAGGAGCAGGTATAGTCGCTTTCGGGGTAGGAGGAATATTCACAGGTGGGTACTTCGAAAGAGGCGGTGGGCTGGTTTCAGCTCTGTTAAGCGGAGAGTCGGTTATAGAGGTGGGCACTACAGACGGCGTCTCCACTACGGCAACAGGCGGAGTCTGAGGCTCATGAGCCCGATTGTGCGCCTCCGACACCAGGCGCGCCCCATGCAAGCGGAGAACGCCATACCCCACCGCAACCAGAACTAACGTAATGACCGCAAGCCAACCCAGCATGACAGCCCAACTCCGTCGTGGAAGGACAAGCTTCTGCTTCAGCTCAGGGGGAAGCGGCTGCCCCTTTTTGAGCATCTCTAACACCAATTGGGCTTCGGCATACACCGCACGACAGGGAACACAGGTGCTCAAGTGCTGTTCCACTTCCACCCGTGCGGTGTTGCTAAGCGTGTGGTCTAAGTAGCGCCATCGCTGTTGACGCACCCAACGACACTTGCTTAAACGCATCATCCCTCCCGCTGGATTGTACCTCATGGAAGGGCAGGCAAAGACATATCGCTACTGTGCCCCGGAAACATCTTCGCCGTGGGGTCGATTACATGCTTTGCATGGTTGACCGCTATGCAGACCTCGCCCACGCCTGTTGCGATCAGCCTCAGCTTACCCTCATAGGTACACACATCGCCTGCGGCGTAGACCCCTGGCAGATTGGTGCGCATCAGATGGTCTACCTTAATAGCGTTGCCCTCCAACTCCAGCCCCCAGTTTTTGATGGGACCGAGCGTGGCAACGAAGCCCAAGTTCAGGATGACGGCGTCCACAGCAAGTTCTATCTCCTCTTGGGTCTTGTTATGAAAGATGACCGCCTTCTTCAAAGTGCCGTTGCCTTCCACGCGTCGCAGCTCGTAAGGGGTCAAAATCTGCACAGGCGACTGTCTTAGTTGCTCGAGGCTCTGCTCATGGGCGCGAAATTCGGGGCGCCGATGAATTAGCACGACCTGTTGAGCAATCGGATACAAGTTAAGTGCCCAATCAACCGCTGAGTCGCCCCCGCCCACAATCAGGAGACGTTTACCAGCAAACATAAACTTCTCGCGCACCCCGTAGTAGACCCCCCTACCCTCCAACGCCTCAACCCCCTCAGCGTTCAGCTTGCGGGGTGCGAACGCACCAGCTCCTGCGCAGATAACTACAGTCCGAGTCGCATGCGCTATCCTCGCGCTGGTGGTGAGAACCCAGTAATCGTCCACACGTGTGAGCTGTTCTGCCCGCTCCTCTAAGCAGACGGTGGGGTGGAATCGCATCGCTTGGCGAATCATCTGCTCTGCTAAATCTTTGGCAAGCACCTCTGGGAAGCCGGGCATATCGTAGATATATTTCTCTGGGTAGAGCGCGGTCAGTTGCCCACCCAACTGCGGTAGGCTGTCGATAATTTTGGTGCGCATCCCGCGCAGCCCAGCATAAAACGCTCCAAATAAGCCGACGGGACCGCCGCCGATAATCGTGATGTCGTACACTGCGTCGTTCACGGTATTAAGTTTACCCAGCTGCTGTAGCTAGTCATGCCAACCAGCATGCCCAGCCCCCCAAGCAACAAGCAACAGCATCCCAAAAGATTATACTCGATCCACAACAGGAATCAGTATCAACTTCTCGAAAAATCGTTTGTATGCAGGGGCGCATTAACTACTGGGTGATCAGCATCTTTTGGTTAGGTGTCAGCATTCATTGGGCGGCATTCCTGACGATTGTGATGCAGGTGCGCACGGCGGAGTTGGTACCCCCTGAGATTAAGGGCACGATGCTGGGAGTTCTCTCAGCGGCGGGCGCACTGATTTCTACTGTTATCGAGCTGATTGCGGGGCCGATCAGTGATCGGAGTCGCTCTCGTTGGGGGCGGCGACGCCCGTTTATCTTCTGGGGCACGCTGTTGAGCCTGCCGTTCATCGGGCTCTTTATGGTTGCGCCGAACTTCCCGATGTTGGTGGCGTGCTTCGTGGCGATCCAACTGTTTCTGAACTGGGCGAACGGACCGTATCAAGCGGTCATTCCCGACTATGTCCCTCCCGAACGGCACGGCTGCGCCTCAGCCTATATGGGGATGATGACCCTTGTCGGCAATCTGGTAGGGTTGGCATTGGCTGGGCTGACCCTTAGTGACCCGCCTATCCTGCTTGCGGGACTTCCCTATCCAACACGCCTGCTGATTGTGGGGGCTGCCCTAATGCTTTGCCTGCTCGTCACCATGCTCTGGACAGTGCTGGGGTTGCGCGAACCCGCTTGGCAACTGAACCGTCCTGATGAAGCGCTTCTGCACTGGCATCACTTCCTCGACATCTGGATGAACGACCATCCCAACTTTCGGCTGGTGGTGCTTTCCCGCTTCGCGTACAACCTCGGGTTTTACACCGTGCTTTTCTTTCTGGAATACTACTTACGCGACACGATGGGGCTGGGTAATCAAGCGCCTTTCTCGGCTTTCGTCGTGATGACCATCGCCACCGTCACAGGGGTCTTCGGCAACGGGTGGGCAGGCATAATAGCGGACTCCAGAAGCAAAAAATGGGTGATTTACCAGACGGTCTGGCTGATGGGGATAGCGACGCTGTTATTCTTGTTTGCGCCGAACCTCGTGTGGGTCTACCTACTTGCAGGGCTGTTCGGCTTCGCTTGGGGGGCGTTCTCCGCTGTGGACTGGGCACTTGCAAGCAATCTTGTACCCCCGAAAGAATCGGGACGCTACATGGCGATATGGCATATCTCGATGACAGTGCCCCAAGTCGTTGCACCGCTCATCGCCGGTCCGCTTGGCGACTGGATTAATCAAACCTATGGGCTGGGAGTGGGATGGCGCTGGGGGTTTATGACCATCCCCATCTACCTCATCATCGGTTCCATGATTTTACGGCATGTGCGTGAGATGCGGCATACCCAGTACCAATAAAGGAAGGGGGCAGGAAGCCCCCTTCACGGTCGTTTCCGTCTTTAGAGACTGCTCTACTTCGGGACAACGTTACGTGCCTGCAAGCCCTTCGGCCCCTGAACGACCTCAAACTCCACAGACTGCCCTTCGTACAGCGTCCTGTGCCCCGACATGGTGATGGCGGAGTGGTGCACAAAGACTTCGCGACCGTCGTCGGCTACGATGAAGCCGTAGCCCTTCTGGTCGTTGAACCACTTTACTTTACCCGTTTGCATTGCTAACCTCCTTCCGGGTGAATATGGACGGGTAGACCATACCCCCCGATGTGATACAAAAGGATTATACCCTGTCTCGACGCAAATTCATGCATGAAACCCCGCCAATTTGGCAAATTGGGGGCGAATTTGGGGGTAAATTGTGAGCTGAGGTATCCTTTAGAAAAACGGGGGAGCGCGATGGGGCTGTAATCCCCCCCAATTCATTGAGGGGATACACGGACCCCCTCGCGCATGGGGTATCATCATGGTATGAACAGGTATCTCCCAACAAGGGGAGGAGTGGCCGTGTAGCGCGGCCTGTGGGCGTGTCATACCACTTGGGATGGCATACGGCCCACGAACCGGAGCGCAGGGAGAAAGCCCTGCGCGCATCCGGAACAAGGATGCCCCTCAATTGATGGAGGGGAGGACGTCACAGTGGAGGTCAGCAACGATGGAGGAGTTCCAGCAACCTATCGCTTGGCAACCAGACGCTGCGGTCATTGAGCAAGCCAATATCACGGCGCAGATGCGACGCTACCAGATTCCTAACTATGAAGCCTTCCTCCAACGCTCGGTAGACGATCCTGACTGGTTCTGGCGTGCCTTTTTCGAGCACATAGGCTTCTATTGGCACACCCCATACACACAGACGGTTGACCTTCGTGAAGGCAAACCGTTCGCGCGTTGGTTTGTGGACGGGCGGATGAACTGGACCTACAACGCCTTAGACCGCCACATCGAGGCGGGACGGGGTGAGGCGCCCGCGCTCATATGGGAGGGCGAGGAAGGGGTCTCTCGAACCTACACCTATGCCCAACTGCGTGAGGAGGTGGACGCTCTTGCTCGTGGATTGCTTGCGCTGGGAGTTCAGCCTGGCGACCGAGTGGGGCTGTTCCTCCCGTTCATCCCCGAAACGGCGATTGCTTTGTTGGCTGTGTCGCGTATCGGCGCGATCGCCCTCCCCCTTTTCTCAGGCTTCGGAGCTGAGCCAATAGTGTCGCGCATGCAGGATGCAGAAGCCCACTGGCTCTTTATCGCTGATGGGTTTCCACGACGCGGCAAGACAGTGCCGATGAAAGAGACCGCTCTCAACGCTCTCAGTGCACTGCCCCAAGTCAAACGCGTCATCGTGGTGGAGCGTGCCGAACGCGATATGCGCTTAGACCCAACCCTCGAAGTGCGCTACACAGACCTCCTTCAGAAGGGTGCTTTTACCTGCCCTGCCTTCGAGAGCGAAACCCCTTGCATGATGCTCTACACTTCAGGCACTACTGGCAAGCCGAAAGCTGCGCTCCATGTGCATGGAGGGTTCCCCATCAAAGCAGCACAGGACATGTACCACCTGTTCGATCTCAAGCCGACGGACACCATCAGTTGGCTCACCGACATCGGCTGGATGATGGGACCGTGGCTGATTATGGGTGGACTGATTCTGGGGGCGACTCTCTTTATGTATGATGGCTCCCCAGACTATCCCGCTCCTGACCGTGTCTGGGCGATGGTGGAGTGCCACGGCATAACTGTGCTGGGCATTACGCCGACGCTGATTCGAGCGCTGATGCGAGAGTCGACGGACTATGCCGATCGCTATCCCATGCCCACCCTACGCCTGCTCGGTTCCACAGGCGAACCGTGGAACCCCGAACCATGGCTTTGGACGCTGAAGCATGTAGGTAAGAATCGCGCCCCTATCATCAACTACTCAGGCGGCACCGAAATCTCTGGCGGTATCTTGGGGTGTACTGTTCTGCGCCCATTGAAGCCGTGTAGTTTCAACACGGTAGTGCCAGGCATCGATGCGGATGTGGTCAACGAGCAAGGGGAGCCCGTGCGCGGGGAGATTGGATTGCTCGTGGTCAAGAATGTGAACCCCGGCATGACGCGGGGGTTCTGGCGCGATCGCGAACGCTATCTGGAAACCTATTGGAGCCGATGGGAGAATGTCTGGTACCACGGTGACCTCAGCCTCATCGATGCAGAAGGGTTCTGGTACATCCTTGGGCGTACCGATGACACTCTCAAAATTGCTGGAAAGCGCGTGGGTCCCGCCGAGATCGAGAGCGTACTGGTGGGACACCCAGCGGTGTTGGAGGCGGGCGTCATCGGTGTTCCTGACGAGCTCAAGGGGCAATCGGTGGTAGCGTTCGTGGTGCTTCGGCCCGAACATGCGTTCACCGAAGAGCTGGCTCAGGCGTTGCGCCAGCAGGTAGCAGAGCGCATGGGCAAGCCGATGATGCCTCAGGCGGTCTATGCCGTGCCCGAGCTGCCGAAAACACGCAACGCGAAGATCATGCGGCGCGTCATCCGAGCGGCGTATCTGGGTGAGCCCACAGGCGACCTGAGCGCTTTGGAGAACCCACACAGTGTGGAGGCAATCCGTGCCTTAGCTAAGCGTTAACGCGTGCCCCCCACAGCAGACGATCGCGCAACTTCTCGAAGAACTCGCCCTCGTGGAATGCAAGAAGCCGTGTACGGAACGGGGCAGCCGTGATGAAAACCGTCTGCCCCAGCGCCACAGACTGGTGCTTACGCCCATCTGCCGACATCAGGGCTTCCCCTTGACCGTCGGTGGCTTTGCACTCGACAGTGATGGCAATCTGTGTGGTGGAGGGGAGAACCAATGGTCGGGCGCCCAGCGTGTGGGGCGAGATGGGCGACAGTATCAGCACCTCAGCCTGCGGATGCACCACAGGCGCTCCCACCGAAAGCGCATACGCCGTGGAACCAGTCGGAGTCGAGACCAGCGAACCGTCTGCCGGGTAGGTGGTCAACATCAGGTCGTTGAGATGGATCGTAAAGTTCAACATCGGTGCAAGCGAGTGGCGCACCAATGCAATCTCGTTAAGCGCGTAGACCACCCGTCCCGAGTCACCGATCTGCGCCTGCACCATCAGTCGTTCCTGAAGATGGAACTCGCCTGCTTGCCATCGCTCTAAGGCGGTGCGGAGCTCTTCAGGTTCTACCTGCGCAATAAACCCGAAACGCCCCAGATGAACTCCCAACAAGGGTACTCCCATCGGCGCACTGAGGAACGCCCCCGTGAGCAAAGTACCGTCGCCCCCCAGCGTGACGACCAGCTGAATGTCATCGCTGGAAAGCCGTTCCCATTGTAGAGCGGTTTGCTGGTCGACTAAGCTGACCGTCTGCGACTCGTGTTGGAGCCAGTGCGCTGTCTCGTGTGCGAGGCGCACCGCCTCCGAGTGTTTCGCATTATAAATAATTAGGATGTGAGCCATTAGCGACGGGAGAGCCGATCCAGGTTTTGGTGGGCATCGTTAAAGTTTGGGTCGTAGCGTAGGGCTTGCTCATACATGGTACGCGCTTTTTGGCGCTGGCCAGCGCGCTCGTAGGCCGCTCCCAGATTGTTGAGATATATAGGCGATTTGGGGTTAAGCGCCACTGCCCGCTCCATCGCGCGCACCGCCTCGGCAACCCGATCCGTGCGCAACAGCACCAGCCCCAGATTGTTCCATGCGACAGCCGACTGCGGATCCTGCTGGAGCACCGCTCGGTATTGCGCCTCGGCGCCTTTGAGATCGCCTTTCTCCAACAGAAGGTCGCCCACTGCCAATCGGGCCTCGGTTCGCTTCGGGTCGCTGGCTAACACCTGCTGGTAGAGGGATAAGGCTTCCTCCTTCTCGCCTTTGAGGCGTTTAGCGGTCGCCAGATTCAGGCGGGCATCGAGCCGTTTGGGGGCTTTTCCGAGTGCAGTTTGGAGGGTGGCGATTGCCTCGTCGAGCTTGCGCTGGCGCAGATAGACGAATCCGAGTTGGGTCAGTGCTTCCGCATCGTCGGGACGCAGGTTAATCGCGTTTTGAAAACTGCTTGCAGCTGCTGTGAGATCCCCTCTCTGCAACAGAAGCACCCCCAAGTTGTAGTGCAGGTCGGGATTGCTGGGGTTGCTGGCGATTGCCTGCTGGAGTGTTACGACAGCTTTGGGGAGATTTTTAAGGCGTGTATGGGCTTCTGCCAGCTTGAGCCATCCAGCCACCTCGTTGGGCATCTTCGGCATAAGGGGTTCCAACACGCTGGCGACCTCACGCCAATTGCCCATTTCGGCGTTGACCAGTGCATAGTTGTATCGAAAGGTGATGTTGGCAGGATCTAGCTCCATCGCGCGTTTGTATGCAGGCAGTGCCTTGCTGGGCAATCGCATCATATGATAGGCATAGCCCAGATTATTGTGTGCATTCGAGTCTCGCGGGTTAATCTGAATCGCTTTCTGGAAATGGCTGATTGCCTGCTGATACTGCTGAATCTTTGTGTAGAGATTGCCAAGATTGTAGTGTGCATCCGCATGGTCGGGTTTGATCGCGATCACCCGCTCATACGCCTGAATCGCCTTATCTACCTGTCCGGTATGCAAATAGGCGTTGCCGAGATTGTTCCACGCTTCCGTATTGTTCGGGGTACTCTGCACTGCCTTCTCTAACACAGGGACAGCCTCTTCATATTTGCCTACCTTCAAGTAGAGATAGCCCAACCAGTTCAGCACCGTCTTGTTTTGGGGGTCGCGCTGATAGAGCGACTCGAACACGGTGATCGCCTCTTGAGTCTTGCCTTGCTGTGCCAGCTTGACCCCTTCCCCAACAGTGGGCGGGTTTTGTGCCAGAGACAGACTAAAACTCAGCACCAGACCGATCAGAATCGATTGTCTCATGTCTTGTACCTCCGCTCTCTATAGACGACTCCAGTATACTCGAAGTGCCCTGTGTTTGTTAGAAAAACGGAGGAGCGCGATGGGCAGTAATCCCCCCAATTCATTAGGGGGATACACGGCCCCCCCTCGCTACAGCATTGGCAACCGTTTTGCGGCATGTTGCAGATGTGAACGGTGCTTTGAGTATCTACCAGCGCGAATTCCAGGTATCTCCCATCAAGGGGAGGAGTGGCCGTGTGGCGCGGCCTGTGGTCTTGTCACTCCACCTGGGGTGGCACGAACCGGAGCGCCGGGACAAAGCCCTGCGTGCATCTGGAATAAGGATGTCCCTCCATTGATTGAGGGGAAGACGTCACGAGAGTGAAGCCGAGATCGCTTGAATCCTTATCGGCGATATCTGCCTCTAACAGCATGGAGGGAGACAAACACTATGTGTCGAGCATGTCAGCGCGGGTTACCCTTCTGGATTGGTCTGCTTGTGGTGGTGTGCCGCAGTGGCAATCGCTCCTCGAAGGGGGGGCAGCTCTTCTGATTCAGAATGGCTACCCGCCAGAGAAGGTGGGCATTCTGAAGGGCGATCTCCGCCGCTGAGTTGAAGAGGGCAGAACGCTTGTGCGGTAGGCTACGCGGGCAAGATGTCTAAATTGCCCCGATGCTCGTTATAGTAGGCTTCGAGAATTCGTAACGCCACACTGTCTACATCCAGAGCGTTGGCGGGCATGCGGAAAGGAACACGCTCCCAAAAGCGGGTCGCCACGGCAGCGGGGCGCACCACTGTGACGCGCCAGCGCGGGTTCTCTTTAGCCAACACTTGTGCGAAAGTTTCCAAGCCCGCTTTGGCACAGGCGTAGGCACTCAAGCCCGGCAGAATGCGACGCCAGGTTGCTGCGTCCATCTCTGTGACCTTGCGTGCAGTAATGTCACCTACTGTGTAGACCATCCCATCGATAGGTGGATTCGGATTGCGATTCAGGTAGGTTCGGAGCATCTCATAGGCTTGGCTGATCGCGTTCGCGTCGCTCGCATCCGATAAAGCGTACTGGAAGTGGACACCGTTTGCGAATCGTTCAGGATGGCGTCCGATTGCATAGACATGCCACTCGTCTTCTATAAACGCTTTTGTAACACTCTGACCGATAGTGCTGTCTGCACCGATTATCAACACTGTTCCCATAGCGTGTGAATTATACCTTTCTCTCAGCATGGTTCGGCACTCTACTCTGGGTGAGTGGGGAGGGCAAGCCTGTGGCGTAGAAATCGGGTAAAATTGTGTTGCTCTGCGGGCTGGAGGGGGACTCCTGCATCTATGCAGGGGAGGAAAGTCCGGGCTCCGCAGGAGACTGTGCGGGGTAACGCCCCGGCGCCTGCAAGGGCGACGGAAAGTGCCACAGAAACGCAGACCGCCTCGTATGAGGTAAGGGTGCAACGGTGCGGTAAGAGCGCACCAGCGAGTGCGTGAGCATTCGGCTGGGCAAACCCCACAGGGAGCAAGGTCAAATAGGGAGGGGATGAGGCGCTCCGCTGACCCTCCGGGTAGACCGCGTGAGGCTTCGCGCGAGCGAACGCCCCAGAGAGATCCCCCTCTCAAACAGAACCCGGCTTACACGCCCGCAGAGCAAATCGGAAGAGCGCAACCCCGATGGGAGTTGCGCTCTTAGGGTTGGGAACCACGACTCGCAGGATCCGCTTTCATTCGCTCTCACCTGCCCGCTGTTGTGCCAGTCGCTTATTGAGGGCAATCATCAAGCGCGACTTTTTGCGGTTGCCTGCGTTCTTATGCAGGACCCCGCGCTTGACCGCCTTATCAATCAGACTGATGGCGCGACGCAGGTTAGAAAGCGATGCCTCGGTATCGCCTTTCTCCGCCAGTTCCTTCGCCCGGCGGGTGTAGGTCTTGATAGCGGACTTCGTCGAGCGATTGCGGAGGTAGCGTTCCCGCGATTTGAGTAGCGCCTTCTTCGCTGATTGGGTGTTTGGCATCGCTGTTCCTCCTATGCCCACGATTATACCCGAACCGATGGGGTAAAATTCCTGACCATGCGCACAACAGTACGGAAAACCTACAAGTTGTGGGTCGGTGGGCAGTTTATTCGTTCCGAGTCGGGGCGTGCCTACTCGGTGCAGGGTGCTCGGGGGCAGTTCGTGGCGAATGTGCCACTCGCTTCACGGAAGGATTTACGCGATGCCGTTCAGATGGCGAGGCAGGCACAGCCTGCTTGGGCAAGCCGTACCGCCTATAACCGCGGGCAGATTCTGTATCGCGTCGCAGAGATGCTCGAAACGCGCCGCGAGGCTCTCAAACACGAGCTGATTGAGACGGTTGGCTACTCCGCCAGCGAGGCAGAGCAGGAGATCGAGACCGCTATCGACCGCTGGGTCTACTATGCAGGCTGGAGCGATAAGTGGAGCGCACTGCTATCCACGCTGAACCCTGTAGCGATGCCCATGCACAACTTCACCCTGCCAGAGCCGATGGGCGTGGTGGGGCTTGTGTGTCCTGTAGAGGCACCTCTCGTCTCGCTCAGTAGCCTTCTGGCGCCTGTGATCGTTTCAGGCAATACCGCCGTGGTACTTTTGCCGGAGGCAGTCCCCACCGTCGGGCTGACCTTTGCAGAGGTTTTAGCCACTTCCGACCTTCCTAACAGAGTGGTGAACCTGCTCAGTGGCTCTCAGGAGGAGCTTCTACCCCACCTGTGCCAGCATGTGGAGGTGGATGCATTAAACATCTGTGGCGTGCCTCCTAGCCGACGCGCCGAATACGAGCGACTCGCCAGTGAGAGCGTGAAACGATTGCACCATAGCCCGCCCTACACTGCCGAGTCGTGGCGTTCTGAGAACGCCTGCGGACTGAGCTGGATTGAGCCGTTCGTGGAGTTGAAGACCGTCTGGCATCCGGTGGGGTGGTAGGCATATCGCGACCGAAGCTGGCGCTGGGCGTTGGGGCACTCCTGCTGGTGTTGATTGGGTTGCGGCTTGCTGTGTTTAATGCGCCCCCTCCCGTGTCCCCACGCGAGCGCATACAGGCGATGTTTCTCGAAGGCAAGCAGGCGTTTGAAGCCAAAGATGTGGACGGATTGCTGGCGCTGGTCGCCGACGACTTTGAGTGGAACGGCATGGACAAACAGCGCTTACGCTTGCAACTGGTGCAGTTCTTTAAGAATGTGAATCGCCCGCGCGCCCAATATAAGGAGCCCCTCCAGATCGAGGTCTTCGGCTCAACGGCAATCGCCCGAACCGAGGTTCGCATCGCTTGGGACGAGAGCGGTCCGAGCCCCCAACGCTACGGCCCGATGGAGGTGGAGTTCCGCAAGGAGCAAGGGCGGCGGTGGGGAATCTTCCCCTATGAAGAGTGGAAGGTAATCCGCGTGCGTGGACTGGACTGGGAGACGATTTTAGGGCTATGAGTGAGCGGGGCGAACAGCGCTTCGGTGAGGAGATTTCCCCAGACCTGCTTGCGAAGTATACACGCTTGCAGGCGCTTCTGAGCGAGATGGGCGGGGTGGTGATTGGTTTGTCGGGCGGAGTAGACAGCACGCTTCTGACCGCCGTTGCCCATGCTGTGCTGGGCGAACGCTGTGTGGCTGTGGTCGGGCGCTCGGAGGCGTTCCCCGAGGGGGAGATCGAGGAAGCGGTGCGCTTAGCACAACAGATTGGGGTTCGCCTGCGTGTGGTGCCGACTCATGAACTGGGGAACCCTTTGTTTCGGGTGAACCGCCCCGACCGATGCTACCACTGCAAAACCGAGCTGTTCCGCATTCTGCGGCAGGTTGCGGAAGAGGCGGGGCTTGCCTATGTGGCGGACGGCTCTCATCTGGACGACACGGGCGATTATCGCCCAGGCATGCGCGCGGGGGAAGAGTGGGGCGTGCGTTCGCCGTTGCTGGAGGCAGGCTTCACCAAGCAAGATATTCGGGCGTTGGCGCGTTGGCTCGGCTTGCCGATTTGGGATAAGCCCTCCTTTGCGTGCCTCTCCAGCCGCTTCCCCTACGGCACGGTAATCACACGGGAACTGCTTCAGCGGGTGGATCGGGCGGAGCGGTTTCTGAGGGAACTGGGGTTCCGTTCAGTACGCGCGCGACACCATGACCCCATCTTACGCATCGAAGTGCCGCCAGAAGATTTTCCACGCCTGATCGCGCACGCGGAGGCGATAGTCGTGCACATGCGCACGCTCGGCTATACCTATGTAACGCTGGATCTGGAGGGCTATCGCTCAGGAAAGATGAACGATGTGCTGAGCCGTTCTGATCGCCTTCCACATCCAGCACCTCCCCATCAGGAGGTATAATCCGATTTATCTAAGTCGATGGCAAAAACCCGAACACAGTATGTGTGCGCTGCTTGTGGCTATACTACACCGCGCTGGGTAGGACGATGCCCCGAATGCGGAGAGTGGAACACGCTTCAAGAAGAGACGGTCAACACCGTAAAGCTTACCCCTAAGCGAGGGGGGACTGCCCAGACCGTAGCGCCCCTACGCACTTATGCGGTGCGCGACCTGCCTGCCGACACCGAAACACGCCTGCCTACGGGGATTCCAGAGTTCGACCGCGTGTTGGGTGGAGGCGTCGTGCCCGGTGCGTTGACCCTCATCGGGGGCGAGCCCGGTATCGGTAAAAGCACCTTGATGTTGCAGGTGGTGCATGCGTTGGCCGCGCACGGCACGGTCCTCTACATTACAGGGGAAGAGTCGCTCCGACAGGTGCGCATGCGCGCCCTCCGTTTGCATGCGACCCACCCAAACTTCCAGGTCGCCGCAGGAGCGGAACTGCCCGCTATTTTGGCAGTGCTGGAATCGGAACAGCCCCTATGTGCCATCCTCGACTCGATCCAAACACTCTATACGCCCGAACTGGAGGCGATTGCGGGCACTATCTCGCAGATTCGAACCTGTGCGGGAGCGCTTCAGCGCGTCGCTAAGGAGCGGGAGATTGCCCTGTTTCTGATTGGGCATGTCACTAAGGAAGGTGCTTTAGCCGGACCGAAGGTGTTGGAGCATTTGGTGGATACCGTGTTATACTTCGAGGGCGACCCGCAAGGCTTGTTTCGGATTCTTCGGGCGACAAAGAACCGATTTGGGGCGACCGATGAGATTGGCGTGTTCGATATGCGCCCTGAGGGGCTGGTTGCCGTGCCAAACCCATCGGAGCGACTGCTGGCAGAGCGTGCGGAGGGGACTCCGGGCTCGGTGGTGTTCCCCGCATTAGAGGGGAGCCGTGCCCTCCTGATGGAGATTCAAGCACTGACCACGCCCTCGTTTTTGAACACGCCGCGTCGGGTGATTACGGGACTTGCCTATGAGCGAGTGAGTCTGGTACTGGCGGTGATGGAGAAGCGTCTGGGGTTCCGAATGATTCAGCATGATGTTTTCGTGAATGTGGCGGGGGGTATGCGCCTTAGTGAGCCCGCATCCGACTTAGCGGTGTTGGTGGCGGTCGCTTCGGCGATGCGCAACCAGCCTGTACGCCCCGATCTGGTGTTGTTTGGCGAGGTGGGGCTGGGCGGCGAAGTGCGGGGTGTCCCCCATTTAGAGGCACGCCTGCAAGAGTCGGCGCGGTTGGGCTTTCGCTGCGCGCTTGTGCCCCAGAGCAATCTCCAACGCCGTCACGAGCGGCTCCCGCTGTCCGCCTTACCAGTACGCTCGGCGCTACAAGCCATCCAAATGGCACTCCAAGCCCCCTCCGAAGCCGAGGAGACTGAAGAGGATGACTCCCCCTTCCGATAAGAAGGGGTATACTCTATTATTGGGCAGGTAAGACGATGCGGAACCTGATGATTCTTCTGGGCTGTGTGGCATTGATGGCGCTAGCATCATCTCAGGCGACCTCGCCTGAACCGATTCAGCACAAGCTCCAGTCGATTCGCGCCCTGCTGGACTTCCGATTGGTGCAGTTAGCCGACGAATACTGGCATGACGGGCAACACTTCAAGACGATGGCGATTCTGTTCGTCTTGATCGAGTATGACTCCAGCGATGTGGAGACCTATTCTAACCTCGGCTGGATGTTGGATAGCTACGGGGAGACGGTGCGTGCCTTCCAGGTGTATGAGCGTGGGCTCCGTGCCAACCCCAACCGCTACGACCTCTACTACGATATCGGCTTCTGGTATCATCAGAAGGGCGACTATGCGCGGGCGCGCACCTATCTGGAGAAGGCAGCGCAGTTTGCCAATATCCCTGCCTTTGTGTGGAAGACGCTGGCGCATACCTATGAGAAGCTCGGTGAATACGAGAAGTGTCTCCAAGCCTGGGAAAAAGCACGGCAATTAGACCCCACCGATGGTGCAGTTCCGTTGAATATGGAGCGCGTGCGCAAGAAGCTGAAGGAATCGCAACGCTCCAACTCTTGAGGTGAGAGCCGACGATGATGCACCCTTTCGAACTGTTGGAGTTGCTCCTGAGGGGGCTGGTGATAATTATCATCATCGATGTGGTCTTCTCGTGGATACGGCTGGCAGGTGGGCGCGTGCCACGCTACAATCCCGTCGTCCGATTCATCGAACGGGTCAGCAATGCGGTGGTGGATCCATTCCGTCAGCTCCAGAACCGAATTTTGCGCTCGGCGGGGGTGGGGATTTTACCGATAGACTTCTCCCCCATATTTGCAATCCTGGTGATTCAGTTTCTTATCTCGCTTTTACATAGGTTGCGATGAACGATCCCAAGCGGCTTACGGTACTGGAAATCGAGACGAAAAAGTTTCGCAAGCGTCTTCGGGGCTACGATCCCGTACAGGTGGATGCCTTTTTGCAGCTAGTAGCCACCCACTACGAGGAGATTCTTACAGAGAACCATCAGATGCGGGAGGAGCTGGTGGGCTTGCGTGAAGAGGCACAGCGCTATCGTGCGATGGAGAACACGCTCAAGGAGTCGCTGGTGCTGGCGCAGCGGACAGCCGATGAGACCCGCGCGAATGCCCATCGCGAGGCGGAGATAATCCTGCGGGAGGCGCGTCTGCAAGCAGAACAGATTCAACACTCGGCGCAGGCACGCATCGAACAGCTCCAGCGAGAGATCGAAACGCTGGAGGCGCGCAAGCGCGCTGTGGTCTTCGAACTGCGCGCGATGCTGTTGAGCCACCTACAGGCGTTGGACACGCCCGCCTACGCCGAGAACCCTGCGCCGATGGAAACCACCACACACGCCCCGCCAGAGGAAGTCGCCGCTGAATAGGGCAACGCGCAGACTCATCTTGTGTGGGTGTAGGAAGAATCCCTGAGCTTGAGACGAATCGCGTTCGAGCGATACCGAACCGTGAACTCCACATCGGACAGCTTAACCTTGTCTGGGAGAACGACCCGCCAGCGATAGGCTTGTGGTGTCTCCACCCGCAGTTCGGTTCGCCCTGCGCGTGCCACGATCCGCGCCCCGTCGGGCGCAAACTCGCCTTCTAAGGTCTGTTGGGTCTGCTTCGTCCAAACAAGGAAGGGCTCCTGTCGGCTAATCGCGCGCATATAGGCGACCATCACTTCCAGCGAATCCCCGTCCATGCCGATGGCGCCGGGCATGCTCTCGACCATCTCGGTCAGTTCGCGTCGGGTCTTGTATTTTTTTTCGAACTCCTTCTCGAACAGCGCGCCCTGTTTACCGTGGCATGCGCTACATCGCCTCTCAAAGGTGGAGACCGCTGCTAAGGGGGCAGGGCGGGGTGTGATGCCCGCCAGTGCCAGCAAGAGAAGTCCCATCACACACGCGCTAACGCTCATCACTTTTCGCATCGCTATTGCCTCCTATCCAAGTCATGAACCCCATGGCTAAAGCCAGGAGCTTGCGCTTCCAGATTTCGTACCTGCGGCACGTCCGCCAAGGGGGGTGGGACTCGCCCGCATGGCTCACCCACTGGGCGTATTTTACCACAGCACGAAAGAAGGTGTCAGCCCGCGCCTTCCTCCCCATGCCTGAAGGCAAGGGCCTCTACGGAGCCGTAGGGCAAGGATGTCCCCCCTTCTTTGGGCGACTGAGATACAGCGTGCCTCTATTATCGAACTCTGTCAACTACCCCACGGCTAAAGTAGGGGCACGGCATGCCGTGCCCCTACAGGGCCGGTTGACAACGGCCC
>PSLB01000028.1:0-16548 GCA_040289385.1 Armatimonadota bacterium
CCTCCTGAACTCTTGCTTGTCAAGGTTCTGAGGAGATGATACCACCCGAGAGTAGTCAAGGCGGCGCTCCTCCCCGGGCCTAAAGGCCGGGGTCTCCGCGCCTCAGTACACGGATGACCTCGTTGCCGGGTGGACGGAGCTGGACCTTGCCGTTAAGGATGTCGATGTGCGCTTCGCGATATTGCTGGAGCGAGCCGATGTCGCTCCAATATTCGTTCATGACATAGCCGTACAGCGGTTTGCCTGCGCGCAGCAGCAAGGGGAACAAGTCTTGGCTGAAGTCGTACGGCTTTCCCGATTCCATGGAGTCGAAGATTTCAGGTTCCAGAATATAGATCCCTGTGTTGACGGTGTCGGAGAACACCTCACTCCAAGAGGGCTTTTCGAGAAAGCGGGTGATGCGTCCATCTTCGCGCGTGATGACCACGCCGAATTCGAGCGGGTTCGGCACGCGCGCCAGAATTAGGGTGGCTAACGCTCCGTTTTTGCGGTGGAATTCGAGGGCAGGTTCCAGGTTGATATCGGTCAAGGCATCGCCACTCATGATGAGGAAAGTGCCCTCCTTGAGGTGCGGCTCGGCTTGCTTGACACTGCCTGCAGTGCCGAGGGGTGTATCTTCCAGCGAGTAGACCAGCCTGATTCCCAGATCTTCGCCATCGCCGGAGTAGCCCTCGATCGCGTCCGCCAGGTAGTAGACGGTTGCAATCACTTGGGTAATGCCCTGCGCTTTCAGCAGTAGCGGGATATGCTACATTATCGGGCGGTTCGCCACGGGCAATAACGGCTTAGGATGGTTCGCCGTAATTGGGCGCAAGCGGGAGCCCTCGCCCCCTGCCATAACGACTGCTTTCATTCTCTGTCCATCGTCCTAAGGATACTCAGCCCTGCCTGAATTTCCTGCAAGCAGTGCCCTACACCACGCGCACACGCCGAATGATTTTGGAAAATAAGCCAGGAGCGAACCGCTTGAGCCACAGCCCCAACCCCTCGATGCCTGCGATGGCGACCTCTTCTTTGCGTTTGGCGATGGCGCTTACTATCCGTTGTGCGCACAGATGGGGCTCCATCCCCTTAGCGATGGATGGGTCTATTTCGCCGTGTTCGCGTCCATCGCCACGCAGGGCATGCTGCGAGACCTCCGTGCGAACCCAGCCCGGACAGATGAGGGTGACATAAATCCCCTCCTCAGCCATCTCGGCACGAAGGGCGTCGAAATAGCCGTGTAACGCATACTTGGAGGCACAATAAGCCGAACGCAACGGTGTGCTGAACTTGCCCAATAGACTGCTGATGACCACAATATGCCCCGAACCGCGATCCCGCATGAACGGAAGCACATGCTTGGTAAGGGAGACCACGCTGAAATAGTTCAGCTCCATAATGCGGCGATCCACGGCGAATTCCGTTTCGATTGCCCGCGCACGCTGGGAGACCCCTGCATTATGGATTAGCACATCGATCTGTCCGAAATGCTCGATGGCGGCGCCCACCATCATCGAGTGTTGATCAAATTGGGTTAGGTCGAAAGGGAGCAGAAGAATTTTGCCAGGTCCCTGACAGGCATTCCGAACCTGTTCCAATCGGTCGGTGCGTCGGGCGGTTAGTACAAGGTGCGCCCCTTCCTTACTGAAGGCATAGGCAAGTGCCTCCCCTATACCCGACGAGGCTCCTGTGATCCAGACCACCTTGTCTTTGAAGCGCATGGGGTTAGATAGCTTGGCGGGCTAAGGCGGTCTCTGGAAGTTGCTCGCCGAGTCGGGAGGCGATCTCTTCGGGGTTTTGTGCCACGCGGTACATCTCTTCGCGTGAGATAATTTTGTGTTGGTATAAGAAGAGCAGGTGGTTATCCAGCGAAATCATGCCCAGCTGTTGCCCCGTTTGGATTGCCGATTCGATGCTGTGGATTTTGCGGTCGCGTATCATGTGCCCGATGGCGGGGGTGACAATCATAATCTCGAAGGCAGCGACGCGTCCGGGGCGGTCGGCTCGAGGGAGTAGAAGTTGGGAGATAATCGCCACGAGGTTCGTACTCAGCTGGACGCGAATCTGCTCTTGTTGGTCGGTCGGGAACACATCGACGATACGCTCGACGGTTCGGGCGGCGCCAGTGGTGTGGACAGTAGAGAACACCAAGTGTCCCGTCTCGGCAGCGGTGATGGCGGCTTGGATGGTTTTGAGGTCGCGCATCTCGCCTACCAAGATCACATCGGGGTCCATACGCAAGGCGCGCACCACACCCTCTTCGAAGCTGGGCACATCGACGCCCACCTCGCGTTGGCTCACCACCGCTTTCTTGGGCTCATGGTAATACTCAATCGGATCCTCGATGGTAACGATATGCGTTTCGCGATGGGTGTTGATGTAGTCCAGCATCGTGGCTAAGGTGGTGGTTTTTCCGGAGCCTGTGGGACCCGTAATGAGGATTAGCCCGCGTGGGAGATGTAAGAGGCGTTTGATGTGGTCGGGTAGACCAATCTCTTCAAACGAACGCAGGCGGTAGGGGATCAGGCGGAAGTTAATGGCGATATTCCCCTTCTCATAGTAGGCGGCGACACGGAACCGTGCTTTGGCGTGGGCGTAGGCGAAGTCCGCCGTGCGGACACGTTCTAACTCGTGGATGGCACGCGGAGGCGCCACCTCTCGGAAGAGCCGCTCCGTGTCAGCAGGGCTTAGCTCGCCGTACTCCTCTAAACGCACCAGTCGCCCATGTAAGCGGAGCGTGGCAGGTTCGTTCGGGACAATATGAATATCCGATGCGTCGCGCTCGAAGCAGATCTGTAAAAGCTCGTCAGCCGATGCAAATTTGCGCATATCAAACCTCCTCCTGATGCCCTTATAGTTCGGAGAAGGTCGCCCCTTTCCTGCCAGAACCCCGCCGTGCCGTGTGCCGTTGGGGTTGCGAACCCCTCGGTATCTCTTTAGAGGTTAGAAACCGCCTCGCGATTCGTCGGTTGCCCGACGCTCCCACTCAGCAAGTTTCGTCCCTCAGGTTATCATAGTCGACGGTTCGATCCACCGCGGGCATCACGCACACGGCAGGAATTTCATTATACCCCATCGGGTACAAAAATTAGATGCGAAACCGAATTCGTTTTTGGGCTGTGTGGCTGATTCTGGCGACAAGCCTCGGTTGGGCAACGGCGCAAACCGCTTTGGACGACTCCTTCCGCCGCCCCGAGCCAGCTTACCGCTGAGGGAAGCGCAACGAGAAACGCGTGGTGACTACCACCGTCTACACGCTTTTTATGATCTCGCAAACTTGGCAGGGCGCTACGCGCTGTTGGCAACGCTGGAGAGCCTACTGTCAAAGGCAACCAAGAGCCAGCGACTCCCTCCTTGACATGGGGCTTCAAGGGTTGGGTATAATCATGGCGTCTACGGAAGGCGAAGGAGATTGAAACGTGGAACATCATGTCTCGCCATGGGTCTTTGCAGTATTCGCCGGCATCGCCTATGTGGTGCTGGTGATTTTTGCGCTTATCAGCACGCGTCGGATGCAAAAGCGCCCGACCCGCTGGCAAAACTTTGTGGAAGTGATCTACGAGTTCTTCGATAACTTGGCGGTCAGCGTGGTTGGGGAGCATGGACGCAAGTATGTACCGTTAGCGGGCACTCTGTTTCTGTTTATCCTCACCTGTAATCTGATGGGGCTGATCCCGCCTGGATTGGCGCCCACTGCCAGCCTGAACACCACGATTGCCCTTGCGCTGATTGTCATCCTCTATGTGCAGATTGAGGCGATTCGGGCACGCGGTGTGGTAGGCTACTTCAAGCATTTCGCACGAGTGGGCGAAGTTCCAATCCTGATCTCGCCCCTTCTTTTTGTGATCGAGGTGGTCAGCGAGTTAGCCAAACCGGTCTCGCTCTCCATCCGTCTGTATGCCAACATGTTTGGCAAGGAGCAGGTCACCTTAGCTCTCATCACAGCATTCGCAGTGCCTCTCTTCCAAAAGGTGTACCTGCCGATACCTTTTCAATTTCCGGTGATGATGCTGGGGCTTCTGGTGGCGTTCGTGCAAGCGTTCGTGTTCTCCATTCTGACCCTCATCTACCTTGCCTTAGCCACCGAGCATCATGAGGCACAAGCCCACTGAACACTTTCCTCTCACACGAGAGGAGAACCTCGCAGAGGAGTGCGAGTAACTAACCTAAAAACGAGGAGGAACACTATGGAAGTTGGTACGGGATTGTATCTGATGGGGCTGGCTTTAGCTGCTGGCTTAGGTTTGCCTTTAGCCGTTATCGGCGCCGGATTGGGACAGGGGCGCGCCGTTGCCGGAGCGATGGAAGGTATGGCACGTCAACCCGAACTGGCAGGACGCATCCAAATGGGAATGATTATCGGGCTCGCGTTTATCGAGTCGCTGGTGCTCTTCTCGCTTGTGATCTTTTTCTTGCTCCAAGGGCGCTTGCCGACCGTCACGCCTTAACCCCCCAGTGCGACCTTATGGAGGGGAGCCTGGTGTAGCTCCCCTCGCAGGAGGCTGAATGATGATAGAACGCACATGCCTATATCTGCCCATTTGGCTCGGCGCACAAGGTGGACACGGGAGCGGTGGCATCCTCGAACTGCTCGGAATCGATTTTAATATTCTGATTATACAGATTGTGGGTTTTCTGCTCCTGCTCTGGGTGTTTACCCGCTACTTCTGGAAGCCCATCAACGCAATGCTGGAGTCTCGTCGAGCGGACATCAATGCCACCTATGACAAGATCGAAGCCGACCGCCGCGCGATGGAACAGTTGCGCGCCGACTACGAACAGCGCCTCAACCAAATCGAAGCAGAGGCACGCGAGCGTATCCAAAAAGCGGTCAGCGAAGCACAGGAACTGCGCGAACAAATCCTCGCTGAAGCACGCCAACAGGCAGAGGATATCGTTGCACGCGCTCGCGAACAAGCCGAACTGGAACGCGAAAAACTTACCACCGAACTGCAAGAGCATGTCGCTAACTTAGCACTCAGAGCCACCGAACACCTAATCCGTGAAACCCTCGACGAAGAACGCCACCGTAAGCTGGTGCGCGAATTTATCCAGCACGCGGAGGTACGCTAAATGACAGACCTGCGTGTCGCACGACGCTACGCTCAAGCACTGTTTCGAGTGGCGCTCCAGCACAACACTGTCCAACGCACAGGCGAAGACCTCGCGCGCCTGCGCGAACTGATGCGCCAATTTCCCACATTTCGTGCCTTCCTATATGACCCGCGAATCGCACGCGACCGCAAAAAAGACCGACTGCGCGAAATCCTGCGCCAAGAAGTCATGCCAGAAACCCTGCGCACCCTCGAGCTCATTATCGAAAAGCGGCGGGAGAAACTGCTTGAAGCCATCTGCGATGAGTACCAACGCCTCCAAGAGGCACATCAAGGAATTGTGCGTGCAACCCTCACCAGCACAGTCCCCCTAACCGAAGATGAACGATCTGCGCTAATTCAGAAGCTGGAACAGAGCACAGGAAAACGGATTATTCCCACCTACGAGGTGAACCCCGACCTACTGGGGGGTATCAAAATCCGTATGGGAGACTACGAAATTGACGGCTCGATCCGAGGTGCCTTAGAGAACTTACGAGAACGCATCCGCCTCGAAATCGAACATCGAACCCCAACTCGACAACAAGAGGTGAAGCCATGATTAGACCCGAAGAGATTACCAGCATCTTAGCCAAAGAGATAGAAAGCTTGGATCAGAAGCCCGTAGCCGAAAGCGTCGGCACCATCCTTCAGGTAGGCGACGGGATCGCTCGCGTCTACGGCTTGCCCGACGCCCAAATGGGTGAACTGCTCGAATTCCCACACGAGGCCTTGGGAATGGTTCTCAACCTCGAAGAGGATAGTATCGGTGCTATCGTTCTCGGCGAGGACAAGGAACTCAAAGAAGGCGACCCCGTCAAGCGCACAGGACGCATCGCGGAGGTTCCCGTTGGCAAGGGGCTACTGGGGCGCGTGGTCGATGCCTTAGGACGCCCCATCGACGGCAAGGGACCGATTGTCGCCGAGGAGTATCGCCGTATCGAAGTGATTGCCCCTGGCGTCATTACGCGTCAGCCCGTCAAGCAACCGCTTCAGACAGGCATCAAGGCGATCGACGCCATCATCCCCATCGGGCGTGGTCAGCGCGAGCTGATTATCGGCGACCGATCCACAGGGAAGACCGCCATCGTGCTGGATACCATCATCAACCAGAAATATACTCACCAGACCGATACGCCCGTCTACTGCATCTATGTGGCGATTGGACAGAAGATGGCGGCTATCGCCCGCTTTGTGGACACGCTGGAACGCTACGGCGCAATGGAATACAGTACGGTCGTGGTCGCCTCATCGAGTGAGCCGAACAGTCTTCAATATCTCGCCCCTTACGCAGGCTGTGCGATGGGTGAATATTTCCGTGATAATGGCATGGATGCGTTGGTCGTGTACGACGACCTCTCTAAACATGCTCAGGCATACCGTGCTGTATCGCTTCTGTTGCGGCGTCCGCCTGGACGCGAGGCGTATCCGGGCGATGTGTTCTATCTGCACTCGCGCCTTCTGGAGCGCGCCGCAAAGATGTCCGATGCCTACGGGGGCGGATCATTGACCGCTCTGCCCATTATCGAGACGCAAGCGGGCGATGTGTCCGCCTACATCCCAACGAATGTTATCTCGATTACCGACGGACAAATTTATCTGGAACCAAGCCTGTTCTACGCCGGGATACGTCCCGCAATCAATGTGGGAATCTCGGTTAGTCGCGTAGGAGGCGACGCCCAAGTCAAAGCGATGAAGCAGGTCGCTGGACGCCTACGCTTGGAGATGGCGCAGTTCCGTGAGGTACAAGCCTTCGCTCAGTTCGCTTCTGACCTGGATCGCGCTACCCAAATGCAGTTGGCACGCGGTCTGCGCTTGCAGGAACTGCTGAAACAGCCTCAGTTCCAGCCAATGCCGGTAGAGGAACAGGTGATGATCCTCTTCATCGGTACGCAGGGCTATCTGGACGACCTGCCAGTGGAGAAGGTGCGCGAGTTCGAGGAGAGCTTTTATCCGTTCATGCGCGAACGCTATCCTGAAATCGGCGAGAAGATTCGACGCGAGAAACAGCTCGATAAAGAGACCGAAGCCGAACTGCGGAAAGCGATCGAGGAATACAAGGCACGGTTCAAGGAGGCGCACGGGCTGTGAGAACCTTGCGTGGCATGCGGGCACGGATCCGCGCGGCAAAGAGCATCCAACAAATCACGCGCGCGATGAAGCTTGTCTCTGCCGCACGCCTGCGTCGTGCCCAAGACCGAGTGCTGGGCGCACGCCCCTATGCACAACGGATGCACGAGATGATGCAAGAGCTGGGGCGCGCAGGCGACCTCCACGATCACCCACTTTTGCGCCAGCGCGAGCCCAACCATATCGCCTTCGTGCTGGCAACTTCCGACAGAGGTTTGTGCGGCTCGTATAATATGAACCTCATCCGCACCACGCAGAACGCTCTTCGCGACCTTAACCTACGCCCCGAACAGGTTCAACTCCTTTGCGTGGGACGCAGAGGCTACCAGTTCTTCGCGAAGCGAGGCTACTCCGTCGCGCTCTACCGCCCCATGCCCACTGCAGGTGCCGGACTTGACGACGCACGCGCCGTCACCGACAAAGTGCGCGAGATGTTCGAGAGCGGGCAGGTAGACCGAGTCTACCTTGTCTATTCGCAGTTTATCAACCCCGTGACCCAGCGCCCCGTCGTCCTGCCTATCCTGCCCATCGAACCCCCAAAAGGCGAGGGAAGCACCACAAAATACGACTTCATCTTTGAACCGAGCGCACCCGAACTAATCGCGCAACTTCTCCCGCGCTATCTGCTGACCCAAATCCTACAAGCACTCTTGGAAGCTAGCGCCAGCGAACACGGCGCCCGCATGACCGCTATGACCATGGCCAGCGATAACGCAGGCAAAATGATTCAGGAACTTACCCTTATTATGAACCGACTCCGTCAGGCAGCCATTACCAAAGAAATTGCCGAAGTGGTCGGTGGTGCTGAAGCGCTAAAGGGATAGTAGACCTCACCGTCGCCGCTGCCCGGAAGCCCCCGCCTTCAAGCGCGGGGAGGAAGGGCGGCTTCCATCCTTCCATGGCACCCACTGAGCTGTCTGGGGTACACTAAGGCCATGAACCGGACGCTGATGGTCAAGCTCCAACCAACCGAGGAGCAACACGCGGCACCCCTGGTCGCGAAGGCCCAAGACAGCGGTCGCGGGATGGCTTTTGAAGACCTCAAGGGTATCCTCGAACGGATCTCGGTTCGCAAGGCTCAGCGTCGCGTCCCGCACAGTTGGGGGTTCCATCGGCTTCGCTCCTTCATCGAGTATAAGGCTCGGTTGGCCGGTGTTTCCGTGGTGTGCGTTGATCCTCGGAACACCTCGCGCACCTGTCCGGCCTGCGGTCATGTGTCGAAGGCCAACTACGCAGGCAGAGTTTCGCTGCGTCGAGTGCGGCTTCGCTGGGCCGGCCGACGCCATCGCTGCGGAGAACATCCGCAGGGCCGCCCGTATGCGGCCGTACGCGGCGGGCCAATCGGCCTAGCTGCAAGCCCCTGGCTTTAGCCATGGGGTTCATGACCTCCTCTCCTGTATTATACCCCCCATTTTTCTAATCGGCTATAATTAAGGGTATGGAAAGACCGAAGATGCGGCACAGGAGCTTCTGGCTATTGAGCATGGTGCTTTTGGTTGGGTTTGGGTATACGCAAGGCAATCTGCCCAAGGCACCCATCCTACCGGAAAGCACGCATAAGACGGAGTACGAACAGTTGACGCAAATAGCGAACCTGTTATCTAAAGAGAGCTTCGACGAGGCGAACAGATTGGCGAAGGGGGTTGCGATTGCGAACCCGATACGGGTATATGCCAGTTGGTTCACTATCCCTGCGGATCAGCGTGCGGTGTTCCAACAATCTGCACGCACGGCGGTTGAGAACTGGAACAAAGCGCTCGGCGGGAACCCGCGTCTTGAATGGACAGACGACGAAGTCAGCGCCGACATCCAGATCGTTTTTGAAGAGGATGTGGCAGAGATTACGGCAGGGCAGTTTCGCTTGCTTCACGGAAAGGCGAAGTTGATGCTGCCTCCTGACAAGGGCGACCGTCGGCGTGTGCGCGCTCGGATTGCCACCTACATTCCCTACACCGAGATGCCGATGAGCGCGAATGCAATTGCGCATCTTGTAGGGCAGGCGGTCGGTACCTATCTGGGGCTGGCTGAGTCCCAAAAGGATGACGAGATTATGGGCCCTGTCTGGAACACCGAACAGCTTCCGACGGCCCCCACCGGGAAAGAGGTTCAGCAAGTGCGTGCCCTAATGAACGCGCGCAACCAGCTAATCGATTTTGCCAGTCGGCGCGTGGCGGTCTATATGCCCAAGCCCAAAATCATGATTGAGCCGATGGAACACGACTTCGGCAACATCATGCAGGGCGACAAGGTGAAGTTCACCTTCCGTATCCGCAACGCTGGAGATGCCCCGCTGGAAATCACAGCGCGTCCCAGCTGTGGGTGTGTCGTACCCCAGTATGATCGAACCATTGCGCCTGGGCAGGAGGGCAAACTGGATGCGGAGCTGAACTCGGCTGGCTTCCGCGGCGCCCAGATCAAGACCATTCAGGTTACCAGCAACGACCCCGACCAGCCGAGCCTCTCATTGCGCCTCACCGCGTTTATCAAGACAGCAGTGGAGGTGCACCCCAGCGAGAGGTTGCAGATAAACCTAAAGTCTGGCGAGCCGACCGTCCAAGAGGTGGAAATTGCCTCCAATACAGATCAGCCGCTGGAGGTGCAGGAGGTCTCTACAAGCGCCCCGTATGTGAGAGCCGAAGCCCGCAAGGTGGATGACAAGACCACAAAGATTGTGATCACCGTCAGTCCCGATGCACCTGCAGGGCGGAGCGACTTTATGGTGATGGCGCGCACCAACCTCTCTGCCTCGCCAGTGGTTACGATCAATGTCGCCACCGAGAAGGGGATTGTCGTAACGCCGACAACGGTCTTCTTTGGGGCCATCGGCTCGGCGACTCCGCTTCCGGTAGAACGCGTGGTGGTGCTGAGCCGAAGCGATAAGGCTTTCGAGGTGAAGCGGTTCGAGGTGGATGACCCGAACATCGAGGTAAAGCACGAATCGAGTGCGGATGGGAAACAGCATCGGATTATCCTGCGCTACAAGGGCGGCTGGACCCAGGGCACTGTTCGACGCACGCTCACCATCGAGACCGACGATCCGCAGCAGGCACAGATTCGGGTGAATCTGATGGCGACCGTGCTGCCTGCAGGGGGATAGCATTGGGCAGTGGGTCAGGGGAGCGCATCGCTTCCTGACCCGTGTATTCAGTCTTTTCTGAACCCCTGCGCGAGAGCGGGATAGGTTGACCGTTCTCCAGCCAGAGGGTGATGAGGGTCAGGGATGCGATAGTGTCTGAGCGAATGTCTACCTGAACCAGGAGTGCCCGTCGGCTTGCAGGCATGCGCGGAGTGTGGACGAAGTTGCCCACACTGTAAACAATTTGCGTATTGCCGAGTCGCTCGTAGCCCTGCACGACATGGGGATGATGCCCAACGATAATATCTGCGCCCGCTGATGCCAGCATGCGTGCGATCCGACGCTGTTTGGAGTTGGGCTGAAACACGCCCTCATCCCCCCAGTGAGGAATAACGATAAGCCGATTCACCCGATTCCGCACAGCACGGATCCGTGGAAGAACGGTCTGGAGTGTGGCGACCCCTGCGCGTTGGGCACTTGCTGGAAACCCGTGCGGCACCACCGCCGTGAAGCAAAAGATGGCGACTCGTACTGCGCCGTTATCTAGAATGACGGGGGCGCTGGCATCGGCTTCGTTGCTACCTGCCCCTGCCCACCAGACCCCTGCGGCCCTCAGGTGCTGGAAGGTCTCTTCCAAGCCCTCGACGCCGAAGTCCATCGAGTGGTTGTTGCCCAGCGAGACCATCGGGATCCCAGCCCAGCGAAGCGTTTCAGCGAGTGGGGGCGATGCGCGGAAAGTGTACTCCTTTTTCATCGGCGTGCCACGCGTGGCAATACAGCCTTCCATATTGGCGACGACCCAGTCGGCGGTGCGGAGGGTAGGAGCAATAGCATCGAAAAGGAAGAGCAATCCCCATTGGCGGGCTACTTGGTGGATGCCCTTGCCGAAGATGATGTCACCTGCGAAGATCAGGCGCATAGATTTATCGACGCGTGCCGACCCGCTGTTTGAGGTAATCCTCCAGATAGACTTTGCCGTTCTGGACGGTGTTCATCACCTTTGCCAGCACGCTTTCGAGTTGGGTTAGCACCTCATAGGCGTACTCGTCGGCGCCTTGCCGAATCTGATGCGCTTGCTGGCGTGCGGTTTCGACCACCTCTTGGGCTTGGGAGGCGGCGAGGCGGCAGACCTCTTCTTGGCTGAGCATGCGTTGTTGTTCGGCGCGTGCGTGTTCGATGATCTGTTCGGCTTCTTGCCGTGCCCGTTCGATGATTTGGCGTGCTTGCTCTTCTGCCTGCTCTAATGTTAGTTGGGCTTGGTGTTGCGCGCCGCCCACTAATCGGTGCGTTTCGCGTAGCACGCGCTCCGCTTTATCGATATCGGCTGGCAAGTTTGCAAGAATCTGCTGGACGCGATTGAGGCACTCGCCCTTATTGAGACCAATCACGATGGGCCCGAAACTGCGTGCATTCTCCAGCGCTTGATCCAGCTCTCTGAGCCACTTGCGAATGGTGATTACATCCATGTTCATCATCGTTTTGTTCCTCCCCTGCGCGTGATTTTAGGGTTCGTCGTTGGGTGCGGAGTCTCCTACCTATTCCCTTCCAAATCGTCGGATTAATCGCTCATAGACATGGGACGGTACCAGTTGGCGGACATCGCCCCCCAATCGGGCGACCTCTTTTACGATGGAGGACGACAGGAAAGCGTACTGCTGATGGGTCATCAGAAAGCATGTATCCACATCGGGGGCAAGCTGACGGTTCATCGTAGCCATCTGGAACTCGTACTCGAAGTCGGAGACGGCTCGCAGCCCCCGAACGATGGCGCATGCCCCCACTTCTTGGGCGAACTGGGCTAACAGCCCCTGAAGGGGCAAGATGTGCACATTGGGCAGATGCGGACAGCATTCGCAAAGCATTTCGACACGCTCTTCGAGAGTGAAGAGAGGCTTTTTTTGTGAGTTAACGGCGACAGCTACGATGAGCTCATCGAAGAGTCGGGCGGCGCGGGTGATAATATCGAGGTGTCCCAGCGTTGGAGGGTCGAAGCTACCGGGATAGACCGCGCGCCGAACTCTGCTCTCGGTTGCCATCGTGCGCTAAAGTATACCCTTAGCGTTGGGCGCGTCGACACAGGTCGGCATAGGCGCAGGTTCTACAGTGGCTTCCTGGAAGCGGCTCGATGAAAACATTCTTCAGCATATACACCAGCCGTTCCAGCTCGGTCGTTAGCCGCTGATGAGCCTCATCCAGTTCTCTTGAGGTAAGCGTGATGACACAGTCGCGCGGACTGCCCTCCCACTGCCCTGCACGGAACCGTTCGATAAGCGTCCGCTCGTAAGGGATGAACCGTACGCGCCTCCCCCCAGTTAAATGGTCGTAGGCGAGAACTACATGCTCCACGCCACGCACTTTGGTGAGTAACTGTGCATAGAGCATGCCTTGTAGGCTTTGCGCTTCAAGCAACTCCTTTTTGGTTGGGACGCTTCCCAGTTTGTAGTCCAGCACCATTACCACCTTGCCGTCGGCGCTTCGGTCGACGCGATCGATAACGCCGCAGATCTGGAGATGTTGGTGGTTTCCGAGTTTGTAGGTGAGGGCTGGGACAGGGGTATTGGTCGGCTCGCAGAGCGGTTCGCGTTCGTCGTCGGCATTGGGGTGAACCTCGCCGAAAGCCCACTCCAGTTCGACGGTGTTCAAGTTGAACTGTTGGCGATAGCGCACCTCGCGCCAGGCGAAGAGCCGCAGCAGGCGTGCGGCATAAGCTTCTAGTACCTGGAGTTGCCAGGGGGTGAGGTCGAAGGGGTTCTCTTGTAGCAGTTCGTTCAGGATGGTTTGCATCGACTGCGCCCACTCGTATGGGGTGTCGGTGAGGCGCGGTGTGCTCAAGCTGCGGTAGAGGGTATAGTGGATGGCGCTGCCGACATGGGCAAGCTGCAGCCCCCCTCTGGGCGGGCGTACCCGTAGAATATGGCGGAACAGATGCTGGAACGGACAGCTTGCTAAGGTTTCCAGCTCGGTGACAGAGAATTGACGGTTCACATTGGCGACTCGCTGGCGGTGGGGCGCATGGTGCAGGTGGGTGCTTGGCTCCTCGTAGGGTAGAGAATGCTGAAGAAGGCGATCGTAGGGGTGGAGGGGGTCATCAGGCACGAACTCTTCGATTCTAAAAAAGCGCGTGTGGGCATTGGTTAGGTGCTTGAGGTAGAAGGAGGGGAGCGCCTCGCTATCGTTTTGGGTGCGTGGGTAGGTGAGGTAGAGGAACCGTTGTGCGGCGGTGCAAGCGCGATAGAACAGCATAGGCTCCCCTGCCTGATAGTCGGCGCGTGTGGGCAAGTGGAGGTGTGGTGCATGCGGGGTTAGCAAGGCGCGCAAAGCGAGACGCTCCTCCTCGCGCAAAACGGGATCGTCTGGGTGGCGTCGGGGCAAAACGCCCTCCAGTACCTGCATGAGGAAAACGACCTCGCCTCCCAGCAAATCTGCATGTTCTATGGGCAGGATTCGAACTCCGTCGTCCGTGCCGTAGTGGCAGATGAAATCGTTGCCCGAGCAGAGCCGTTCCAGCCACTCCACGGCGTCGCGGGCAGGCATAGTGTTTAAGGTCTCCTCATGCACAGTGGCGATGGCTACCAGTTTATCCAGATCGGAGCTACGAGGGGAGCTGTCATCGGCAAACTTCATCACGAGCTGGGTGAGCGTCTCCAGCAGGTTCGTACACAAAGTGTGGTGCAACTGCATCAGCCATTGCAGAACGGCTTGGGCGCAAGGGAGATCGATGGAGTGTTGGACGGCATGCAAAAGCCAACGGTCGCTGGGGGCACTCAGTGGGCGCAAGTTATGTAAGGAGCGAAGCGTGCATGCATCGAGCTGGAAGTGGGGGAGACTGAGCCACGCGAGGTAGTCGGCGCCGGTGCGTGAGCCTGCAAGCAGACGAAGCCCTTCGAGTATGGTCAGCACTCGGCGCGAGCGCAATAAGGGTAGGCGCACCTCTGCCGTGTAGGGAATGTTGTAGCGGGCGAACAGCGTATCCAGATACTCGATGACCGGAGCGGGCTGGCGTACCAGCACGCGCATGGCTCGGTAATCGATGCCCGCGTGATGGAGCCGTATCATCTCGCGGGCGACCGCTTCTGCTTCGGTCATTAAGTTCGGGGTGCTGAAGATGAAGGTTTGCGAACCCCTCACTGCTTCTGTCTCACAGCTGAGCGTGATGGGAGTGAGGTTGGCAGACGCTTGCTCAAGCCGCTGGAGAAGGCGCGTGGTAGGAGCGAATAGGTCGGGCTGAGCAGGGTCATAAAGAAGAGCCAGTGCCAGCTCGGTGCGCGTGTCCAGGGTTTTCAGCACCTCCAGTTCGAAGGCAGTAAAATCGGTGAAGCCGATTAGGAGCACGCGTTCACGCGGCAGATGTTCGATGGTCTGCAGAGTTTCCAGAGCCTTCCATGCTTGCTGGGCGGGGTGAGTCAGTTCGCGTCGCTCGATCTCCGTGTGCCATGCACGCCAGAGTTGGACTAACTCGCGAGTTTTTTGGAGCCATTCCGCGCGTAGGTCGGCTTCGGTTTCATCGAAGCGATCCGTGGTGGCTTCGGCGCCGTGTTGGAGCAGGTCAGGTGTGAGCCCATCGAATTCCCACCGAACCAACTGACGCACCAACTGCTGGTGGAAACGGGGCATCGAGCGCACTTTGCCAAAATAGCTGGTGGGCGTTAGCACGGTTTCGGCGGCGCATGCCATGGCAAACACTAGGGGCTCTTCGAGGGTATCGGAAAAGGGGAGGTGGCAAACGGTCGTGAGGAAGGTATGCCATTCGAGAGCGGAGGAACTGAACTGGACTGGTGTCTTAGGAGCCACCAGCGCAGTGGGTGGGTCGCCCAGGTCCGCCAGCGCACCGTTCGCAAGCGCACGCTGAGGACAGCCTAAATAGATTCTCATCGCGGATCCCAGAGTTTCAGAATGACCGGCAAAGGGGCATCGGTGCGAATAGAGTTTCCGCTGTGGTGGACATTCGAGGCTCGATAGCCCTGCGCGCGGAGGAATCGGATAGCTTCGCGGGTGGGGGGCACAGAGCGGTCTAACCTGTCTGCCAGTGTGGAGAGATTGTAGACGATGGGGAGTTCGTCTTGTTCGTGTTGCAGGCGTGCGAGGAACCGCTTTGCAGTGTCGAAGTGGTCTTCGCGTGCGGACTTGAACATCGCTCCCAGGAATGCATGATCATGGAGGGGGCCGAGCCAGAGGGGACCTACCCAGCGAATAGTGGTGGAGGCGTTCCACTCGTGGTTGACGGGTGCGGGCGTCCCAGCGGTGGCCGTGCGATACTCTCCATCCGGCATTTGTACGATAAATCCGAGATTGCCCACAGAGAAGTGGCGCGTGCCTTTGAAGACACGCAGGAGTACCCGCCAGCAGTAGCCGTCAAAGATGCTGAAGAGGGGGGTTGCCTGCATATTGGCTTGTACCAGCCGCCGCATGAGGAAGCCGACGAGGATTCGCAAGCCGAACTCGTGGCATTCACGTCCTAAAGCGGCGACCGCATCGTAAGATTTGAGGGACTCACCGCGCTGCGCGCCGCACAGGACGGGCGCATCTGTTGCCGTGACATAGAATAGCCCTCCCCAACGGATAACGCCGTGTACGAAAGGCACATAAGGCGATGGAGTGCCGAAAGGGTCTAAATCGACCCAATCGAACCGTCGTTCTTCCATGTAGAAGCGCGACAGCAGACGCTGTGCCAACTCGTTATGGAGTTCGGCGCGCGGGTCGTCCCCCACATGGCGTTGCAGAACGGCAAACGATTCGTAGTTGGCATCGTTCACGACGATGTGGGCGACAGGGGCTTCGCTCAGATAGCGCCTACTGCGTAAACCAGCGCCCGCCATCAGCTCCAGCACCTCCAGAGAGCGTTCGAGCCGTTCGGCTTCGACGCGCATCGCCAACACGCCGAGATCGCGGCCGAGCCGAGCGCGTGGGTTGTAAAATACATGCGCACTCTGGGGCAGGTGGAACTCCACTGCGCCCTCGCGATAGGTTTCGATTCTCATTTCTGGATAGGCCCACCTTATGGCAGAACACTGTCATGAACCCCATGGCTAAAGCCAGGGGCTTGCAGCTAGGCCGGTTGGCCTGCCGCGTCCGGCCGCATACGGGCGGCCCTGCAGATGTTCTCCGCAGCGATGGCGTCGGCCGGCCCAGCGAAGCCGCACTCGACGAAAGAGCGAAGCTGACGGAACCCCCAACTGTGCGGGACGCGACGCTGAGCCTTGCAAACCGAGATCCGTTCGCGGATACCCTTGAGGTCTTCAAGAGCCATCCCGCGACCGGTGCCTTTGG
>PSLB01000029.1:0-16343 GCA_040289385.1 Armatimonadota bacterium
GTTGTCAACCGGCCTATCGTGCCGGCCCTCGCAAGCGGGCTAGGTGCAAGCCCCTAGCTTTAGCTATGGGGTAGTTGACACAGGAGTCCAGCAATGATTGAACGCTACACCACGCCCGAAATGCGCGACCTCTGGAGCGAGGAAACGAAATACCGCACTTGGATGGAGGTGGAGATCACCCTCTGCGAAGGGCTGGCACACTACGGCTACATCTCTGCGGAAGCGGTGGAGACGATTCGCACCCGCGCGCGGTTGGATCCCCAACGCATCGCCGAGCTGGAGCGTGAAACACGCCACGATGTCATGGCGTTCGTACGCAACCTTGCCGAAAACATCGGTGAGTCAGGACGCTGGGTGCATTACGGGATCACCTCCTACGATGTGGTAGATACGGCTCTCGCACTACGACTCAAGCAAGCGGTAGCACACCTCCTGCACGCATGCGAAGCGCTAATGTCCGAAATCAAACGGCTTGCGATGGAACATCTCCACACCCCTATGATCGGGCGCACGCATGGAATCCATGCCGAACCGATCACCTTCGGGTTCAAGCTGATGGGCTGGTACGCCGAAATGGAACGCCATCGTGAACGGCTCCTGCGTGCCCAAACCGAAATCGCTGTCGGCAAAGTATCGGGCGCCGTCGGCATCCATGCCACTGTCGACCCGCGCGTGGAAGCATATGTGTGCCAGAAGTTGGGTTTGACCCCCGATCCCGCTTCGACCCAGATTGTGGCACGCGATCGCCACGCAACCCTAATCGCTCTGCTTGCAGTGTTGGCTGGCTCCCTCGAAAAGTTCGCCACAGAGATACGCAACCTCCAGCGCACCGAAATCTTGGAGGTTCAGGAACCGTTCGCACCCGGACAAACAGGCTCCAGCGCCATGCCCCATAAACGCAACCCGTGTAACTGTGAAACGGTGAGCGGTCTTGCCCGAATCGTGCGGGGGCACGCTCTGGCTGTGCTCGAAAGTATCAGCACTTGGCACGAGCGCGATCTCACCAACTCCAGCGTGGAACGCATCGCCCTCCCCGATACCTGTACCCTCGTCCACTGGATGCTGCGCAAGCTCACCGAAATCCTGCGGGGGCTGGTCGTCCTGCCCCATAATATGGCACGCAACTTAGCCTTGACGAAAGGATTGCCGTTCAGCGAGCATGTGATGCTGGCTCTGGTTCAACAAGGGCTCTCACGCGAACACGCCTACAAACTGGTTCAGCGGAACGCCAGCCGCGTGTGGGATGAAGGCATCGAGTTCATAGACGCTCTGATGCAAGACCCAGAAGTGCGGTCGGTGCTTTCGGAATCGGCGATACGCCAGTGCTTTGATCTTCAGCACCACCTGCGCCATCTGGACACAACGGTGCAACGCGTCTTCGGAAGTAAAACCCCATGACGGCCCGCCACCATCCTCAACACCGCAGTCGATAAGAATGGGCTACTACTCGGGGAATGTTCGCTCCCTCCCCTAAATTGGGTAGGAAGCCTTCCACCTAACGGTCTTCTGGTGGACCCCACTCGTAGCCCCAGCAGTACCAAGTATATTTTGCCATCGGGTCTGGATCATCACAGGGTGGTTCATAGTAGTTTGCTTGCCCGCGATCTGTCGGATAAAGGAAACGGTACTGGTACCACTTGGAGTGTCCATCCAGATGGAGCACAACGGAGCCCTCGGTGTGGCGGCCTTTGAAGCTTCCCCCCACACGCTGACTCCAGAACTGCGGTCCAGGCCACTGCATCCTACTGGGGGGCAAGTCGATCATGCCAACAGCGCGTGCAGGACGCGTCACCCGACCACTATCGATTGAGGAAGGATTGTAGGCACAGCCGTAGAGACCATAGCCTCCAAGTCCGTTATGTACCAAGTAGTCCATCGGTGGATAGATGTCGTCAAAGTAGTTCGCGCGCCCACGAGTAGAAGTCCCCAAGCCGACACGCGGGTGGTTCGGTGCGGTCATGTAGTCGCCAGATCCGTTATCGCGTTGAATGAGCTGGTTCGTGCCCTGTGGAAAACTCGACGAGGGGCATCGATAGATGTCGCGATTCTTTGTATAGGGCATCAAGCGTGCGGCTACTTGATAATATTCTGCGAAGCAGAAGATGGGCACTTTGTCGTCATAGTCGTTTGCGTACATAAGCAGTCCAGTGCCCACCTGCTTGAGATTACTCAAACACTGGGTTTGGCGTGCCTTCTCGCGCGCCTGGGCAAACACAGGGAACAATATCGCCGCCAGGATGGCGATAATCGCAATCACCACAAGCAACTCGATGAGCGTAAAACCGCGCTGCGTTTTCATTGGTTTAGACCTCCTGGAATAGAATGTTCAGGGATCAGGATGACCCCTGTTAGGGGCGCCAGCGTCAACGCCACACGCCCGTTGCGTACGGGATAAGAACCCCGTAAATCGTTTGTAGAAGCCACAGGAATCAACATGCCGTGAGCCATCGGCACGGGCAGGTCGAAAGTGGCAGGCTGTTCCCCATTATTAATCACCACGACGGCAAGATGCCCTTTTAGGGGCTGCGGTTCCATCGTGCGGGCATAAGCATAGAGGTGGCGCGTATCGTCCACCAACAGGGTTTGCCAGTCGCCGCGACGCAAAGCAGAAATGGCTTGGCGCACCCGTATCAGATGGCGCACATAGCGGAAAAGTGCCTGTTCGGACGGCGTGAACTGCCAGTGCATGGGGCGTCGGTTATCGGGGATACCGCCCCCATCCATGCCGATTTCATCGCCGTAATAAAGGGCGGGGGCGCCAATAGCGGTCATTTGCAGGAGCAAGCCCAGCCGAACTTTGCGTTCATCCCCGCCGCACTCGCGCCAGAAACGCGGGGTATCGTGGCTACTGAGCATGTTATACATCGCATAGAGGCTCTGGCGCGGGTAGCGCACCTGTAAGGCGCGCATCTGCTGGTCGAACTGCGAGGGGCGTAGGCGCCGATGGGCAATCCAGTCCACCACTGCACCCCGCCAGAGGTAATTCATCACACTGTCGAACATGTCGCCCTGAAGCCATCGCCCCGCATCGTCCCAAATCTCACCGATTATCACCGCCTCTGGGTTCGCCTTTTTGACCACAGGGCGGAACATTTGCCAGAACTGGTCGGGCACCTCGTTGGCAACATCCAAGCGCCAGCCGTCCAACCGCAGTTGGCGCGTCCAACGCTCCACCACCCCCAGCAGATAACGCCGTACCAAAGGGTTCCCATGGTTCAACTTGGGCATGTAGGGAATATTCCACCACGCCCAGTAGCCCGGATTCGGCTCCACCTTGACAGGGAACCGCTCTACAAGGAACCAATCTTTATAGGGCGAGTTCGCCTGATGCTGGAGAAGGTCCTGAAAGGCAAAAAAGTAGACCCCTACATGGTTGAACACGCCGTCGAGGATCAGGCGCATTCCGTTCGCATGGAGTCGGTGCGCCAGCATTTCGAGGTCGTTGTCGATACCCAGGTGGGGATCGACACGCTCATAGTCATCGGTGTCGTACTTATGGTGCGTCACGGAGGCGAACACGGGCGTTAGGTAAACAGCACTGATGCCCAGATCTTGGAGGTAGTCCAGCTTCTCCAGAATGCCTTTCAGGTCGCCCCCGTAGAATCGGTCGTCTTCGATACGTCCCGTGAAGTCGATGGGCTTCCCATTTTCGGGGTCGTTGGTGGGGTCGGCGTTAAAAAAGCGGTCGGGCACAATCTGATAGAAGATAGCATCCTGCACCCAGTCGGGCACATCGAACCGATTCGCACCTTTGCGGTGGTGAAACGCCAGCGTCGGATTGGGGTTTTGGGAACAACGCTGTAGACCCCCGCGGTTGAGCAGAAGGGAAGTTTTACCATCGATAATCTGGAAGGCGTACTCGTAATCGGCATCGGGCAGGGTGGCTGTGTAGTAGGTGTAGAGCGCGTCGGAGACAGCAGGTGTCAGCAATCGGGTTTGGAGGCGTCCGTTGCGCCAGTAGAGGAGCCTCACCTGCGCCACATCGTCCTTGCGGGTGCGCACCCGAAGAAACAGTTTGTCTTGAGTGGCGTTGCGGTCGCGCAGGTCGGCGGGGTTGTGGGCGATGGCGGTGCGTGTAACATGTCCATCTCCGATTCGGGCAGGGCGTTGGTAGCCGTCTGGCTCCACCCACAAGACGGAGTTGAGGTTGCCGTTGCCATCGTCGACAATCGGGGCTTGGGGATCGGGATACCATTCTGTGCCGTTGACGACGAACTTATACTGATAGACGCCAGGCTCCAAAGCGAGGGTCAGTGTCCAAGCGCGTCCGCCGTCGGGAGAGTGCATGGGGTTTTTGCGGGGTTGCCACTCGTTGAAGGTTCCTGCCAGATAGACAATCTCGGCAGGAACGGGCGTCTCGAAGCGGAAGGTGATGGAGCGTTTCGTCTCTGCAGACACTCCAAAGGCAACGAGTGTCAGCACCCACAAAAAGCCAGCCGCGATGCGCATCAATGGCTCCACATTGAGAAATCGTATTCTCGGCTATATTATAGCACATGTTGCGGGTCTGATTTGTCAAGAGGGGGTTCGCAACTGCTGGACGGCCTATAGATAACGGGGGTGGCTTGGGGTAAAATCTATCCGCGCAGCCCTTGTGGCTGCCGTCGCCGGGAGTGGACCAAAGACGCAAAACACCCGTGGACGGGACGGAAGACCGGCTTTAGGGTTGGCGGTCCAAGCGGGAAGCCGGCAGCAGGCAACTGCGTCAGACCGGCGCCCCTGCCTGTGCGGGTGCCGGGAACAGGTTTCTATGTTCTCGGCAACGACTACCTGACCCCAACCAACACCACCTGCGCAGGGGATTGAAATCTGTCGGGGCGAAAATTTCGCCCCGACATTTGTCTCCACCGACTCCCTCCGCCCCTTGCAATTGCTCGTTGGGATCGGGTATAATCACCTTGTTAGTGCGCCCGTAGCTCAGGGGATAGAGCGCAAGGTTGCGGACCTTGAGGTCGGGGGTTCGAATCCCTCCGGGCGCGCCATGAGCCTCTGATGCGCCCTCGTAGCTCAGTGGATAGAGCGCCTCCGTCCTAAGGAGGGCGTCGGGGGTTCGAATCCCTCCGAGGGCGCCATTCTCACCAAAGCGAGGGAGCCTATGAAGAGTGCGTGTCTCGGAACACTCGCCTTGTTGTGCGCAACAGCACAGTCCCCTCTCCAGATAACCCTTGTAGACCCTGCACCCCGCCCCAACTTGATTTGCAACAGCAGTTTCGAGGAGGTTCAAAACGCACACCCCCTCGGTTGGAGCTGGGATCCACGCACCACGCAAGCCAGCATGTCGGTAGTCTCGGAGCCGGGCGCGGTGGGCAAGCTCTGCTTGCGCTTCACGAACACCACGCCTTCTGCCCCCGAACAGTACGCCCTGCTCCGCTATGAGGGCGGCGTGCCTGTCAGACCCAGCACAGTTTACACACTTACCTGCCGATATAAGACTCGCACCCCACTTGTGGGATTTGTGGGGGGTGGGCAGAAGTGGCGCGTGCGACTCCCGTTGGAAAACACCGACGATCAGTGGCGAACTGCTTCCCTCACCTTCGCCACACTCGACGACGAAACGCAGTTCGATCTGGTCATCGTCATCGAGGCGCCGACGGACGGCCTCTGGATCGATGCGCTCAAGCTGGAGGAGCATCCCAACGCCACTCCCTATGTGCCCGCAGAGCCGTTGAGCCACCCGATGATTATTCTGCCACCTCTCCCCAATCCGCTCTATTGCCCCGCGCCCGAATGGCAGACCGATCTGGAGCTCTACACGCCCCAACCGCTCCCCAACGCCCACCTGGAAGTTCAGCTGGGGCGTCAGAGCATACGCCTGCAGAGAGATCTGCCCGCAGGCACTTCGAAGGTCGCGGTACGACTCAAAGTTCCGCGCGAAAGCCATGTGCCCTTGCAGGTGCGAATTCGGTATGGCAAGCAGACCGTCTCCGCAAAGTATCCCCTGACCGTTTTCACCCGTGCGCAAGCAGAAGCACGACTGAACGCCCTCCGACGAAGGCTCCCCCAGTGGCAAGCGCAACTGCAACAACTCCAACGCAAAGGACACGATGTCGCCTATCCACAAGCGACCTTCACCGTCCTGAAGCAGTTTGTGAGCTATGTGGCGGAGGATCTGCGCCACGGTCGAATAGAGCGCGCCTTTGCCCAGATCCACGAGATGGAGCCGATGGCAAAGCGTCTGGAGACCACTCTCCGTGCCTGCCTTTCAGGCAGATGCGCTTTACCCCCCGTACCCCGCTACCTCACCTCGCCAATCACCGTGCAAGGTGTCTCCTTCGTCGCTGAGGTGCAGAACCCGCTCACAGGTCAGCGCCAACGCCAGCCCGCCTTCTTTGTGGGATTCGGTGGCTCCGAGCAGGTGCATCGCGACCTCGAACAGTTCCCTCTCATGGGCTTCAACCTTGTTCAGATCGGTTGCGAGGTTCAGAATCTTCTGCCCGAGCCGGGGCAAGTGAACCAGCAAGCCTTGCGCGCAGAGCTGCTCGGCACCTTTGAGCGTGCCCGACGCGCCAATGTTGCAGTCGATCTTCTGGTCAGCCCGCACTCTATTCCCGCACGGCTCTCCCTTACCTCCCCCCATCTCAAGCAGGAGCGCGAGGGAGCGATTCCACATAGCCTGTTCTCCCCAGATAGCCTAAGTGGGCTTCGCGAATACCTGACGGTATTGTTGCCGCCTTTGCGCACTGAACCTACCCTGTTCAGCCTCTGCCTATCCGACAAACCCGATAATCGGGAGTCGTCTCAATCGTCCTTGGGGGTTCAGGCGTGGCATCAGTGGCTCCAGAAGCGCCATAAAACCCTCATCACGCTCAACACGCGCTGGCGCACGCAGTATTCAAGTTGGGATGAGATCCCCATCCCTTCCGAAGGGGTTCCCTACACCGAATGGCTGGAGTTCAACGCCGACGCCTTAGCCGACTGGCATCGGCAGCTGGCGCAAATCGCTACCGATCTTCTACCCCACACACCCAAGCATGCGAAGCTGACGGTCGGAGCCTTCCTGAACGACCAGGAGCTGGCGCTTGGCGTCGACCCCGAACAGTTCGCCCCGTTCTGTGACCTCAACGGCAACAGCACGGCGAGCCACTTCATCCATGACCCCAGCACCCCGTGGGCTTTCGACTGGATCCGCAACTGGATGGCTTATGACCTCCAGTGTTCGGTCAAGGAGTCGCCGATTTTCAACTCTGAGAATCGCATTCTCTCGGCTAAGGAGCCTCGTTCCGTTCCTCCTGCCTATGCGCGTGCCGTTTTGTGGGAGGGAGCGGTACGGGGGATGTCCGCAACCATTTTCTGGGGCTGGGAGCGCACCGACGGCTCGCCAAACGACGCCGCAGGAAGCCTTCTCCATCACCCTGCGATTGTAGAAGCTCTGGCTCACACGACTTTAGACCTCAATCGGCTGGCCCCTGCGGTGTCCGCTCTTCAGAATCAGCCCTACGAAATTCACCTGCTCCATGCGCGAACCGATTTGGCGATGCAGGGTCCTGAGCAGATTGTGCCACGCGACAGCCTCTACATCGCCCTTACGATGCTGGGCGTGCGCGTGGGCTTCGTCACCGAACAGCAGTTGATTGCAGGGCGTGTTCCCGAATCGGTCAAGCGCATTCTCATCCCGAATGTGCGGTACCTTTCCGACGAGGCACTTTTTGCGTTGGATCAACTGCGCCAGCGTCGGGGCATTCTCCTGCTGAGTGTTGGGGACCCCGTTTTTGTCTTCGACCTGTATGGCAGGCGACGCACCACACGCCTCCCCATCCAGCTCGTAGAGCGCAATCCCGAAGTCAGCGCCCGTGCGCTCCAGAACAAGTTAGAGGCGCAGCTCAAAACATGGGGCATCGAGCGCCCTCTGCACCTGCTCCAACCCGATTCCGACGCACCCGCGTGGGGCGTCGCCTACCGAACCGCACCATACGAAGGGGGCTACCTCGTGAATCTGTGCAACTATACCCATCAATCCCTCACCGTCCGCCTTGTTGACCCTTCAGGCAATCCGATCAAGGCGGTCAATCTGATGGATGGACAGTCTGTGGAGGGGCAACTCACCCTCGCACCGCTGGAACCTGTCCTCTTGCGATGGGAGGGTATAGTAAACGCATGCGCACCCCGTTGTATGCTGGAGCCAGTCGGATAGATATTACCCCCGACCTCAATAAGGTACGGATTCAGTTAGGAGGCTACGCTGCACGCCTGAACATGCCTCCAACGGGAGTTCACGACCCCACCTATGCGCGCGTACTTGCCCTGCGTTCAGGCACGGACGAAGGGGTGCTGGTGGCGTTAGACCATCTGCTGGTTCCCGCCAGCCTCACGCAGGCGGTGCTGCGCGAGACAGGCTTGCGTCCTGAACAGCTCTTTATGTCTGCAAGCCATACCCACTGCGCTCCCGATTCGATGGGGCTGAACGCGCGCGCCCACTTCGCGCTGCCCGGTGTGGGCAGTTTCGTGCCAGAGTTCCTGAAGTTCACCACCGAACGGATTGTGTCGGCGATTCGTCAGGCGCGCGCGGCGATGCAACCCGCGCGACTCGCCGTCCACGTAGAAGCGGTTCCGAACCTCAACCGCAACCGTCGAGGGCGCCAGATCACCGACCCCACGATGACCGTCGTGCGCGTGGAGAACAGCAAACGACACCCGATCGCCGTGCTGGTTGTCTATGCTGCCCACCCGACAATCTACCCACACACAATGATGCAGGTGTCTGCAGAGTTTCCGGGCGTCCTGCAGACGCGACTGGAGCAAACTCTGGGAGGTGAGACGGTTGCACTCTATATGAACGGCGCGCAGGGCGATATCTCCCCCGTCGCCGATGAGGGCAAGGATGACCACGCACGCGTGCGCCGCTACGGCGAGAAACTGGCAGACCACGCAACTCGCCTACTCCGCAAGGCAACCCCCGTTGAACCGAAACTGCGCTGGCGTCAAGTTCAGGCGACCCTCCCCCACACACGCCCCCATCCCGAATTCTACGAATCCGCAGGACGCGAATACAAGGTGCCGGAGTCACTCCTCAAAAAGTTGGCGAAACAGCTCGTCCCGCCTACGAGCCCCGTCAGCTTGGTGGGGCTCGGTCCGCTTGCGTTGGTCGGCTTTCCAGGGGAGCCTATTACGGCGCTGGGGCTCGAAGCGCACGAGAGAGGGCGTCAACACGGGTTCCGCTATGTGATGCCTGTCGCTTTGGTCAACGACTGGATAGGCTATATTCTGACGCGCGAAGAGTACGAGCGGGGCGGATATGAGGCGACCCTCTCGTTCAACGGTCCTGAGCTGGGTGCCGTGGTGATAGATGCGGTGCGACGGGCGTTTTTGCAAACATAAGGCTGCACTTGTGCGGGGCTTAGGCTTGTTCCCAGGCGGTGGCGATGCGTTTTATCAGACGCATGGCTTCCGCCTCGCTCAGGTTCGGGTTCTGGAGCGCGCGAGGCGCCTCGGCAAGCGCCTCGCGCAGGGGCGACTCAGGAGGCAGGCTCTGCACCAGCTGCAGCAAGGTCGTGCCAGCAGGCAATCCCATCTGTCGGCAGAGCCGTCGCCGCACATCGTCTATGACGGTAGCAAAAGCAGGTTGCACAGCTTTCGCAGAGCCGTAGAGGTTCGCCAGCGCGTCCACATACTCGCCAAGTGCGGGATGGCGCGGACGCGATGGTAAGGGCAGACCGAACCGCCGTCCCAGCGAGAACATCACCACCGCCACCAATACCGTAAGATGCGCGAAGGCAATCCGCAACTCCGGAGGCGCATAGCCCCAGAAGCCCTGCGGTGGGGGCGTATCAGGCTCGATATCGCCCAAGCCCGCATCGTCAAAATAGATTATCCCACCCCTCGGAAGAACCTGCTTCACAAAAGCGAGAAAAAAGAGCGCGTTATCTGCCTGACGCAGGAAGCCGTTGGTGAGCCACAACCAGTCGGCACACTCCAACACATAGCCCTTCTCATAGCGCATAATCGCCACCAGTGCCCCACCCGCATCACCCAGCAGAGGAATCCACACCATCTCCGAAGAAGGGAACCTCAGCCGACCGAAATCGCCCATCCGCACCGAACGCACTCCCGCCAGCCACTCAGGACGCCAAAGCGGTTGGGCATCAATCCTTTTGCCAGGCGTGTCAATAATCCCTACCGGGCGCCCCTCGCTTCGAAACACCTCCGGCAAACGGGTGTCGCTTGCCATCAGCACCAACACCCCGCCTGACTGAACCCATCGCTCCAGATGCTCTGAATCTTCTGAGGTCCACCGACTCGCCAAAGTCATGCTCTCCAACGAGATGGGCATAGGGAACACGATGAGCATTTGGGCATCCTTAGGCAGGCGAGCATAGGGGCGTTTGAGCGAGCGCACCCCATAGCCGTTGCGCTCCAGAAGCCGCGCCAAACCTTTAGCGCCATACTGATGCTGACCGTAGCTGTAGGGTAGCGGCTGAAAGCGTCGGTCGTAGGCTTCCCCTGCAAGCCGAAACATCAGAGTCACCAAGCCCGCTACAATCAGCGCCAACCCAACCAGTCGCCAACGCTCTGCCTTAGGCATGGCTCCCTCCACGAACCTTCTGCTGGAGCGTGTGGAACACCGTCTCCAAAACCTGATAGTCGCTCGCACTGGCAGCCACCCCCCCATATCCGATGCGATCGAAGGTGAGAGTGGGCTCCAGCAAGAGCGGATAGACCTCTGTCATGAGGGAGGCGGTCGCAGGTCGGTTACTATGGGTCTTGCGCAAGCGTTCCAGATGCTCCCAGTTGGTCAGGGCGGGGTCGTAGGCTAAAAGTTTGTTCTCGTGCAAGAGCCGAAGTAGCCCCATATAAAGGGCACGCACCGCCAGCGCCCAATCTCCCGACTGCGCCTTGTTCTGTGCCAGCGCGTGCCACTCGGCGGCGGTCAACACGCGGGCATCTTCGGGCAGATCAGCAAAAATCGCAGGTGTTGGAGGCTTGACCCGACGAATCTCCACTTTACCAAGCAGATACGAGGCAAACAAAGCAATCGCCAACACCACCAGCCCAATCACCAGCCACTGGAACACAGGGGCGATATTGACACCGCCCACACCCCCAATACGCCCAAAAATTCGCTTCAGGAACTCCATTAGGCGCATGAGCGCCCTTCGGGACGCATCGCCAATTCGCTCCCAGAGGGTCTTCTCGACGATTTGCATATCGGGTTCTGCGAAGATACGCTCCAGTTGGCGCTTGAGAGCTTGGGGGTTCGGGGGAGCCGATTGGGCACGCGCCCACCTGAGATAAAACCCCACCGTTCGCTGGGCTTGGACAATCGTATCGGTGTCGAGGGTCTGGCGCGCCGAATCGAGCTGATCCCGCAAAGGCTCAAAGGCAGGTGCTGGGAGCGTCTTCAACGCCTGTATCGCCTGCTCAAGGCTCCGCTCCCGCTGAAGACCGCTCTGCTCGCGTGCCCGATTGAGCCACGCCTGAACCTCCTGAAGCGCGCTCACCGTCATGCCTTGCCCCAACCCCACACACCAAAACCACAGCCCCAACCACAAAGCCCAGAGCCTCATCCACGACCTCCGTGCGTCAACACCTGCGCAATATCTAACCCCTCAGTCCGATAACGCAAATCGAAGTACAAAAAGAAGCTCGACAAGTAGACAGGTGGCATCACAAACACAAACACCACATAAGAAACGACATCGACCAGATTCCCAAAGGTGTTCGCAAAGCGCAAATAGGTGTTTGCTATATCGACCCCGTAGGCATGCATCACCATCGCCATCACGCTCACCACGAGAATGAGGCACATATACGCAGACAGATACAGCACCCCTTGAAACGCCCAGAAAAGGATACAGCTCAGAAACACATGCCGAAAGTTCGGGCGCACCAGCGCAATCGCGCGCGCAATGGCGGTTAAAGCATCCACCTGAGGCTCAAATAGGATGATTTGGGGTAAGACAATCACCCACATCGTTATCAACGCCGAAGTCACTATCCACGCAATCACCAACCCCAGCATGAACATCATCGTCAACAGTAGCGAGGCGGCCGATCCCAAATTCCATAGCGCTATCCCCACCAACGCCGAGACCATCGCAATCAAGAACACAATCCCAAGCGTAGCGTGGGCTACTCCCAACAAGAACATCACCAAGAATTGGTTCCAAATCAGAGTCCACAGACGCGGGCGCACCGCTTGCCACATCTCGCGAAGCGAACGCACAGGCTGTCCTTGCAAAAAGCGATAGGCAAGATAGGCACTGGTCATCGCCTGCAACGGTGAGGCAATTGCCAAATAGGGCAGAATCAAGACCGTCAAGCCAAATGTCAATAAGGCAGAGGTGATGGTGGCAGTAGAGAAACGCACTTCGATAATCGTAATTGGGATTAAAAACAGAATTGTCAGCACTATCGGGAAGAGGAAGATCAAGAAGCTGAGCTTGAACAGGGGAGGAAAGTATTCCCGATAGAGAGCGATACTATCGTCGAGCATCTCATAGGGGGTAGTCGGGCGCAAGAGCCACTTAAACTCCGAGCGCAACAGCCCACTCTCGTTGGGAGCGGCTGTCCGCCAATCGCCATACACCGAACGCCCTTCTCGCTGTTCCATCGCAGGCTTAAATACGCCCCCCGTTCGCACTTTCCTGTGAGAGAGGGAATATACCTAAGGCGTGCGCCCCCACGCCAGAGGTTTAGTATCTCAGCGAAGGAGACGCCCCCAAAACCCCTCAGCAAGAAGGAGGGCTCGCCCCGGTTCGACGGATAACTATTCGTACTGTCTCGCAAGGGCGTAAGGGTAGAATCTGGGGCATACTATGGAATCCGTTCGTTCCTCTGAGACTTTACAGCAGAACCGACTGTTGGAAGAGCCTATTGCGCGCACCGTGTGGCGTTTGGCAGTGCCCACGATGATTGCCTCTATTGTCCAGAGTGCCAACAGTTTTTTAGATCGTATCTTTGTGGGGCGTCTGGGGGCGGAGGCATTGGCAGCGGTTGGCGTCGGTGGGCAGATGGTGTTTTTGACGATGGCTCTGGCGATGGCGGTCTCCACAGGCACAACTGCCATCGTGGCGCGTACGGTGGGCGCCAACGACCATACGCAGTTGCGCGATGCGGGGCGCCAATCGCTGGGGATCGCCATCGTGCTGGGCGCCATGTTGACCCTTCTGGGCTATCTCTTGCTCCCGATGCTCCTGAACGGGTATCGGCTAAACCCAATTGCGAATCGGATGGCGCACGAGTTTTTGGGCTGGGCACTGCTGGGCGTGCCGGGCATGTTTTTGCTGATGGGCTTGAGCGGCACCTTTCGCGGGATGGGCGACACCCGTTCGCCGATGATCGCCAGCATCGGGGCGACCTTAGCCCACATTGCAGGCGACTGGCTCCTGATTTTCGGCAATTTGGGCTTCCCAGCCTTGGGCATTCAGGGCGCAGGGATCGCGATGGCGCTCTCACCGTGGGTGGGGGCGGGCATCTTGTGGGTTCAGCAGTGGCGCCGTGCGGATCGGGAACTGGCGATTCCAGCCATGCCTATCCACCTGTGGTGGGTTCGAATCATGCGGATTGGCTTACCTGCCTCGGCACGCACCTTTATCTATTCCACCAGCTCGGTGATGTTCACAGGCATTCTTGCAGCGACCCATGCAGGCACTGCCGCAGTGGCGGCGTTGCCGATCGGGCTCACTGCTGAATCGATAGCCTTTATGCCCGGCTTTGCCTTCGCCATCGCCGCGTCGGCTCTGGTGGGGCAAGCACTCGGCGCGAAAAACGAGCGACTTGCCGAACGGTTCGGCTGGATGTGCGCGTGGCAAGCCTGCGCAGTGATGACCACGATGGCATGCGTATTCTTCGTGTTCGCCGACTACTTTGCGCGTCTATTCACTCAGGACCCACAGGTCATCGACTTGGCAATTGCCTATCTACGCCTAAACGCCCTCACTGAGCCACTGTTGGCGTTCGGGATGGTGCTGGCGGGCGCATTACAAGGCGCAGGCGACTCGATGAAGGCGATGCTGGCGACCTTCATCACGCAGTGGGTCGTGCGCATCCCATTAGCCTACCTGATGGCGTTCGTACTGGGCTGGGACGCCTACGGCGCTTGGGGAGCGATGGCACTCAGCTCTGGATTCAGTGGACTGCTGATGATGTACCTGTTCAAAAAAGGGGGCTGGAAACATGTGCGCGTCTGAACCTCTCCACGCATCGGGTATCATAAAGAACGAGGACTGCCTATGGGAACTGCATACACACCGGGCTTAGCCGTGAGTGCCAACACGGTCGTGCTCAAAACGCGTCGGCTCCCCATCAAAGGTGAGGTGTTAGTGAGCGAAGGCGAGACCGTGGAGCCTGATAGCGTGGTCGCCCGTGCCCTTTTGCCTGGCATCTTACAGACCGTGCGCGCTGCCCAACTACTGGGCGTCGAACCCAAACAGCTCCCCGAATTCGTCAAGGTCAAAGCGGGCGACGCCGTCGAAAAAGACCAGGTTCTGGCAGAGACCAAAGGGTTTCTGGGGCTGTTCCGAGGGGTGTGCAAATCGCCGATTAAGGGCACTGTGGAGCTGATTTCGCCTGTAACGGGGCATATCGGCGTGCGGGAGCCCCCGACCGTGATCGATGTGCGTGCCTATGTGCAGGGGCGTGTCGTTAAAGTGCTGCCTCAAGAGGGCGCGGTCATCGAAACGCAAGGCGCCTTTATTCAGGGCATCTTCGGTGTCGGGGGCGAACGGCGCGGCGTGCTGAAGGTGTTGGTGCAAGGCCCCGACAAAGTGCTGACCGCAGCGCATATCACACCCGATGTGCAGGGCAAGGTGCTGGTCGGGGGCGCCGCTGTAGAGAAAGAGGCGTTCCTCAAAGCAGGGGAACTGGGCGCCGTCGGAATCGTCGCCGGAGGCATGCGCGATACCGACCTCATCAGCTACCTCGGCTACGATATCGGGGTCGCCATTACAGGCACCGAAGATATCCCGCTCACTATTATTCTCACCGAAGGCTTCGGCACAATCCGTATGGCGAACCGCACATTCCGACTGCTACAGGCACTAGAAGGCAAAACCGCCTCCATCAACGGAGCTACCCAAATCCGTGCAGGGGTCATCCGCCCCGAAATCGTCGTCCCTCTCCAAGACCCTTCCGCTTTGCCCGAATCGCCCCCCAGCGCAGAAACCCAACAACTGGAGATTGGCACTCCTATTCGAATCATCCGAGAGCCCTACTTCGGCAAACTGGGGCGCGTGGTGGAACTCCCTCCTGAACTGGTGGAGATCGAATCGGGAACGCACGCACGCGTCCTCAAAGCAGAATTGGACGATGGCACTGTCGCCGTCGTACCGCGCGCCAATGTAGAGATTATTGCGGAGGGATAAACCATGGCATCGTCCTCACAAAGTCGCGCCCACGCCGAGCCTGAGACAACGCGTGAGAGCTCTCTTCCCCCGCGCGTGCTCGTGGTGGAAGACGACCCCATCTTAAGCGAAACGCTCGCCTATAACCTCCAACGCGAGCGCATGCAGGTTCTGCTCGCCCCAAATGCAGAGGAGGCTTTACGGCTCTTCCAGCAAAACGAGCCGAACTTGATTATCCTCGATGTCATGTTGCCCGGACGCAGCGGATTCGAACTCTGCCGAATCGTTCGCCAACATAGCCAAGTGCCTATCCTGTTCCTCACAGCACGCACCGCAGAAGAGGACAAACTGCGCGGATTCGAACTCGGCGCCGATGACTACCTCGTTAAACCGTTCAGCATGGTGGAACTGATCGCCCGGATCCGATCGCTCTTGCGCCGAACACAGCCTTCTTCCCCAAACATCCTGCGCTTCGGTGAGTTGGAGATCGACCTCGAAGCTCACACCGTACGCAAAGCAGGCGAACCCGTCGCCATGACCCCAAAAGAGTTCGCCCTGCTAAGCCTACTGGCACGCCACCCCAATAAGGTATTCACACGCGACCAGCTGTTAGATCTCGTGTGGGGTGTCGACACCTATGTAAGCCCACGCACCGTCGATGTGCATGTCCGATGGCTCCGCAGTAAAATCGAACCAGACCCCAATCACCCCCGCTACATCCAGACCGTGCGCGGGAGCGGATACCGCTTCTCCCCCTAATGTAAGGTATACTCAAGCGGGGTGAGCTGAGTCAACAACCCCATAGCTAAAGCTAGGGGCTTGCACCTAGCCCGCTTGCGCGGGCTGGCACGATAGGCCGGTTGACGACGGCCCGCAAGCGGCAGGCATGCCACCACCGGCAAGGTACTTCCGGGCGATGTTCCGGGCAGCGTTGATGTCAGCGTTCAACTCGAACCCGCAAGCCCGGCACAGAAACCGTGATTGGGAGCGGCGATTGGAACGATGGACATAGCCGCAACGACAGCACATCTGCGAAGTATGGCGAGGATCGACGCCGACTACCTT
>PSLB01000030.1:0-16257 GCA_040289385.1 Armatimonadota bacterium
TCTTGCTTGTCAAGGTTCTGAGGAGATGATACCACACGAGAGGAGTCAAGGCGGCGCTCCTCCCCGAGCCTAAAGGCCGGGGTCTCCGCACCGCCGTAATAAGCCCAGTTCACAAAGGTTAAGGTTCCGTTGCCACCTCGCGCGATGCGGCGTTCTGGCGTAGTAGGTTCTGCAGGTAGGCGTGCAGAGCGTCCCAGTGCTGTTCAAGGGTTTGGAGCGCATTGGAGGCGTGGCTAAGATCCCCAGCTTTGCCTATCTGTTCTAATGAGTGTGCCGACTCGGCAAACGGTTCAGCTCCGATTGAGCGCGCGCTGCCCTTGATAGTGTGCGCCACGTGTCCCAGAGTAGTGGAATCGCCCGATTCAAGCGCGAATTGGAGCTGACGGATCATATCGGGCATCTGATCGACAAACTCCTGAAACAGCTCCGCTTGAAACTCTGTATCGCCACCCGTAATCTCGTTTAGATGTTGCCAGTTAATCAGATTCATCATGCTCACCTCCGTTTGAGATTGTTACGTATTTTGTGAATGATTTGTGGTATGGATCCATTTGAGAAGCATTGCTTTCAGTTCGTCTGGCTTGAGCGGTTTGCTCAGATAGTCGTCCATGCCGACAGCGAGGCACTTCTCGCGATCCCCACTGAGGGCGTGTGCAGTGAGCGCCACGATAGGGGTGTGCGCGCAGTTCGCTTGTGCTTCCCAGTTGCGGATGCGTTCTGTAGCCTCGTAGCCGTCCATCTCGGGCATTTGGCAATCCATCAGGATCAAGTCATAAGTTTGGGTGGTGGCTTTTTCAACCGCCTCACGCCCGTTTCCAGCGACATCAATTTGTATCTCCAGCTTCTCTAAAAGCTTGACAGCAACTTTGCGATTGACCTCGTTATCCTCTACAAGCAGGACTCGTTTGCCTCTCAGAGCAGTGGAGTCTCTGTGTTTCTCTTCCACGGTGCTGTTTCGGTGTGTGTGGGGCTGGCTTTTGTGGAGGACAGGCAGGGGCAGATCCACATAGAAGGTGCTTCCGATGTTGGGTTGGCTTTGCACGCCGATGTACCCACCCATCAGCTCGGTGAGACGCTTACAGATAGCCAGTCCTAAGCCTGTCCCGCCGTATTTGCGGGTAGTGGAGCTGTCGGCTTGAGTAAACGCTTCGAAGATGTGTGCCTGTTTTTCATGGGGGATACCGATGCCGGTATCGTGTACTGCCAGCCGTACCCCCTCGGCAAACTCTTTGCTGGACGAAGCAGAGACGACCACCTCGCCGTGCTGGGTGAACTTAACTGCGTTGACGATAAAGTTTGCTAAAATTTGACGCAGACGAATGGGGTCGCCCAAGACAGTATGCGGGGCGTCGGGACAAAACTCTGCCCTCATGGAGATTCCCTTCTCGAGGGCGCGCCCATAAAACAGGGCTAATGTCCCCTCTACCAGCTCCTGCAGGGGTACGGGAATCTGTTCGAGTGTCATCTTCCCCGCCTCGATCTTGGAGAAATCGATGATATCGTTGAGCAGAGCCAGCAGATAGTCCGCACTCTCCCGCAGAGTTTCGAGATAGTCGCGCTGTTCTGTGTTGAGGGGGGTGTCCCAGAGCAGTTCCACCATGCCGAGGATGCCATTCATGGGGGTACGGATTTCGTGGCTCATGTTGGCAAGGAATTCGGACTTGGCTTTGTTTGCTGCTTCTGCCTGAACTGCCAGCTCTTGGGCTTGGAGCAGCGCCTCCTCCAATTCCTTGTGGATCTTCCAATATGACATCAGCATCGCAACCATTTGGGCAGACTGACGGATGATTTCCAGCTCGATGGGTGGGGGCGCTTTCGGTACGGGGGAGTAGAGAGCGAAGGTTCCCAGCACCTCGCCATCCCCTGTCATGATTGGCTCCGACCAACATGCGCGCAAGCCAAAGCGCTGAGCAATTTCTCGATAGTTTTCCCAGAGTGGATCGTTCAAGGTGTCCGCGACCACAACCCGCTGTTTGCGATAGACCGCCGTGCCGCACGATCCGACAGAAGTTCCGACACGGACACCATCGATAAGTTGGCAATACTCTTCTGGGAGGCTCGGCGCCGCGAGATGGTAAAGACACCCGTCTCGATGTGCTAAAATGGAGCAGTATTGGTTGGTTAAAAGCGTCTCAATCTCTCGGCAAAACGTCTGCAAAACCTCTTGGAGGTCTCTCCGCGCCAGAATCCCTTCAGCAGCTTGCGCTTGGATCTGCATGAGCCTCTGGCGATAGAACTGCCTGCGCTGAGCCTTCCTGCGTGTATGGACCATCCCCCCTACAAGGATACCAACACACAAAGAGGCTGCTCCAGCCAGCTGAAGCCCTTTTGCTCTGGCACGATCGGCTTGTCGGAGATGCGCCAGATAGCGATCTGCAATGATATCAACTCCTAAGGCGCTCACTATCTTGCCCTGCTTATCTCGGAGGGGTACGTGGGCAGAAACAAACGAACCCCAGTAATCCGTAGCGATGGGGGTCGTAATTGGCTTGCCTGTACGCAAGGGTTCTATCATTTGACGGATACTTTCTTCGTCGGCTTCGTAAGGGTCTCCGATGTAGGACTTGTCTTCTACTCCGTCGCCGTCGTGGTCTCCAGGAGGGGTGGGGTCTAAGATGAAAATCACCTTACCATCGCGTTCGGTGTAGGTGTAGATGTATCGGATTTCAGGATGCGTTTTTTGGAAGCGTGCAAGAGGCGCGATAAGTTTTTTGTAGAGTGGAGTATTCTCATCGCCTGGCTTGAGTGCCAGCTGGGCTTCGGGATCCAACAATAGCGATGCGGAAAGAGCGAGATTTAGTAGGTTCGCGCGAAATTCTTCATCAAGGTTTTTTCTGGCTTGCTGATGGAATGCACTTAGGCCTAGGAACGCAACCCCTGTTAATAGTGCCGACACTAGGAGTCCGCTCCCCATAGCCCAGAGCCAGTCGCCAATAGTGCTTCTCATCACTTGCTTCTTGGATTATTCCACACGATAGGGTTGGCTCGGCAGGTGTTTTCCACAGGCGTGGTTCGAGTTATCCACATGCAAATTACCATGGGCTCTATATATATGTGAGATCCGGTTAAATTGGGTGCATGTGGATATGTGGATAACTCGCGATTTTCGACCTGTGGGTAGGTATAATTCATGTCCTGAGATGGGTGTTTTTGAGTTCAGATTTGAAGTTTCGAGCGCTGACTCATGAGTTATTTAGCCACGATAAACGATTTTTCCCAAATTGTGGATAACTTGTGGATAGCATGTGGATAACTCTGGGGGGTCCTGTGGATAAGTGTGGTTATCCACAGAGTTATCCACATGCCCTTCGTGTAGGGTGTGAGGTATAATTGGGGCGGTAGGGTGTATTTTCGGGCCCGTAGCTCAATGGCAGAGCGGGCGGCTCATAACCGCTTGGTTGCAGGTTCGAGTCCTGCCGGGCCCACCAGTTTATTTCTGGCTGTGGCTTGCCGATAATCCTTGTGGTGGCGTGGCTTTGGTGGTTGGCGAGCAGTTGGCTCACGGTGGCAGTGGGGTGGCGGATACTGCGATCTGGCGTGGGGGAAGACGGGCGCAGTTTTTTGCGCGTTGTGCGTTTGATTAAGCAATTGCTTTGGCTTTCTGTGGGCATGAAGGTTGGTGGTGGGGTTGGAATAGGGGCCTTGGGGTGGGAGTATTCCGAGCCGGGATGGGCTTTGGCGATTGTGGGGTGTCTTTGTTTATTGTTGGGGGAGTTTGGGCTTATTTTCTGGCGTCTTTATCCTTTGGAGCGTCGTTTTCGTGGTATTGAGTTGGGCGTTTGGCGGTATGTGGGGATGCGTTTGGGCTTTGTGTTTGAGGTGCTGGCGCCGGTGGTTGCTATAGCATTTATGGCGTTGACGGTGCTCTATACGACTCGTGGGGGGTATCGGGATGCGGGAGGGAGGGGCATTTTGTGGGCGGGGGCAATGGGAATGGCGGGGACGGCTTTGGCAGTGCTTTACTATCGGCGTCGGTTGGTCTTGCCCGTGCGTCCTGTGTTGCTTCCCGAGAGTCTGATGGCGGAGGCTCAGAGGATGGCGCGCGAGGTAGGGGTGTCTCTGCGGGAGGTGATTGTTCTGGATGGGTGTCGTGCGAAGCTGGCGAATGCGTTTGCTTTGCCGGGCGGGCGCATCGCTATTACGGACTATCTACTTGGACACCTTGAGCCTCAGGAGGTGCTTGCTGTGCTAGCGCATGAGGTGGCTCACTTGGCGCAGAGGCGGCGGCTGGTGCGGTTGTGGGGCTACCTTTTAGGGATTGCAGTTGGCTTGACGGTTGGGTTGGCGCCGTTTTGGCAGAGGCTTCCCGACTGGGCTGGGGTAGTGCTTATGGCTGTGCTTGGGCTGGGGATGAGCGTGCCGTTGGTGATTTTGCGAGCACGTCATGAGCGGGAGGCGGATACCTTTGCGGTCAGTGTATGCGGTGTAGAGGCGTTGCGCACCGCCCTGCTAAAAAGCGCGCAGCTAAACCCTCGCCATGCCCACGAACGCACCGATGCGCTGCATCCCAGCCTGCAGGAGCGTCTGCGGTATCTCCGCAGGTTCGAGCGGAACCCTTAGAACGGTTCAGCGGGTATCATGGGATATCGACGATAAACGCCTTCCAGGAGGTGAGGCTTATGGAGTCGCAAGAGACCCTAACGGAGCCGACGATGAACCCGAATGAACCCGAATTGCAGGCACAGGCAGAGCAAGATGAGGTCGGCATAGATATCAATACGGCCTTAGCGCGCCTTCAGGAGATGGAACAAGCATTGGAGGAACAAAGGAACCTTTATTTGCGCACGCTGGCGGACTTTCAGAACTATCGGCGTCGCCAGAGCGAGGAGATGGAACGCCAACGCGCGCGCCTGCTGGAGTCGCTGATGGAGGCGCTTCTGCCCATCCTCGATAACTTCGAGCGTGCGCTGCAAGCAGCGGAAGCGACGCGCGAGTTAGAACCCTTGCTCGAAGGGGTCAGAATGATCGATCGACAGGTCAAGGCACTTTTGGCACGCTTCGATATCCTCCCGATTGAGGCGGTGGGGCACCCATTTGACCCGAACCTGCATGAAGCCATCCAGCGTGTTGAGAGTGAAGAGTACGAAGATGGTATCGTTATAGATGAGGTGGAGCGTGGCTATCGCATGGGCGAGCGGGTTCTGCGCCCCAGCAGGGTGATTGTCGCCAAGCGTCCAGAGCCCCCCGCCTCCCAAAGCTGTTTGGATATCGAGGTATGAGACGCCATTTTGGAACGGACGGTATACGCGGGGTAGCGAACGAACTGCTCACCCCTGAGTTTGCGATGCGACTGGGCAGGGCGATTGGCGAACAGCTCCTAAGCACAACTCCATACTTTCCACCGCGCGTGCTGATCGGACGCGACACGCGCCGTAGCGGTGGCATGCTGGAAGCAGCCTTGATTAGTGGGCTGACTTCCGTGGGGGTCTACGCCACCTCTGCAGGGGTAGTGCCCACGCCTGCGGTCGCCTATTTAGTGCGAGAGGGGCATTACGACCTGGGTGTGGTGCTGTCTGCGTCCCATAACCCAGCACAGGACAACGGCATCAAGCTCATCGGTGGAGATGGCTACAAGTTCCCTGACGATTACGAGGCGGCGATTGAGGCACGCCTCGAGAAGGCCCCAGAGCCTTTTGAGTATCCTTCGGCAGAGCAGATTGGGCTATGGAACTATGATGAGCGTGAGAGTGATCAGTATCTGCTCTACCTGTTGCATACGATGCGCGAGCTGACAGGCACGCGTGAGCCGTTGTGCGGGGTTCATATTGCTGTGGATTGTGCGAACGGTTCTGCGAGTGCGTTTGCACCTGTGGTGCTGAACGAACTGGGCGCAAAAGTGAGCCTATTTGCGGGCGAGCCAGATGGTGATAACATCAATGCGGGGTGTGGGTCCACACATTTAGACCACCTTCAGCGGGCGGTGTTGGAGACGGGGGCGCAGATTGGGGTTGCCTTTGATGGCGATGCCGATCGTGCCCTTTTCTGCGATGAGAAGGGTGATCCCGTCGATGGGGACGCGGTAATGACCATGTGGGCGCTAACGCGTCATCGGCAAGGTTCCCTTACGCCGCCGATTGTGGTGGCGACCGAAATGAGCAATCTCGGCATGGAGAAGCGGCTTCAAGCGGAGGGGATCACGCTCCTGCGCACGAAGGTGGGCGATCGGTATGTGGTGGAGGCGATGCGCGAGCACCACGCCCTCGTGGGAGGAGAGCAGTCGGGGCATCTCATCTTTTCGGAGCGGTCGACCACGGGCGATGGGCTCATCACCATGCTGGAGGTGCTGAACCTCTTTTTGCATTATGGACGCCCGTTCTCGGAGATAGCGCATCCCTTTGAACCGTACCCACAGAAGCTCGTCACGGTTGCAGTGCGGGAGAAGCATGCGTGGCAGTCGCACCCTGCTATTCAGGGGGAGATGGAGCGTGTTCGTCAGCTTTTGGCGGGGCGTGGACGAATAAGCATTCGCGCTTCGGGCACAGAGAGTGCGATTCGGGTTATGGTTGAGGCGGAAACGCCAGAGCTTGTGGAGCAGGCTCTTCAGCCGATGGTGGATACGGTTCTGCGTGCGTTAGGATAGCAGGACTCTTGGGGTCAGCCCCGAACCCCTGAACTTGATGGGGTTGCGGCTTTTGCATACTTCGGATGTGCATTTGGGGCGTGCTTTCGGCTATCTTGGGGAGCGTGCAGAGACGCATCGGCTTCGTCTGAAGCAAGCCCTCGAGAAAGCATACCGAATCGCCCAAGACCACGAGTGCGACGCTTTGATAATCGCAGGTGACCTGTTTGACCGTCCGCGTGTCGAACTGGAGTGGGTCGAGTTCGCATTAAGCCTAATTGCTTCGGTGTCTTTTCCCACAATTGTGATTCCTGGCAACCACGACCCTGCCGATCGCCATCCGTTTGCCGAGCGTCGCTCTTTGCCGCACCAGCTTCGGTTCTACCCCCATGCAAAGAGAGAAAGGCTTCCTGCCCTGGATGTGGAGATTATCGCTTGCCCTGCTGGGGAGGATCGCCGCTTCCAAACTTTGCTAAAGCGGGATCCTGCAGGGGCGCCTTATCAGGTTGCGGTGGTTCACGGATCGATGCCGACTGCAGGGGAGGGCACACTCCGTCGGGAGTGGTTCCGAGACTGCCAATTGGATTATGTGGCCATTGGCGACTGGCACTCTCCCCAAGACTTTTCGGAGATTGGGGTTGCATGTTGGTACAGCGGGGCGCCGGAGATGATCATGCCTAACCAGCGACTGCCGGGGGTTGCCTTGTTGGTGGAGTTGTCTGACCGCTCTCGCCCACAGATTACGCCCATCCAGACAGGTTCGGCACACTTTCCCGAAGGCGCAGATAGTTCGGGAGTGGTGGAGGTCAATGTTTCTGGGCACAACTCGCTTACGAGCCTGCTGGAGACGCTGAGACCGATTCTGGATGAGACGACCGTCGCTCGCATTCGGCTCACGGGACGGTGGGATTCGGGTGTGCCGCTGGATCTTGAAGTGCTTTACGAGGCGCTTTCTGTTCAATGTCTTTGGGTGTGGATGGAGCCTGCCTTCCGCTCGGTAGGGCTGGCGCCGCAAACGCCCTTTGAGCATGCGCTGGCGGAGGTCTATCAAGAGTGCAAGGCGCGCATGCATGGCGATGCCGAATTGCTGGACTCGGCGTACCAGCAGGCACTGTATCTCCTTCGCGGGGGGCGCCTATGAGGGTTTGGTTCCAGCGTTTGCGTCTGGAGGGCTATGGACGGTTCCGCGAAGAGAGGGAGTTCCCTTTCAACGAGGGGCTGAACCTGATTACAGGACCGAACGAGTCGGGCAAGAGTACCATGCTTTCGGCGCTGCTGGATGCGCTCTATGTGAATCCCAGCAGTACCGCTCGTGAGGTGCACGAGCGCATCCACTTTCACCATCCCGATGGTTGGCGAATCGAATTGGAGCTGGTGTTAGACGACCAGCATGTGCAGATTATCAAGTTTCATCCTAAAGATTCGCCTCAGAGGAGGGCGGAGTTTCGCCTGCAAATTGGCGGGCACCCCTATAGCGGGGCGGAGGCTGTAGCAGAGTGGCAGAAGCGGTGGCGGATCCCGCGGGAGGTCTACTTAGCGACGGCGTGTGTGCGCCAGCGTGAGCTCCTTCTGCTTGCGCGCGACAAAACGCTTGCCACGCTCCAACAACAGCTTCGCGAGAGTGCCCTCGCCACTGATTTGGAACCGATCCTCAAAGCCATTCAGGAGCGGCGCAAGCGACTGAACACAGAACTCCAGCGGCTTGGTGAGCGAATGAACTCTCTGCGCCAAGTGTATAGCCAAGCCCAGCGCACTTTTGACGCTTATCATGCCCAGCGCGCTCAGCTCCGTGAGAACCGCGAGCGAATCGCTCAGCTTGAGCAGACCGTCGCGCAGGAACAAGCTCTGCTGGAGCGGTGGCACAGCCTCCACACGCAACAACAACGGCTAACGGCTCTTCAGGAGCAGACGAAGCGCCTCGCTGAATGGCTCCATCAATACGAGACGCTCCAGACGGAGAAGATTCGGCTGGAGCAAGAGTTGACAAGCCATCCGCTCGCCCAACTATCTGCGGAAACCCTCGAGCGCATTCGGACGCTTTACGAGCGATACCAAAGCGTGCATCAGGCGCACGAGGAGTCAACCCATCACTTCAAGGAGACGCAGTTCGTGCTTCAGCAGGTGGAGGGGCGCACGCGTGCCCAAAAGGGCTTGCTGGCGCTTGGCGGCGCCCTGCTTGCGGTGGGGGTTTTGCTGGCGTTTCAGGGAAGCTTGCTGGGAGCCGTGGCGATAGGGTTGGCTGCCATCGTGTTCGGTGCAACGCTCCTCTGGCGTTCGAAGGGCGCCTCAGCACTCCTCGCTAATGCTCAACTGTTACGTGAACAGGTGGAGACCCATCGCAAGCAGTGCCAAAGCTTGGAAGGGGAGCTGATCCCCCTGCTCCGACAGGTGGGGATGCTTGAGAATTTAGAGAACCCTGCAGTGCGCAACGGGACGGAGCATGACCCGTTCCCCGAGATTCGCGCCGCATGGAGCCAACTGGAGGCGCTCAGGCAGCAGATTGAGCGTCTGCGCACGAACCTCCACACTGTGCTAAGCCAACTGGACACTTTATCTCGGCTGGGAACCTACGAGGCACTCAAGGAGCAGTACCGTAAGATGAGTGTGGAGCTGACGGCGATTTCCTCTGCTATTGAGGACGACCCGATTGCGTCTTCACTCATGCAGATTTCTGGCGAGCAGTGGGCCAAGCGTGAAGCCCAGCTCGAGGCGAATAAAGCGATGTTGGAACAGATTCGTGCGGAGTCGCTTCGGATCGAAGGAGGGTTAGAACGCCTTGTGCCCGAGCAGGACCCTGAGGATCTGGCAATTCAGATTCGGCAGGTGGAGTTGCGCCACGAGTCTGTAGCGCACCAGATTCAAGTGCTGGAACAGACGAAAGCCCTGTTGGAGATGGCGAACGAGCGTTACCTCAACAACCTTAGTCCGCTCCTTAGGCCTCGCATTGAGCATTATCTACCTACGCTGACCCAGAATCGCTACAAGCAGGTGGAGGTAGGCAGGGGGCTGGAGCTGTGCATCTATCATACCGAGCGTGGGGAGCCCCTGCCTCTGGACGAACGGCTTCCAGTGTGGAGTGCCGGCACGCTGGATCAGCTCTTTTTTGCGTGCAGGCTGGGGCTGTGCGAGGTGATTGCGACGGGCTATCGGCTCCCCCTATTGTTGGATGATCCGTTTGTTTACTCCGATACAGTGCGTTTTCGGGATGCGTTGGCTCTGCTCGGTCATCTTTCTAAACAGACCCAAGTGCTTTATTTCACCTGTCGTCCGATAGAGGTTCCTGGAGCTTGGGTGATTGCGCTGTGATCGGTAGTAACACGACGGGTACAATCTGCGCCGATGGAACGCGAGATCCGTACGCAGGTGCTGGTTGTTGGAGGTGGAGTGGGGGGGTGTGCATGTGCGCTGGCTCTCTCGGCTCACCGAATCGCCACTGTGCTGACGGAGCCTACCGACTGGCTTGGCGGGCAGCTGACCAGTCAGGCGGTGCCCCCAGATGAGCATCGGTGGATTGAAGAGCAGGGGTGTACCCACCGCTATCGCGCTTATCGCGAAGCGGTGCGCGATTTTTATCGCCGCTACTATCCCCTTACCGACTCGGCGCGTGCGAATCCGCATCTGAATCCGGGCGGAGGATGGGTCAGTCGGCTTTGCCATGAGCCGAAGGTGGGGGTGGCGGTGCTGAATGCCATGCTTGCTTACCCACAGATGGGGGGCTGGCTGAAGGTTCTGTACCGCCATCAGCCTATAGAGGCGCTTGCTGAGGGCGATTTTGTGCGGGCGGTGCGGTTTCAGAACACCGAGACAGGCGAGACGCTCGTTGTTGACGCAGACTATGTGATCGATGCGACTGAGCTGGGCGACCTCTTGCCGATGGCAGGTGTGGAGTATGTGACGGGAGCGGAGAGCCAGCGAGAGACAGGCGAACCGCATGCCAAGCCGACAGCCGAACCGCACAACCTGCAGGCGTTCACCTGGTGTATGGCGCTTGGCTACGATCCGCAAGGGGACTATACCATCGAGCAGCCTGCACAGTACGAGCGCTGGCGGGCATATCAGCCTCCTTTTTGGCCTGCGCCCCTACTGAGTTGGACAGATGTGCATCCGATAACCTTGCAAGCGCGGCGACTTAGTCTGTTCGGTGAGGATGGGGTTCCGCTCTTCACTTATCGGCAGATAGTGGATCCTGCGCTTTATGGAGCCGCACTCGCACCCGAACCCGTGACGATTGTCAACTGGCCGCAGAACGACTATTTTGAGGGCTCGATTATCGATGTACCCGAATCGGAGGTTGCCGTGCATTTGAAGTCGGCGCGTCAGCTCTCGTTGAGCCTGCTTTACTGGCTCCAGACGGAGGCGCCTCGCCCTGATGGGGGCGTGGGGTATCCGGGGTTGCATCTCCGCCCCGACATTACTGGCACGCCCGATGGACTGGCGAAGGCGCCCTACATTCGCGAGGCACGCCGAATCTGCGCTCGGTTCACCGTCTGCGAACAGCATGTGAGCGCTGAATGTCGCCCCGGCGCTCCCCTTGCAGAGCCGTTCGCCGATAGTGTCGGAGTGGGCTATTATCGAATAGACCTGCATCCCACCACTGGCGGCGATACCTATTTAGACATCGAGGCGTTGCCGTTTCAGATTCCGTTGGGGGCGCTGTTGCCTGTGCGTGTGCGCAATCTGCTCCCTGCTTGCAAAAATATCGGTACAACCCACATCACCAACGGGTGCTATCGTCTCCATCCTGTAGAGTGGAACATTGGGGAGGCGGTGGGGATCCTTGTAGCGTTCTGCATTGCGCATCGTGTTGAGCCGCATCGGGTTTACGAGGAGAGCCCCTTGCTTGCGTCGTATCAAGCGCGGCTCACGGCGGAAGGGGTTCCGCTGGCGTGGCAGCTTTGAGACCAGCGCCCCAGAGGTAAATAGACGCTTGACCAGCTGCTCCCTCCCATCCAGCACATCAATCGTGCCCGAGCTGTTCTAACCCCTTCAACTGCTTCTTTATCTCTTCCAGACGGGCGTGTGACGTCCTCCCCTCCATCAATTGAGGAGCCTCCTTATTCCGGATGCACGCAGGGCTTTATCCATGCGCTCCGATTCGGCGACGCCGTTCCACCCCAGACGGGCGGGGTGCATGCTGCTCGTCCACTTCCGTCCGCACCCTGATGCCAAAAAGCTACGCCTTGCAGCGGAGCATGTCCACCAACTTCCGGTACGGCCAAGCATGGAGACGCTGGTTCATCACCAGATACGATCATGGGCACCGACCCGCAGATCTGCAACGTGAAGTCAGGAAGGGGTGAAGAACACTCTGGAAGCGGTGCTGTGGGCGTTGCGCAAAGGGCTGGTTCGGCTGTGAGCGTCTCCGAAAGGATAAAAGGTACAATTCCCTCTATGCGGTTGACCGTAGCGTGGGAGGAGAGCCTCCCGACTAATACGCTGAGCTTCGATACGCTGATTGTGCCAATGAAGCACAACGGAAGCGACCAACCAAGGCCGACCCCCCTTCTGGTCACCATCGACGATCGGTTCCTGCGCTTCTGGTTATGGCAGGGCAACCGATTCGAGCCCGTTCGTCAGCATCCCCACCGCCTTCAGCGCGACCTCTACTGTCTCTCGAATGCGCCGAATGCACGACGCATGCTCTACACCGACGGCGCCAGCTGGCAATGGACAGAGAAGACCCTCGCCCAAGACATCCCTACGCGTCAGGTGCCCATCGGACGCATGACCGATGCCGGAGGTGTCGAGCGCATGATCTGCTTCGATGGTGAGACAAACCGCCCTTTCTACTATGTGCTGGAAAAACCGCTGTCGGATGATGAGTTTTTCATCGAGCCGGAGGATATTTACGCGGACAAAGCCATCCAAAGTCTTGTGATGCGCTTGCCACGCCTGGCGGAGTCGTTCCAAAGCTTTTACACCAACGGCTATCGTTTCCTCTGTCGGTATCGGGCACACGAGAAGGAGACCGCACGCGTGTACGGAATCGCTGTCGACCGAATCGCTCTGATAGAGCTGAGGGAGAACCGACGCCTGGATACCGCTTGGCGTACCGACCTGCGTCGTATCGGGAGCCTGCGCCGAGAGATGCCGTTGGTCGTGCGCACTGGCGACCCCAAAGATGAGAAGCGCAACCTCCTACTGGTGATGCGCGCCACCCCTACCCAAGTGCAGTTAATCGCATATCACACTACATAAAAGGAGACAACAACAATGAAAGTGGGGCTAATCGGAGCGGGAAGCATCAGTGGCGTCTATCTGCAGGTGGCGCGGCGCTTCCCAATGATAGAAATCGTTGCCGTGGCGGACATCGTGCCCGAAAATGCCCAGCGTCGTGCCGAAGAGTTCGGAATCCCCAAAGTGTGTTCCCCTGAAGACCTGCTTGCAGACCCCGAAATCGAAGCGGTGCTGAACCTGACCATCCCGAAAGCCCATGCAGAAGTCAATCGCATGGCGTTAGAAGCGGGGAAGCATGTCTACTGTGAGAAGCCACTGGGCGTGAATCGGGAGGAGGCGCGCGCCGTGCTGGAACTGGCGCGTGCCAAAGGATTACGCGTGGGATGTGCCCCCGACACCTTTTTAGGGGCAGGACACCAGACTTGCAGAAAGCTCATCGACGATGGATCCATCGGGGAGCCGATTGGCGCAGTCGCCTTCATGCTGAGCCGCGGCGTGGAATCGTGGCATCCGAACCCCGAATTCTATTACGAGCCCGGTGGCGGCCCGATGTTGGACATGGGGCCGTACTCCCTCACCGACTTAGTGAACCTGATGGGTCCCATGAAGCGTGTCGCAGGAATTAGCCGTATCACTTTCCCAACACGCTTCGTCACCAGTCAACCAAAGTACGGCACGGTCATCGAAGTGCAGACGCCCACCCACATTACAGGCGCCATCGAGTTCCATAGTGGTGCGATTGCCACGGTGGTGATGTCGTTCGATGTGTGGGCACATCGACTGCCCTGCATCGAAATCTACGGCACGGAGGGCTCGCTGGCTGTGCCTGACCCGAATGGCTTTGGCGGAACCGTACTGCTGCGCTCTAAAGAGCGTAGCGACTGGACGGAGGTGCCCCATACCCATCCCTACGACACGCAAAGCCGAATTTTGGGTTTGGCGGAGATGATTCTGGCGATCCAAGAAGGGCGCCCGCACCGAGCCAGTGGCGAACTGGCGTACCATGTGCTAGACGCGATGCTGGCGTTCAACGAGTCGTCTGAAAGCCAGACGCACCGAGTGCTGGAAAGTACCTGCACTCAGCCTGCCCCTATGCCTATCGAAGGGTTGCCCTCCTAAGAACCGCCACGAGTCCGCCTTTAAAGGAGGCTGTCATCGGATTGAAAGGGTTCTAACGATCGCCGACACCCCCACCAACATACCCAGTCCGCTCAACAGCGTGCGTCGCGGGGTAAGCCAAACCGATTCCAACGCCGAACGGAAACTTTTCATCGCGATAATCCGTATCAGAGAATAGCAGGAAATCTCGAAGCGATAGGGTATAATTGCCATCAGCAGGCAGTTGTGGCTTAAAGAATACCCGACAGGGCTAAAGATTCAGATGCGAGACGCCGATAATAAGAATTGGGAACGAGTTCACCTTCCTTCCTTGGGGGTGGCAGGCTTTGCTCTCCTTTCACTGCCACCCTCCTTTTTCTTTTAACCCTCTAAGCTGGCGCCGATGTGGTGAAGATGTGCCTGCCACTGTTCAGCGAGCCTATGCGCCTGAGCGTCGTAGGCTTTAGAATCGCTCCAAGTGGCACGCGGATTGAGCAAATCATCGGGCACGTCGGGCACATGGACAGGCACTTCCAGCCCGAAAATAGCATCGGTTCGGTACGCCACCTGTTCCAAAGCCCCCTTGAGTGCCGCGCGAATCATCTCGCGAGTGTAGCGAATGGGGATCCGATGCCCCACGCCATAGGGTCCACCTGTCCAGCCTGTGTTAATCAGCCACGCCTGCGCCGAATGTTGGGCTAACTTCTCGCCGAGCATCTTTGCATAACGCTGGGGCGGCATCGGGAGAAACGGCGCCCCGAAACAGGCACTGAAGGTCATCTGGGGGGTTGTAATCCCACGTTCGGTACCTGCCACTTTCGCTGTGTAGCCCAGCAGAAACATCTCCATCGCCTGCCCTACCGAAAGCCGACTGATAGGTGGGAGAACCCCGAAAGCATCCGCTGCCAGAAAGAACAGATGGCGCGGATGCCCCCCAACACTCGGAATGACTGCTCCCTCGATGTAGTCCAGCGGATACGCAGCACGCGTGTTCTCGGTAATGCTGGCATCGGCATAGTCGGGAACGCGCGTGTCGGGGTCTACCACCACATTCTCGACGACACTCCCGAATCGGATCGCATCCCAAATTTGGGGTTCGTTCTCGCGGGAGAGGTTAATGCACTTGGCGTAGCATCCGCCCTCAAAGTTGAAGATTCCGCTCTCGCTCCAGCCGTGTTCATCATCGCCAATCAGCCGACGCTCCGGATCCGCCGAGAGCGAAGTCTTGCCCGTACCGCTCAAGCCGAAAAATAACGCCACATCGCCCTCCACCCCCATATTGGCTGAGCAGTGCATCGGAAACACTCCCTGAAGAGGCAAGAGGTAGTTCATCACCGTGAAGATAGACTTTTTGATCTCCCCTGCGTAGGCAGAGCCAGCAATCAGCACAATCCGCCTTCGAAAATCGAGCGCCACGACCACCTCGCTACGCGTGCCATCGATATCAGGAACAGCTTTAAAACCTGGCGCCGAGATCACAGTAAAACCCGGACGGAAATCTCGAATCGATTCGGCAGACGGACGAATAAAAAGCTGTTTGGCGAACAGATTATGCCACGCATACTCGGTGATCACCCGTATAGGCAGGCTATAGCGTGGGTCAGCCCCTGCAAAACAGTCCTGAACAAACAACGGACGGTTCGCAAGGTAGGCGGTAAGGCGCGCGAAGAGCCGTTCGAATACCTCAGGCTCCATCCGCTGGTTCACAACACCCCAATCGATATACTGTTCATGCTCGCGACGAGCCACCACAAACTTATCGCGTGGCGAGCGACCCGTATACTGACCCGTACGCACAACCAGCGCTCCGTTCAACGCCAGCATCGCCTCACCACGACGAATCGCATGCTCCACCAACGCAGGCATAGAGAGATTCCAGTAAAGGGGATTGGCTTGCCCTATTAACGCGTCAATCTCTGGGTTGTCGATCGTCTGAGTCATGTTGCTCTCGGTAATCATCGGTCTGTTCCTCCAGCATAAGGCTCTCCTATGAGCATCCTGCACCAACGCAGGCTCCTATAAAGGATACCTCGAAATCGTTGGCATCCACAGGGGTTTTGGAGAGCCCCCTCCCACACCCCCTAAACGCGCGCCTGCTTGCCTCCCAGAACTCATCCGTGTACTGCGGCGCGGAGACCCCGACCTTTAGGCCTGGGGAGGAGCGCCGCCTTCCCTCCTTTCGCAAAAGGTGGTAGTATATGAACATGCAGCGAACGATCCGGCTTCGGCTGAAACCAGACCGCGAGCAGGCAGACACCCTCCTGGAGACGCTTGGGCAACACACCGAGTGCTTCAATGCCGTCGCAGCCTATGGTTGGGCGCATCGGGAGAAGAATGGCGTCCGGCTGCACCATGCCACCTACCGCACCATCCGGGCGAGATTCCACGATCTTCCCGCTCAACTGGTGATCGCGGCGCGGGTG
>PSLB01000031.1:0-4328 GCA_040289385.1 Armatimonadota bacterium
CGGACGGCGATACCTACTCCGGCGGACACCTGAACGGTTTGCGGAAGCGCCATGCAAAGCTGCGGGCCAGGCTCCAAGCCAAGGGAACGAAGTCCGCCAAGCGCCTCTTGAAGAAGCGTCGGAGGAAGGAGCGGCGGTTCGCCCGTGACAGGAGGTTGCGCCTAGCTGCAAGCCCCTGGCTTTAGCCATGGGGTTCATGACAGGTTAGCCTCCTGCTTCGCGAGCGCAACAAAGCGACGCACCCGCTCCGGATCCTTGACCCCAGGCGACCGCTCAACACCTGAACTCACATCCACACCAAACGGGCGTGCCTGCCGAATCGCCTCACGTATATTTTCGGGCGTGAGACCGCCTGCCAAAATCACAGGTAGCGGGCTCTGTCCACACAGCACTCTTGCGCGCGCCCAATCGTGGGGCTCCCCTGTCCCTCCGAATCGGGTGGGATGATACGAATCGAGCACCACACCCTCCGCGTACCCCACCAAACTCTGTATCCGCTTCATCGCCGATTCCGACGGCGTCTTCGGCGCAAGACGCAAAGCAACCCATAGGGGGCAGGAGAGCGGTTTGGCAGATTGAAGGTATGCCTCCAGAGCCGATTCGCTGGGTGGGCTCCACTGGAGCGCATCGAAGCACGCCAACGACTCTGGCAAGTTCGACCAGTCTACGAACACCGCCACGCGAAGAACCCCCTCCACACGCCCAACCCACTGATGCCAGTGGGGCTGATTGGGAAGGTGGCGCGGACTGCTCGGCTCGAACACAAAACCCACCGCATCGGCCCCCGCTTCGCAGGCGATTCGTGCATCATCGGGATGTGTGATCCCACAAATTTTGACCCACATCGCCTATCCCAGCCGCTGAAGCCGAACCCGATACACCTGCGCCTCCGCCTCGCTGGGAATGCCCCCACGCGCATACGCCAGCGCAATCTGCTCTTCGGGCGTGTGCACCTCAGGCAAGGGCGGCACCAGTGCCACATGCCGATCACGCCACTCTACCAGAACCCCATCCCGCCGTGGATCCACCTGCAACAACTCGCCCAACGGCTCGTATGACTCAACCAAATAAACCACATACTGCAGGGTGGGCAGTTCATGCTCGCCAATTGGGGGGTGACGCGTGTCCAAAATCGCAGCCTGAATGGCTTGATACACAATCTCGTGGGCACGCGTCGGCTGCTGAGGGGTCAAGTTTCCCATCTGCGCACGCACCTCACCGTCCTGATAGATAGCCACAAACACACTGCCCGGTACCCGTAGCTCACGAGGTAACCGAGACAAATCGGGTACGATGCGCGTCCCCTCGCGAATAAAACGCTCTACCGCTTCACGCGCTAACTCCAAACACGCCCCTTCCAACGGCAGAGGACGACGCCTCTCCCCAAGCTTCGGCTCCTCACCACGCCATATCCGAACCAGATTCGAACGATGTTTCCACCCCACAACCGCCGCAGCCAACGCCAAAACCACTGTCGTGTACACTGACAAGCCTAACCAAGCACTTACAATAGGAACCAGTACCGCCGCCACCATTGATGCCAGCGAAACCCAACGCGTGAGCCCTAATACACCTATCCACACCGGCAATACAATCGCCACCAGCGTAGGAGAAAGCGCCAACAGCGCCCCCAGCCCCGTCGCAATCCCCTTGCCCCCCTTAAACCCCAAAAACGGAGAGAACAGATGCCCCGCAATCGCCATAACACCTACCAAAACCCCCGCAAAATTGTCGCCTTCGGTATAACGCATCACCGCATAGGTCGGAAGCCAGCCCTTAAGCGCATCCAGCAACAGCACCATCAGACCCGCTTTAGCCCCCAGCGTGCGAAATACATTCGTTGCCCCAATGTTCCCGCTCCCCACTGTGCGAATGTCAACGCCCCGCATACGCGCTACCCAGTATCCAAATGGGAGCGCACCCATCCAGAAAGCGATCACCATCGCCAACAGCAGGACATGCCACTCCATCGCCCCAATTGTACCCCACATCACCCATGCCACTCTACCCACGCCTTATATGCGGCGTAGGGTAGGCGAAGCAGATAGTAGCCAGCAACCCCCGCACAAGCACGCCACACAGAAGGCACCACACGACGCGGAGAGCAATACTGCCAAGCGCCCGTCCGATAAGCATAGTCTAAGCTGGCGTAGGTCGCCAACATCCCGTAACGCGCCACCCACTCCGCTAACCGATCCGAAACCGTCTCCTGAAACAACCGTTCGGGAATCGTGATCCACGAACAGAGTTCACGGTAGAGCGACTGCAAACCGCGTGTATATCCAGCCCGACAGGCTTGCTCGCGCAATTCTCCGTACCGATCGCGGTCGAGTGGGTAGGTTCCCGGAATATCCACTATCGCGCGTACGGCGCGTAAGACCCAGCGCACGCGCTCGTAATCCCAAACAGGATCCAACACCCGAACCTCCACAGTGCCTAACCTTCGGGTAACAATCAGGTCCTGAAAGCGATAGGTGGGATCTTCGCGTAGCGGTCCAATAGCAAACGAATGCGCTATCCGATACGACTGTCCAAAATAGCGCCCACCCGCATACGGGCTACTAACGGTCAGCAGCATGAGCAAAGGCAGAAAGTGAGCAAGGTTCGCATACACTTGACTCCTGCGTTCGGGGACGACGCCCACATGCAGATGAAGCCCCCCGGTGTTCGTCGGGGTTTCAGTGTCGAACAGGTGTCCCACAGGTACAATGTAGGCGTTATCGACGACCTCAATCAGATCGCGCCGACGCAAGCGAAACTCCTCCAATAGACCATCAGGAGCCAAATGAGGCGTGGTGGCAATCTCTACAGTACTCATCAGACCATAGCGTATATCCTTTCCGCGTGCAAAGTTGCTAGCGGAGTGCCGGTAATAGTGGTGAGGATTGCGAATCAACAGGCGTGCCATATAGTACAGCGAGCCAAGATGCGGACGCATCGGCTCCGTGAGGAACACCTCCTCCTCCAATCCCATCCTGACCGTATCCATGAGGCGACATATTGTACCCGTCTCGAAACAGAAAGCTCCCATTCCGTGCCTGTGCGCGTGCCCACCTCTCTGGCAACGGCTTTTGCCTGACGATAATTCGGAAAGATGGAAGCACAGTTGACGGTTGACGAACTTCTGAGCGCACTGAGCCACGCGCTGGACATTACCGAAGGGCAACCACGTGGACATGCCGCACGCACTACCCTCATCACGATGCGTATTGCCGAATCGCTCGACTTGCCGAAGACAGAGCGGCGCGATCTGTTCTACGCCACTCTGCTCAAAGATGCGGGCTGTTCCAGTAATGCCGTACGCGTCTACAAAGTTTTCGCAGCCGACGATCTGATTACCAAGCGCCATGTGAAACTGGTCAACTGGTCGAACCCCATCGAGTCCATACGCTTCGCTCTCGAACATATGATGCCAGGCGCCCCCATCGTGCAGAAGATTGTGCACGCCCTCAAGGAGACGCTCGGTTCCCCCAAGGTGATGGACGAGGTGACTTTAGCGCGGTGCACACGGGGCGCCCAAATCGCACGCTATATCGGTTTCTCCGACAACACTGCCCAAGCCATCGAGTACCTCGATGAACACTGGGACGGCTGGGGCTCTCCCTACCACCTCAAAGGGGAACAGATCCCCTTACTGGCTCGCATCCTCTGCATGGCGCAAACGATGGAAGTGTTCGCCTCTACCTTCGAGTCACCTACGATATGCTTCGAAAGCGTAGCAAACGCTGGTTCGACCCTGAACTGGTGCGTGTTGCCCAGAGCTTCAAGAAGGACACCCGCCTGTGGGCGCTCCATGCAGAGCTGTTGCGCAACCCTGAATGGCAACTCCCGCTACCCGAGTTCGCCCGTCAGGCGAGCCCTGTTGACATCGATCGTATCTGCGAAGCGTTCGCTATGATTGTGGACGCCAAATCAAGCTTTACTGCGGAGCATTCGCATCGCGTAGCGACCTATGCCACCCAGATAGCCTGCTACTTCGGATGGAACGCCGATAAAATACAGTTCCTGTATCGGGCAGGCTTGCTCCACGATATCGGTAAGGTCGTCATGCGACCGTACGCGGCAGGCCAACCGGCCTCGCTGCAAGCCCCTTTAGCCATGGGGTTCATGACGAGCTGCTGGACACATGGCTCCCGCGCTATGGTGTGGAGGCCACCTTCGTTTCTGGTTAGAGAGAGTGTGTGAGAGTGCGGGCGAGTTGGGTTTCGGTGAGTCGGCCTAAGGTTGGAAGGAGTGGGCGTGCGTGAGTCAACTACCCCACGGCTAAAGTAGGGGCACGGCATGCCGTGCCCCTACAGGGCCGGTTGACGACGGCCCACCGCCGGCGG
>PSLB01000031.1:4388-16222 GCA_040289385.1 Armatimonadota bacterium
ATGATGATGGAGGGGAGCAAGCGCCGCCTCCTCCCCAGGGCTAAAGCCCGGGGCTTGCGGCGGCGCGTTCTGGAGGTGGACTGTGCAAAAAATACCCCCTGCAGGTATAATTCCCCTGTAAGGAGGTAACCTCGTGCATTTTGATGTCAAAGACTTAACATTAGCCGAGCAGGGCGCCCTGCGCTTGGAATGGGCAGAGAACGAAATGCCCGTCCTCAGGCTCATCCGCCAGCGGTTCGAACAAGAGAAGCCCCTCAAAGGAATCCGTATCGCCGCATGCCTGCATGTGACCACCGAGACGGGCAATCTGATGCGTACGCTAAAAGCAGGCGGCGCCGAAATCGCCCTCTGCGCCTCGAACCCCCTCTCCACCCAGGACGACCTCGCCGCCGCTTTGGTCAAATACGAAGGCATCGCCGTGTACGCTATCAAAGGCGAAGATAAGGAGACATACTACAAACATATCCACCAAGCCATCGACATCGAACCCCACATCACCATGGACGACGGATGCGACTTAGTGACCGTTCTGCATAGCGAACGGCGCGAACAGCTGGCGAGCGTCATCGGGGGCACCGAGGAGACCACTACAGGGGTCATTCGCTTGCGGGCAATGGCAAAGGACGGTGTCCTGCAATATCCTGTTATCGCCATCAACGACGCCTACACCAAACACCTGTTCGACAATCGGTACGGTACGGGGCAAAGCACTGTCGATGCGATTATGCGCGCCACGAACCTCTTGCTGGCAGGGCGCAAGTTCGTGGTCATCGGCTACGGCTGGTGCGGGCGTGGCGTGGCGATGCGCGCGCGCGGACTGGGCGCCCATGTCATCGTCTGCGAAGTCGACCCGCTCAAAGCGCTGGAGGCACTGATGGATGGCTACGAGGTGATGCCCCTCGCCCAAGCCGCTACCGTCGGCGACATCTTCGTGACCGTCACAGGCAACTACCATGTCCTGCGCGAGGAACACTTCCGCCACATGAAGTCGGGCGCAATCGTCTGTAACACAGGACACTTTAATGTGGAGATCGACATCCCTGCGCTGGAGCGGCTCTCGGCAAGCAAGCGCACCATGCGCCCCTTCGTCGAAGAGTACCAACTGACCGATGGGAGACGGCTCTTCCTGCTGGGCGAAGGACGGCTTATCAATCTCGCTGCGGCAGAAGGGCATCCCGCCGCCGTGATGGACATGAGCTTCGCCAACCAAGCGCTCAGTGTGGAGTATATCGTCCAGCACCGCAATAATCTGCCGAAAGGGGTCTTCCCTGTCCCTGCGGCGATCGACGCTCAAGTCGCACGGCTCAAACTGCAGGCACTCGGCATCGCCATCGACACGCTTACTCCCGAACAGGAGAAGTACCTAAACTCCTGGCAAGAGGGCACCTAATTTAGCGTACTGTTCGCCTCTTTCTACGAGAGAGCGGACATCAACGCTGCGAAGGTTCATGACCGAAGAGGGGGGGCACGGGCTGAGGCGGTTCCGCTGCCACAGCAACCGCTTCAGCAGTTGCCTCGCCTGGCAGTTTCTCGTGCACGCGGCTGGTGCGCGTGCGCTCATCCCGAACCACCCACAGACAGCGCTCCGCCGCCTCATTGATCTCCTCGATATGCGAGATGACCAGAATCTGCTCGAACCAGTCGCGCAGGTTGTTAAGCAGGTTCAGCACATTCGTGCGCCGCTCTGTGTCCAGCGAACCGAAGACCTCATCCAGAATCAGTAGCGAGAGCGGTTGTCCCGCTTTCTCGGTGATCAGGCGTGCCAAAGCCAAACGCAAACTGAGGTTGACCACATCTTCCTCGCCGCCAGAAATGACCGTTTTGCGTACCCCGTCATCAATCAGGCAGAACCGAAACTGCTCGTCGATCTCCAGTTGGGTATAGCGTCCGCCTGTCAACGAGCTAAGGAACTCGCTGGCATAGCCTGCCAGTATCGGGCGCAGGCGGGTGTTGAGCTCCTTTTGGAACTCCTGCATCGCTTTGTAGAGCGTGGTATGAAAAAGGGCGGTGCGCTGTTTTTGTTCCAGCTCCTGCTGGCGTTGACGGATTTCGGCAATCTGGCGTTGGAGGGTGGCTAAGAGGTTCTGGCGTGCGGTGTGCTGGGAACGCTGTTCGTGGAGGGTCCGCTCCAGCGTTTCTAAAGTCTGCCGTGCGTTCTCAAAGGCAGCTTCTGCTGCGAGGTAGTCCGCTTCGGAGTAGCCTAACTGGCTGAGTTCGGTTGCCACCTTCTGTAGGCTGGCTGTGTTTTGCTCTTGTTGTACCTTCAGGAGTCGGATTTGTTCTTTGAGCGTCGGTTTATCGTTGAGGCGCGTTTTGAGTTGGAGCGCCTCTTCATAGAGAGACTGGAGCTGGTCTGCCTGCTGACGCCGTTGAGCGTGCCGTTGGGGGTCATAACCGGTGGGGATTTTTTGGAGGTCGTGCAGGATCCGTTGCTTGGTTTGCTCGTGGCGGGCGAGGTCGCGTTCAATTTGCGGCAAGCGGTTCAGCTCACCTTGCAGTTGCTGAGCGCGGCTCTGCTTCGGCTTGAAGGTTTCTAACTGGCTGAGGACTTGGCGTTCCTCGTTCTGGTCGTAGGGGGGGATGGCCTCAAGGGCGCGCTGTTTCTGTTGGAGCTGTTGCTGAAGTGTCGGTACCGATTGGAGCGTTTCGGCGAGCTGTTGGGCGTGTCGCTCGAGCTGGGCGAGAGTTCGATTCGCCTGATCCCAGTGCTGCTGGATTACCTGAAGCTCACTCTGGGCTTGAATTAGCGCTGGGGGTTCCGCGTTGAGGGCGGTCAGCTGCTGTTCCAGTTGCTGGATGTGCTGTTGCGCTTGGTGCAGTTCGGTACGCACTTGTTGGAGAACGGCTTCGTAGGCGTCTCCGAGCGGTTGCCCGCAGGTGGGGCATTCGGTCTCTGCGCCGAGCGTTTCGAGTTGTTGGATTCGTTGTCGGAGTTGTTGGACTTGGTTCTGCTGGGTTTGCAGTTGGGCGAGGGCATTGGAGCGGTTTTGTTGCCAGTGGGTTTGGAGGTTGGCGAGATGCGTCTCTTTTTGGGTACGCTCGTGTCGGAGTTGTTTCAGCTTCTCTTTTTGGGCTTGGATTTGCTGTTGGAGTGCTTCGTACTCTTCTTTCTGTTGGGCGAGCAGTTCGAGTTGTTGTTGGATGTGCCGGATTTCCGATTCGAGTCGGGCGCGTTGGTGGGCTTGCTGAGCGCGCTGGCGTATCTGCTGGAGTTGCGCTTCGAGGGTGCGCGCCGATTCCAGTTCTGGCTGAAGGGCGTCTAATTCGTGTTGTTTTTGCAGGAGCTGGGCGCGCTCTTGCTGGAGTTGCTGAAGGTTCTGTTCGAGGCTTTGGAGGGTAGCTTGGAGTTCGGCGCGCCGCTGGGCATGCTGGGCGAGTTCATCCAGTTGGCGCAACTCGCGCACAATCTGTTGGTACTGCTGTGCGTCGTGGTGGAGGGCGCGGTATCGTTCTTCGGCGGTGCGGATTTCGTTCCAGCGCCTCTTGAGTTGTTCCTCTTGATGTTGGAGGTTTTGCTGGTCGCGTTCGAGCAGTTGCTGTTGCTGGAGGAGGCTCTGATAGGTTTGCTTGCGGGCTTTTTGGGCATCGAGGTGGAGCGCGGCGTGTTCGGCGTCGCGCTTAGCGGTCTCCAGCTGCATTGCGAGCTGTTGGATAGTTTGTTCGTACTGGAGGAGTTCGTGTTGGGTCTGCTCAGCTTGTTGTTCGAGGGCGGTCGGATCGCCGATACCCTGTTTAAGCCCTGCGATTTCGGCTTCGAGGGCGCGGGTCTGCTGTTTGAGCGTTTCGGTGACCGTGCGGATGCGCTCGTAGCCGAGCATCCGACTGATTTCCTCGCGCCGTTTGTCGGGCGTGTGGCTCATAAACTCCAGTTCCTTCTGGCACGCGCAGAAGCTGGTCTGGAACTGGAGCAGGTTCATCCCGAGCAGTTTGGGGAGGGCTTCGTTCACTCCGGAGGTGCTTTTGGCGATTGGATGCCATCCGCCCTCATGGAGCTGGGCGAGCTGGGCATCTTTGGGAGTTCGGGTGACCTGATAGCGTCGCCCACCGAGTTCGAACTCCAGTTGTACCTGTACTTGAGTGCCCCCTTTGGACCAGAGGAATCGCAGGGTGTCCGTGCCTTCGCGCAACGCTCTGGCGCCATAGAGTGCCCACAGAATGGCTTCCACGAGCGTGCTTTTGCCCGCGCCGTTGGCACCGACGATAGCCGTGATCCCTGTATCGAAGGCGATCTGCGCTTGTTTGTACTGGCGGAAGTTCTCCAGCTGCAGAGCGATGAGGCGCATGGGCTACCGCTTCATCTTTGGGTTGGGCACCACATCGAGCTTCTCGTTTTGCCACTGGGGCTCAGGGATCATCAGGGTGGAGACGGCGGTAGGATAGAGATCAATCTCTTTGTTGCTATAGTGTGCCTTGCCGATACCGCTCACATTAAACGCGCCATTACCCCGAAACTGGAGGGAGGCGTTTTTCAGGTTGCCCCGAACGGCATCGTACTTGCCCTTAAGGGTCAGCGTGCCGTTGCCGAAATAGATCTTGACACGCTCCTTCCACGGAGCAGGGATTTGCACCCCGCGCGGCAGACTTTTCTGTAGAGTGAACCCGCTCACCGAATATTCTCCCTGAACATCTGCAACGATGAGATAGCCTTTGCCGCGAAGGGTCAGTGTGCCCTCGCCTCGCGAGAAGAAGCCCAGGAACTGTGCCTGTACCGTTAGCGTGCCCTCTTTGGGTGCGCTGGCAGGCGGTTTCTGCGAAGGCTTGACAGAAGCAGACGGCTGAGCGGTCGTCGTAGCCGTTGGCGCAGACGACGAACCCGACGCTTGTTCCGAACGGTTCTGCGCCAACGCCCACACAGCGAACATCGCCATACACAGACCGATAAGAGCCCATTTTCGCATATCAGGAGTATACCTCGTTAGTGGAAGATTTTGGCAAGCCAGCGCTCCGCATCGATCGCCGCCATACAGCCTGTGCCCGCCGCTGTGATCGCCTGACGGTAGACCTTATCCATCACATCACCGCAGGCGAATACCCCTTCCACACTGGTATGGGTGCCATCGTGCGTGATCAGGTAGCCCTGCTCGTCCATCTCCAGAATGCCCTGAAAGATCTGCGTGTTGGGCGTGTGCCCGATCGCGATGAAGACACCGTCGATGGCAAAGTCGTACGATCCGTCCGTCTTGAGATTGTGCAATCGGACGCCGACCACCTTGCCCAAGTTGACATCATAGATGTCTTTTACGATGGTACTCCAGATGAACTCGATTTTGGGGTTGCGGAAGGCGCGCTCTTGCATGATTTTGGAGGCACGCAGTTCATCGCGTCGGTGCACTACATACACCTTCTCACAGTGGTTCGTGAGATAGAGAGCTTCCTCCATCGCGGTATCGCCCCCCCCTACCACAATCACCTTTTTGCCGCGGAAGAAGAAGCCGTCGCAGGTCGCGCACGCCGACACGCCCCGCCCTTGAAGTTTCTGTTCCGACTCCAACCCCAGCCACTTCGCAGAGGCTCCTGTCGCCACAATCACGGCGTGGACGCGATACTCCGTGCCCGAATCGCTCCACAGTCGGAACGGGCGCTCCGAAAAATCGACGCGCATCACCGTCTCATAGAGGATGCGCGTGCCGAACCGATTCGCCTGCTGGCGAAAAAGCTCCATTAGCTCAGGACCCTGAATCCCCTCTGGGAAGCCGGGATAGTTCTCCACAGCGGTCGTAATCATCAACTGCCCACCCGGTTGAACCCCTGCGAACAGGAGAGGGTTCAAGTTCGCGCGTGAGGCGTAGATCGCCGCCGTGTAGCCCGCAGGACCCGAACCAATAATCACCAGTTTCTCGACGCCTTCCATAGATGGGCATATTGTACCCCAGCCTCTGCGCTGACCCCACTGCCAAGCGAAACGGCTTGCCCAAATGGGCGCGAGAGAAGGCTTTAGGTACACTTCACAGGGTGCAGGTAGGAGATTGGCATGAGATCGGACATGTGAGCCTCCAGCTGCTGATTGCGCTGATTTTGAGCGCCCTCATCGGCTGGGAGCGTGAAATGCGGGGGCGCCCTGCGGGCATTCGCACCCATGTGCTGATCTGTCTGGGGACGACATTGATGATGATTTTATCCCGCTCGTTTGCAGCGCCTTCTGACCCCTCACGCATCGCCGCCCAAATCGTGAGCGGGATCGGCTTTATCGGGGCGGGCACGATCTTGCGTCAAGGAAGTGTGGTGCGCGGGCTGACCACCGCCGCGAGCCTGTGGGCGGTTGTGGCCATTGGGATGACCGTCGGGATGGGCACGTCACGCTTTTACCTGATGGCTCTGGTCGCCACGCTGTTCGTCTATGGAGCGTTGGTGCTGCTGCGAATTCCTGAAGAGCGAATCCAGCGTCACTCGCGGGTGCCTACCCTGTGGGTCACTTTAGAAGCGACCGCCCCGCTGGAAGGGGTCTTCCGCGTTCTGGCACAACGCGGCGCCGAGCTGAGCGCCTTCCGCCAAGAGTTCCCCGAGGTGCCCAACACCCGAGTCTTCGCCCTGCAAGTGCATCTACGCGACGATCAAACCCCGTCTGCCGTGCTTCACGATCTCCTCCAACTGCCTGAAGTACGCTCTGCCCACTGGGAAGACCTCCCATGAGAATCGGGGTCCTCGATATCGGCTCCAACTCGGTACTCCTGCTGATTGCAGAGCAAACTGCAGAAGGCTGGCGGGTTCTCACCGACCAGACCACTATCACTCGCTTAGCGGAAGGGTTCAGCCCCAGCCACCACTTGCAGGCTGAGGCTGTCGCACGCACGCTCCGAACGATTCAGAGCTACCTTCAGGTATGCTCTGAAGCGCGTGTGTGCCGATGTGTGGCAATCGCCACCGCAGTCGTGCGCGAGGCACACAACCCCGAAGCCATACTCCAGCCACTTCATGCGCTGGCGCCCGACCTAACGGTGTGGGTGCTTTCCGAATCGGAAGAGGCAGAGCTGAGCTTTCTCTCCGTCTCCTCAGATCCCTTATTCCGCTCCGAGGGACGGTTGGCGGTCATCGATGTCGGTGGAGGGAGTGTGGAGGTCTGTACGGGCATGCGCACTCCAGAGTGGAGCCACAGCTTCGCTATCGGCGCGGTGCGCATGCACGAGCAGTTTGGGGACAACCTCTTCGCTCTGCAAGCGCACTTGGAGCCGCTGCTGACCCTTCTCGCCTCATGTCCCCCTGCCGAGCGCGCGGTCGCTATCGGGGGTACAGGGGTCAACCTTGCGCTTCTGGCTGGGAAGCATTCTCAGTTTGACCCTGCAATTGTTCACGGAACCTGCCTCACGCTGGAGACGCTCCGTGAGATTCGCACGCTCATGCTTGCCCTGCCCGAAAGAGATCGGCGCCAACTGCCCGGCGCTGAGCCAGAGCGTGCCCGCATCTTGCCCATCGGTGCGTTTCTTTTGGAACAGGTGCTAACCCAACTCCGCCACGATCGATGTTTCGTCAGCATTCGCGGGGCGCGGTATGGCGTGCTGGAACAGTTGGACCGCTTCATCGGGTAAACTAGGCGCACCTATGTCGAAGCGGGCAAGAGAGCATCATGCAGGTAAGCGAAGGCGACGCGCGCTCTGGTTCGCCTTCTGGATCTTGATGGGATTGTTTGGGCTCGCCTTCGGCACGCTTATTGGCTACCTCAGCGTAGCAGGCGAGGGCACGGTCCGTCGTGCGGTGGTCGCTTATCTGCGTGGTGAGACCAAGCCCGAGAACGCTTTTCCCGCCAGAGATCGCATCACCGTGTTGATTGCGGGAGCCGATGAGAACCGCGACCACCGCAAGCACGTGGTCACGGCCACCGCGCGTACCGACACCATCATGGTCGCTCAGTTCGACTTCAAAAAGGGGAATCTTCACGCGCTCTCCATCCCGCGCGATACCCTCGTGCGCATCCCCGGACATGGATGGGGCAAGATCAACGCCGCCCATGCATTAGGGGGACCGCAACTCCTTGCTGAAACCGTAAGCCGACTGCTGGGGGATATCCCTATCGATCATGTCGTCATCGTCAGCTACAAAGCCTTCGAGGAGGCGGTCGATGCCTTAGGAGGGGTGACCCTCGAGATCGAGAAACCTATGCACTACCGCGATAACTGGGGCGATCTCCATATCGATCTGGAGCCTGGCGTTCACCACCTAAACGGCAAGCAAGCGTTGGGCTATGTGCGCTTCCGCCACTCCGATAGCGACTTTCATCGTATCGAACGCCAACAGAAGTTTATGCGCGCCATTAAAGAGCGTCTGAAAGACCCCACCGTCTGGTTGAAGGCGCCGAATGCGCTTAGCGCCGCCCTACGCCACATCCGCACCACGATGGAGTACGAGCAAATGCTGGCATTGGCCTTCTTCGCCAGCCAACTGCCCGATACGCAAATCCGCACGGAAACCTTGCCCGTGCGTAACGGCAAAGGCACCAATCTCGTCGTCCAGCGCGAAAAAGCACGCGAACTGCTCCGTGACTTAGGCTTCTGGGACTCCGACCACCTCTCTTACGCACGATGAACCGCTATGGGTTGACCCAACTGGAGAAGATCACCCTCGTTATTGTGGTGATTATTGTCATTTTAGTTCTCATCCCGCTCTACCGACAGCTCGTCGATATCAAATACACCTCCGACTGCCTCTTCAATCTGAAGGAGATGGCAACGGCGATGACGCTGTACCAGACCGACTTCAACAGTAGTCTGCCGATTGCCTACTATCTCCAACCCGACGGGGAACCTGTACGCGATGAACACGGGCGTCCCCTCTGCTGGGTGCATAGCATCAGCGGATATGTCCGCAAAGACCCTGCGCGCATCTTCAAATGCCCCGCAGACCCGCTAAGTGGCAGTACTGAGATCACCCATCCCCGCGAATCAGGTCAGAGCCTACGACTCTCCTACGGTTTCTTCCTGCCCCTCTCCGGTCAGAAGCTGGAATCGATTCCGAATCCTGGGGCAACCGTGTTGATCGCAGACAGTGTTGCGGGCGGTCAACTGGGCACGATTGACCCAAACCCCCTTGCAGGGGGCAACGATGGATTTGTGCTGAGCTTTGAGGATGGGCTGTTTCGCCCTACTCCACAGTCACGCTTTATTGCGCGCCTGGCCGTGTGGCGACGCGATCCATCGGGCGACTGGGTAGCGGACAACCTGCGTGCGTTCCACGGCAAAGGGGTGAATGTTTTGCATGCAGATGGGCATGTTGCCACACGATCCCACGCGATTCTGCTGATCGAGCGCGACGCACGCGGGCGTCCAACTGCACCGTGGAGCCTTCCCGAGCCGCGCCCCGACTCGCTCACACGCTGAACAGCAGGTGTCGACGTCTGCAAACCGAACTCTCTTTCTATGGAGGACGAAACAGTGTTGCGCCTGCAGATTCAAGCCCGCTCAGCCAGTTATCAAGGCTGTCCGGTGTGGGTTCCCCTCCCCCGCCGAATGCCTCAGATCCCGTACGCCCTCATGGAAGGAGCCACTCCAATCGCCGCCCAAGTGGTTGAGCGTGAAGGGAGACTGTGGTTGGTGTGGATCGAGCCCAACCTACCTAAAGGGGCGCGCAAACTCTATACCCTGCGTCCGCACCCGCAACGCACGCATGGCTTTCAGCACACCCAAACCGACAACGCCATCCAAATAGCGTACCAGCAGAAGCCGTTTGCCAGCCATGTGCGCACGGGAGCGCCTAAGCCCTACCTCTATCCTCTGTACGGACCAACTGGCAAGCCCATCACGCGCCATTTCCCGATGGCTATCGTGCAGGGCGAGTCGATCGACCATCCGCATCATCGCTCCGTCTGGTTCGCCCACGGTGATGTGAACGGTGTCGATTTCTGGAACGAAGGATCGGGCAAGGGTCAGATTGTACCGCGCGAGGAGGTGCGAATCGAATCGGGACTGGTGCTGAGTCGGATTATTGCGCACAACGACTGGATCGCCCCAGACGGCAAAATCCTTTTGGAGGAGACCACAGAGCTGGTGTTTTATGCGGCTCCTGAAGCGCGCTGGCTCGACTATACGGTTACCCTCAAAGCCATCGAGGAACGGGTGCGCTTCGGCGACACGAAGGAGGGCACCTTCGGCGTGCGTGTCGCATGCAGTATGGAGGTCAAGCGTGGGGAAGGAGGACAAATTGTGAACGCCCAAGGTCAGCGCGACCAGGCGGCTTGGGGCAAACGCGCCGAGTGGTGCGACTACACGGGCCCTGTGGACAGTGAGATTGTGGGGATTGCCATCTTTGATCACCCCACCAACTTCCGCCATCCCACCTACTGGCATGTGCGCGACTACGGGCTGTTCGCAGCGAACCCCTTCGGCATCCACGATTTCGAGCCGAGCCAACCGGACGGCACAGGCGACCACACGCTCACCAAAGGACAAACGCTCACTTTGCGCTACCGCCTCTACCTGCACAAGAAGCGTACGGATCAAGCAGGCGTCGGCGAGCAGTTTTTGGCTTACTGCCACATGCCCGATGTCACGACTCGCTAAAGTACTAGTTTTGCCACTCGGTTTGCGACACGAACCCCTTGACAAACCGTCTTATGGGGTATAATAGCGAAACCCTTGATGGCGGGGCTCTCCTTTTATGGCTTCCGCCATTTTTGCATGGGTAACAAACCTATAGGAGGCATGATGAACGGTATGAATCGCAAGGGCTTTACCCTAATCGAGCTGCTGGTCGTCATTGCGATTATCGCAATTTTGGCGGCCATTCTGTTCCCTGTGTTTGCACAAGCACGCGAAAGTGCGCGTCAAACCAGCTGCACCAACAATCAGAAGCAAATTGCTCTGGCAGTCCTGCAGTATGTGAACGACTACGACGAGACCATGCCCATGAGCGCTTACTTTGAGAACCGGCAGCTGGTCTCGATCTACGACGCACTGGCTCCCTACATCAAGAACACCGACATCTTCGTCTGCCCCAGCTACCGACCGGGCATCGATTGGATCCAGCGCGTTCAAGACTCGGGCTCGCCGTATCCTGCAAGGGGTACATTCCGCTATGTGGGCTACGTCCCCAACTTGGGGCTTTTCGCGGAGAACTTCTGTCCTATTTCGCCGAAGCGCTCACCGGTGGTGAAGATGGCGATGGTCGAGAGCCCTGTCAATACCATCATGCTATTTGACGGCTATCTCAAGAACCGGGCTCCTCTGGAATACTTCAACTTCCTCGCCTTTGCGCGACATAAGGAGGGCGTGGTCATCAACTTCGCCGATGGGCACGCCAAGTGGTACCGCTGGAACGGTGTTCGGAACATCGCCCCGCGCGAACAGTTCCCCACTCCGGCGACCACAGTCAACGGTCAGCCCCCACGAGTCGGCGCTGGCAACTACTACTACAACTGGCGCCAACTTGCTAACGAAGGGCTCATCGCAACCGAAGCAGGGCTTCAGGCGGTTCCCAGTACCGGAAGCGGAGTCGACGGTCCCTACAACGACCTACACGGCGTGCCAGGCACGGGAATCACCGACTCGGAAGACCTACCGGGCCCGTGTCCGTAGTCCTCTCACTCTTTCTGCCAAGCGAGCCCTCATCTATGTGGGGGCTCTTCGCTTTTAACAGGAGGGGAGTCCCCGTGCGGATCGAGTGCCCGTACCGCGACTTCGTCCGCGCCTGGCTCCGCGAGCCCTCGTGGGAGAGCCTGCGCGACGGCTACGTGCTGCCCCACCGGGAGCTGCTGGAGGCCTACAACCGGTCCTGGGGCTGGGGCGGGGACGTGGAGGAGGACTACCGCCGCCGCTGGGGGGCGCGGCCCGCGGAGGCCGGGGCGCTGGTGGCGCGCCTCGGACAGTCCGGCCTGCCGGCCCGCCTGCGGTCCGCCGCGGCCACGGCCA
>PSLB01000032.1:0-15988 GCA_040289385.1 Armatimonadota bacterium
CAACCGGCCTATCGTGCCGGCCCGCGCAAGCGGGTTAGGCGCAAGCCCCTAGCTTTAGCTATGGGGTAGTTGACCCCCATGTCCATGAAGGTACTCCCTAAAAGAAGAGGGCGTCCAATCGGGAATCGTTCTTGCATTCCCACTTTCTTTTCACCCATTTGGGGTATAGTCCTACTATGCAGGCAGTACGCCTTTGGGTGCTTTTGCTGGGCATTCAGCTGGCCGCCGCCCCGCCAACACGGGGTTGGCTTTCGGCATGTCGGTGCGCCACAAGCCAAAGCGCTTGCTGCGCGCCCAAAGAAGCGTGCTGTCGCCCTGCTAAAGCCCCATGCGGATGCACCTCCGATCAAAGAGCATCCGCCTGTCAAAGCGAGTGCCGACTCAAAGCATCGGAACCTGCGCGGACCGACTATACCTTACCGACCCGCAACTCCATCGAGGGGGTTATATGGATCGTCATCCTGCCAGAGCCATCGGCTTTGGAAAGGATGCTTGTGAAGGCTCCATGCTTCGGTCTGCCTGCAGTATGGAACCATTCGCTTCCTCTGACCCCTTTTTCGCCATGCGCACCGCCCCTGTGTTGAGAAGTTTCTGGTTTGCACGCATAGACCATCCGTCTGTGCAAAACTTGTTTGCATTTTGACCACTGATTCAGAACAACTCTCAACACAGGAGGAGACAGTATGAGAATCTACAGACTTTTTGGAACAGTGGTGGTGTTCTGTGCCTTAGTCGCCTTAGTGTGTGCGCAAGAGAGTAGTGGCGGATGCCCTGCCTGTGTAGTGATTCAGTCGCAACAAGGAAGCGAAACAGCAACCGACTTCGCCGAACTGACCGTTCCGAAGGGAACGCTAACTTGGTTTATGATTGGCTCTGGGGACTCGAAGGAGAACGAGTTTCACTCGTTCTTTAAGACGGGGATGACCGACCGCTTCGATCTCGGCTTGGGTTACTCCCGCTATGGGGAGCGGGTGACCCTACAAGTAAGCTACCAACTTGCGCGTCAGAGTGAGCAACTTCCCGTCGGCTTGCTGGTCGGGTATGGCTTCTCATCAACCTACACCCGTCAGCAGGAGGGCTTCTATGCGATGGGTGTTCACACCACTGGCAACCTCTCGCTGATGGGAGGCTGGCAACATCTGCGGAACGGGCGCGACATCGGTTTCGTGGCAGGTAACTACCGCCTCAACGACCGAACGGCGCTCATGTTCTACTCGCACCAGCCCACGATGACCGGGGAAGTGCTCTCGTATAACCTCGCACTGGTTCATCGCATCGGCGACTGGCGTGTAGGCGTCTGGTGGTTCCACCCGAATCGCGAGTCGGATGTAGGCTTCTCACTCTCTCGTAGCTTCACCTTGCGTTAGAACGCACCCCCTCACAGGGCTTGAGCGCCGCAGCACTCAAGCCCTGCTTCAACCGTTGCCGAGAACATAGCAACCTGTTCCCGACACTCGCCCAGGCGGGGGCGCCGGTCTTGCGCAGTTGCCTGCCGCCGGCTTCCCGCTTCCTCCGGGACCGCCTCCACCAGAAACGAATCGCCCCTGATCGCCACCAAATAAAGCCATCTCCCTAATGGAATCGGGTACAACATAGGTGTGATCACTCTCTCGAACGGCGAACGGATTGAGTTCCTGACGGGCAGTGGGGCGTTAGGCTTCGATGGGCGGGGGTGGTGGTGGGAGTATCCCCTCCGATGGGTGGGGATTTTAGACCCCCACGCGTTCACTATCGTTGTCAAGACTCTTACTCTCCATCCTCGCCGTGGGAATCTACGCTGGTATGCGCCATGGCGCTGTGTGCGTCTCATCCCTGGTGGTGTGGTGAACGCTGTCGGGCTGACCAATCCGGGTATCGACTGGTGGATTCGCGCGGGTTACCCACGCATGCAGAAGGCGGGCTTGCAGACGGTTGTCTCGGTCTTTGCGGAAACCGAGTCAGAGGCGCATGCCCTCGCCCAGAAACTCAAGCCTCTGTACCTCGCCGGAATCGAACTGAACGCCTCGTGCCCGAATGTGCCCCACGAAAGTACCGTCTGCCATGTGGTGCGGCTGGCTGAGATACTGAAGCAAGCTGGGCATCCGCTAATCGTAAAAGTGGGCTACGACCAGCCCTATGTGGCGATCGCGCAGGCAATAGAAGGCATAGCAGAGGCAATTCACGCCATCAATGCTGTGCCGTGGCAGTGGATCTACCCAGAGAAGCCATCCCCCATGGCACGGTTAGGCGGTGGTGGAGTCTCCGGAGAGCCGATTCGACCAATGGTGCGCGAGGCGATTCGACAACTTCGCCAGCAAACGCGCATTGCCCTTATTGCAGGCGGGGGTATCTACACCCTGGAAGACTTAGAAGCCCTCTGGGCTTTGGGGGCCCGCGCGTTCAGCATCGGCACTCTGTTTCTGCGAACACCGTGGCAGCCGAACCGACTGGTACGGGCTTGGCGTCGGCAACACCCTACAGAATGTACCGGCTCAGATCCAGATCCTGCACCACCTCCGCAAGACGCGCCCTCACATACTCCGCATCGATGACGATATGCTCTCCCTTGCGCTCCGGTGCCTCGAACGAAAGTGTTTCCATCAAGCGTTCCATCACCGTATGGAGCCGCCGCGCCCCGATGTTCTCGGTGCGGGTGTTCACCTCATACGCGATTCGGGCCATCTCGCCGATTGCGTCCTCGGTGAACTCCAGCTCGACGCCCTCTGTCGCCATCAGGTACCGGTACTGTTTGGTGAGCGCGTTCTCAGGTTCGGTGAGAATGCGTCGGAAATCCTCCGAGCCAAGCGGGTCCAGTTCCACCCGAATCGGCAGACGCCCCTGCAACTCAGGAATCAAGTCAGAGGGTTTGGACATGTGGAACGCCCCCGCTGCAATAAACAGGATATGATCCGTGCGAACCGTCCCATACTTGGTGGTGACGGTGGTGCCTTCAATAATCGGAAGCAGATCGCGCTGGACACCTTCGCGGCTCACATCGGGACCGACGGTACTCCGAGCCCCAGCTATCTTGTCTATCTCGTCCAAGAAGATAATCCCCATCTGTTCCACACGCTGGATGGCTTCTCGAATCACTGCCTGCCGATCGATCAGCTTGCGGGCTTCGCGTTGGGTGAATAACTCGATGGCTTCCCCTACCGAGACCGTGCGCACCGACTGCGAGCGCATGCCGAATGGGGGCAGAAGGTCCATGTCAATACCCATCTCTTCAAGCCCTTGCGAAGAGAAGATCTGCACGAACGGCGAGTTGGATTCCGTCACCTCTATCGTGAGCGTGGCGTCGTTCAGTTCGCCTTTTTCCAGCTGTTCTAAGATTTGGCGATGGCGTCGACGCCGCCTCGCACTGCGTTCCCGCGATTCGTAAGGGAGATCGTCATCCATATCCTCTTCAGTGGTCTCGGTAAGCAGCTGGAAGAGCCCCGAAGCAGTGTTCTCGCGTTTCCTACGCTTGGGCATCTCATTCTCCACAATCTGCGCGGCCACGCGCTCCAGAGCGCGCTCACGCGCTTTGGCACGCACCGCCTCAAACTTTTCTTGGTCGACCATTCGCACCGCCACATTCGTTAGATCGCGAATCATCGAGTCCACATTCCGCCCCACATAGCCCACCTCCGTAAATTTGGTGGCTTCGATTTTGATGAAAGGCGCTTGTACCAACAGAGCCAGTCGCCGGGCAATCTCGGTTTTACCAACCCCCGTGGGTCCAATCATAAGGATGTTTTTGGGCAAGATTTCGTCACGCAGGGGCGGAGGGAGCAACTGACGACGGTAACGGTTGCGCAGAGCCACGGCAACAGCGCGCTTGGCTTGAACCTGACCGACAATATACTTGTCCAGCTCCGCCACAATCTGACGCGGGGTCAGCGACTCCATACAAATCGTAAGTTCCACGCCCTGAAGTATACCCGACAGTGGGGTATACTTGAGTGCCTATGGCAGTAATCGAAGCGGAACACCTCACGAAGACCTACCTCTCCTACAAGCGACCGCCAGGACTCTGGGGCGCCATTAAGAGCCTGTTCCATCGCGACCATCACGCAGTGCAAGCAGTGCGCGACATTTCGTTTGTGATTGAAGAGGGAGAGCTGGTGGGGTTTTTAGGACCAAACGGTGCAGGCAAAACCACCACGCTTAAAATGCTCTCCGGTATTATCTTCCCGACCTCTGGCACTGCTCGCGTGCTGGGCTATGTCCCTTGGGAGCGGCGCCCAGAAATGCAACGCCAAATCGCTCTTGTGATGGGGCAAAAGATGCAGTTGTGGTGGGATCTGCCCCCTTACGAGTCCTATATTTTGCTCAAGGCGTTGTACGAAGTGCCCGACTCGGTGTTTGAACGTCGGGTTCATGAGCTGGCTGAGATGTTAGAGATACGCCATGTGCTGCACACACAGGTACGCCAACTGTCGCTCGGCGAACGGATGAAGTGCGAACTGCTGGCGGCACTACTTCATAGACCGCGCGTGCTGTTTCTGGATGAGCCGACCATCGGGCTGGATGTGATCTCACAAAAGCGTATCCGCGAGTTCCTCAAAGAATACAATCAGCGTGAACGCACGACCATCATCTTAACCAGCCACTATATGCAAGATGTTCAGGAGTTAGCGCAGCGCGTTTTAATTATCCACCACGGGCAGCTTATCTTCGACGACACTCTGCGGGCACTTGTGGAACGCTACAGCCCGTTCCGTGCCCTCCATCTGCAGTTCGAACACCCCATCGACTACACCGCTCTGGAACGCTACGGGCGCGTGGTGCGCGTGGAACCGCTTGCAGCGGTGCTGGAGGTCCCCAGAGAACAGGTCAGTCGAGTGGCCAGTGCGCTCTTGCAGGCGTTCCCCATCCATGACATCACCATCGAAGAGGTGGATATCGATGAGATTATCCGCGACATCTTCGCAGGCACGCGCGAGCCTGTAGCTCCCTAAAAGTTCATTCGCACTGCATCCGCCCACAGGAGACGCCGAATCGCCTCGCGCACCGATTTGGCGAGACTTTCAGTTGATTTTTGTGCTACTGCCGCATCTTCGCACGTGACCCGCACCAGCTCCTGACCGCGAATGGCAATCGCCCGACCATCCGATGTAACCTGAATTTCGTAAAGCTGGAGCCCATCATCCAGAAGGCTGTTGAGACGCTGTGCTATCTGTTGGGCACGCTGTTTGGACGAGCCTAACTGGGGGTTGTTCGCAGGAGTGAAAATATCGATATTGCCGTACACCACGCGGTACAACCCCTCCGTTTGCGACTCGTCGCAGGGCACCGCTTTCACTTGCAGAGCAGGGCTAATCTCACGACGACGAATCGGAATACCCATCTCGGTCAGCGCCTTCCGAATGGCTGCGATCCGCTCGTGCGTGATAGGGTGCGTGCGGAATATGCCCCAGTCCCTCTGAGGGCGCTTGCGCTCTTCTGCTTCCAAACGCTCCATAAATACCAGCATGCCAACGGGATTGTAGGGCGACTGACGGAGATACTCCAACGCAGTGAGATCAGCGTCGGTTTCCGCCTCCTGACTGAAACTGTTCAGGCGCGCAATTCGGTAAAACTGCGCCCCCGTCATCACACTTGCCATGTCCTGCGATGGCATGCGCCCTAATATCCCTGCAAGCAATGCAGGCAAGAGAACCCTCTGCTGAACACGGGCGTCCTCTCGCAACAGAGTCACTACATGGCGGTGGTCAGCATGGGCAATCTCGTGAGCAATCACTCCTGCCAGCTCATCATCACTGGAGACGAAGTCCAACAAGCCTTTATGAATAAAGATGAACCCCCCCGGCACCGAGAAGGCGTTGACCTCTTTATCATCGATGATCCGAAAAGTGTATTCAAACGGTGCAGGTCCCGACTCGCCCCAACACGCCTGAGTGTGTGTCTTGCGCGCAATCTCGGCGAGCGTCTGTCCAATACGGTTCACACGCGCTACTAAAGCAGGATCGGTAGCGAACTTGACCTCTTTTTCGATTTGGGCGACAATTTGCTTGCCCAGATCGATCTCTTCCTTATCTTTAGGACTTAGCGCGGCGTGCGAAGATTCCTGCGCGAAGGGAAGTCCCAGCATGAGCAGCAGCAATATCACGCTGGGGACGCCTCGCCTTATTCGGTGTCGGTCTCGGATAGGCATAAAGGGTACCCTTGACTAATTATACGCTATTGGACGCCGTTGGTTTCCCCTTTGTTTCAGGAGACCTGCGCATGCGCGCAGATTCCTCTGAGGGCACAGGGGCGCGCCCCTCGAAGACGGTTTGTGCAGGTCCCGTCATCCACAGGCGTTGGCGCTCTTCCCAGTGAATGTGGAGCTCGCCCCCCGGCATCCGAACGACTGTAGAGGTCTCCAGCCGACCTGTTAGCACGCCCACAACCACCACCGCGCATGCTCCTGTGCCACAGGCAAAAGTCTCACCGACGCCCCGCTCCCAAGTGCGTACCTCCACCCGATTGCGTTGGCAAACGCGAGCAACTTGCACATTCGTGCGATTCGGGAACAGCGCATGCCGTTCGATGGACGCTCCTATCTGCTCCAGCGGGAAGGTATCGAGGGGCTGTTCGACAAAGAGAACCGCATGCGGGGTTCCTGTATTGACTCCAGAGAGACAGACCTCTCTCCCGTTGGGGAGTGCAAGGGGCTGTTCGAGGACGGGCTGGTCGGGGGGTGTGCCTGCCATCGGGATGGCAGCACGCGCCAACAGGGGTACGCCCATATCGACACGGATTAGGGTAGCATCGGGGCAGGCACGAAACACTTCGCGAATACCTGCCCCTGTCTCGATGCGCAACTGCGCTTCATCTTGAGCATGTCGGGTAAACAGGAAGTGCGCCAGACAACGGACGCCATTACCGCACATCTCAGCTTCCGAACCGTCCGCATTAAATAGGCGCATTCGGAAGTCTGCTCTGGTGGAGGGCAGCGCTAACATGAGACCGTCGCCGCCTATATGGTAGCGACGCCGACACCACTGGCGCACCAAAGCTCCCCAATCCCACTCTGGGAGCGCTTGCGCAATCCCATCCAGCAAGATGAAGTCGTTCCCGTTACCTTGAACCTTAACAAAAGGAAGCGCGTTCACTCTTCGAAATCCACTTCCTGACTTGGTGGGCGACTGGGACCGTAGCCAGGCACTGGTCGTGAGGGCACGATAGAGGTGACTGCGTGCTTGTAGACCAGCTGAACGGGCTTACCGGGGCTCTCCAGAAGGATAGTGAACGCGTCGAACCCGCGTACCATCCCCCGCAGTTGAAGCCCACCGCTCAGGTAGACCGTCACACCTATGCCTTCCTTGCGCACCTGATTCAAAAACATATCCTGCAAATTAATCGCCTTTGGCATCTTTCATAACCCTCCCTGTTTGTCAATGAGACGAATGATTTCCTGCGCTGTGTTTTCAGCGTCCGCACTCGCATCGAGCCAGTAAACGCCCAGCTCTTTACGAAACCAGGTCATCTGGCGCTTTGCGAACCGCCGCGAATCCCGCTTCCAGAGTCGGATCGCTTCCTCTAAGGAGAGGCGTCCCTCCAGGTAATCGATCATCTGGCGATAGCCTAACCCTTTCAGGGCAGGCAGGTCTTTATTGTACCCTTTTTGGTACAGGTTTCGCACCTCCTGTAGGAAGCCCTGTGCCATCATTTGGTCGATTCGAGCCTCGATACGGGCATAGAGTTGTTCGCGCGGCATCGTTAGCCCTATCTTGAGAGCAGGCAACCCCGATACGGACCTGCTCTGCCAACGACTCATAGGAATACCCGTCATTTCATAGACCTCCAACGCACGCACGATACGAACCGCATCGTTGGGGTGAATCCGCTCGCTAATCTCAGGGTCTATGCGTCTCAGATGCTCGTACAGTGCCTGTGTACCGAGCTGGTGGCATTCTGCTTGGAGCCGTGCGCGAACCTCTGGGTCTACAGGCGGAGGGGCAAGGCTAAATCCGTGCAGTAGCACCCGCAGATATAAGCCTGTACCCCCCACTATCAACACCTTCTTCCCACGCGACCTAATCGACTCGATGGCTTCCCAAGCCAGTTCACGAAAGCGCGCAGCAGTAAAAACCGTGTCGGGATCTGCAACATTAATCAAATGGAACCGTACGCGCTTCTGCTCTTCAGGCGTAGGTTTCGCCGTGCCAATATCGAGCTCCCTGTAGACCGCTCCCGAATCGGCAGAGATAATCTCACCGCCCAAACGCTCAGCCAGTAAAATACCCACAGCAGTTTTCCCCACTGCCGTGGGACCAAGAATAACCCACACACGCTCTGCCATACGATTAGCAGACTCACCGGTAATGCATTGATAACCCGCTGCAGACAGCCGTTGCCGAGAACATAGAAAACTGTTCCCGACACCCGCCCAGGCGGAGGCGCCGGTGCGCTTGCGCGCCGCCGGCTTCCCGCTTGGACCGCCGACCCCAAGGCCGGACTTACACCCCGTCCGCAGGCGTTTCGCGTCTCCGGTCCACTCCCGGGGACGGCAGCCACAAGGGCCACGCTAATATATTATACCACAAGCAACTACCGTTGTCTATGGGACGTCCAGCAGTTGCGAACCCTACGCATTCCGACCATGGGTTATGTCTTTTAGTGCCAGCTCAAACTCCTCCAGCGTGGACGATTGGAGCGCAAGCACGCTCAGCTGCTCCAGACTCTCTAACGAACCTACTCCAGCCAAGGCTCTCTGCACACGACGTGGCACCTTGCCAAAGCGCACACGAAGCATCGCTAATATCGTACGCACAATCCCTTGTTGAAGACCTTGCTGGATGCCTTGCTGGATGCCTTGCTGGATGCCTTGCTCCAGCCCTTCTGCCAACCCCTGACGCGCACCACGCTCCAACGCAAAACGCTCTAAGTTCGTCAGCTTCTCCAGACGATACTCGCGAGCCACCTCGCGAACAATCGCCTCTACCTGAGCCTCCAGTTCCTTCGGTAGTACCATCAGACAATCCACCACCTTATAGAGATTAACCACATCATCTATAGTATACCCTCGCTTTGCCATCTGGCGTATCAAGCGTATCTTCTCCGCAAACAGCAGTTCGGGACTCCGCCTTGCCTTGAGGGCGCGCAGATGCGCCAGAACCACTAATGCAAACGGACTAGGAGAGGCTTCCAACGCTTGCTCATCCAAATCTAACAACTTGACCACAGGGTAGTCGAACACAACACTGCACCCCATCTGCGAGCGAGCATATTGCGATGGACGCCAGTTCGGATCCGGATCTGCCAGAATCGCTAAACTGACCACATCCGCAAACTTCATAGAGTCGAACAAGCGGTAATGATATACATACATCCGAAAAGCAAACTGCGGGTCAGACTGCGCTTGAATCTCGATATGCACGAACAAGAAACGCTGTTCCCCATTATACAACACTACTCGCGCCAATACATCTACAAACCGTTTTCGAGCCAGCGCATGGGGGCGAATGGCGCGCAACTCCGTATTCATAAAAACAGGTGGATGTTGCCAATCGATCTGAGCGTGAATCTGGGGAAAAAGCAGACGCATCGCCTGCTCAAAGAATGCCTCGATGGCAAGCTTCCACGCACTGTCAAAATCGATCCGTGCCCGTTTGCGCATGCAAAGCATATTCTGCATCACTAATCTGGTTCCTGCATCTCTGTTATAACAGTAAATCCTAACTCCTTGTCCATATCTCCATGAAGCAGGTACAATTTCTGCCGATGCTCCAGAGCTTATATATCGAAAACCTAGCGATCATCGATCGTCTGGAGATAGAGTTCCAGCACGGCTTGAATGTGCTGACGGGTGAGACCGGTGCAGGAAAGTCGATTCTACTGGATGCGCTGGGTCTGGTGCTCGGCGAGCGTGCGAATCCGACCCTGGTTCGTGCGGGAGCGGATCGCCTCAAAGTCTGTGCGGTCTTCGCTCTCCCTGCAGACTTCGATACGGAATCGTTCGGAGTGGAGCTGGAAGAAGGGGCACTTTATCTTTCGCGCGAGGTGCAAGCGAACGGACGCTCTCTCGCACGCATCAACGGTCAGCCCGTGCCCATAGCCACCCTCAAAGCGATTGGCGAACAACTGGTCGATCTGCACGGACAGCACGAACATCAATCCCTGCTGAGAACGAATCAACACTTGGATCTGTTCGACCGCTGGCTGGGCGAACCCACGCTCAGTCTCCGCAATCATGTCAAGCAGGCTGTCCAGCATCTGCATCGCCTCCAGCAGGAACTGCAAACCTTGACCCTGCAAGAGCGTGAACGCGCGCAAATGTTGGATTTGTACCGCTTCCAGCTGGAGGAGATCCGTTCCGCAGAGCTGAAACCCGACGAGGAGGAGAGCCTGCTCACTGAAGAGCGACGCCTGACCCATTCCGAGAAGCTCCTCTCGCTGGCAGGCTCCGCCTACGAGTGGCTGATGGACGAGCGCGGCGCCTACGATCAAATCGCCTCCGCCAGTCGAAACCTCACAGAAATCTGCCGAATCGACCCCAGTATGCAAGACTATCAGGAGCAGCTGGAAGGCGCTTTAGCAACTGTGGAAGAAGTCGCCCATGCTTTGCGCCGATATACCGAGACCGTCGAGTACGATCCTGAACGACTGGAGCAAGTCATTGCGCGACTGGAGCTGATTAAACGGCTAAAACGCAAGTATGGCGACACGATTCCAGCCATTCTCGCGTATGCGCAGGAGGTGGCGCAGAAACTGGAAACTTTGGAACATCAATCGGAACGGCGCGATATGCTGGAACACGCCATCGCCGAGGCGCAATCCGAGGCGGAGCGCCTCTGTACCCAGCTCTCCGAGCGACGCCGAGACGGAGCCCAACGCTTGGCTCAAGCGGTTCAACAAAATCTGCGCGACTTAGCGATGGAGCGCGCCCTCTTCGAAATCGCAATAACTCCGAAGCCGATGGACACTACAGGCGCCGATGCCGTCGAGTTCCTCTTCTCTGCCAATCCCGGCGAGTCACCACGCCCCTTGCACAAAATCGCTTCCGGTGGCGAAATATCGCGCGTGATGTTAGCCCTCAAAGCTGTGCTCGCCGATGCCTCCCCTGTGCCCACCCTCATCTTCGATGAGATCGATGCAGGACTTGGCGGACGCACCGCATTCTATGTCGGTGAGAAGCTGGCTCAACTGGCTCAGCACTTCCAAATCCTGTGTGTGACCCACTTAGCCCAAATCGCCAGCCGAGCGGATTGCCACTTTTTTATCGAAAAATATGTGGAGAAGGAGCGTACTCGCGTGCACATCCAGCGTCTCACAGAAGAGGATCGTATTAAAGAAATCGCTCGCATGCTCGCTGGAGAACCTACCGAAACCGCACTCCAACACGCCCGAGAACTGCTCCAACGACAGGCTCAGGAGGTTTCAACATGAAAATTGCGCGTGAAATGGAAGGCTATCCACACGCCGAAGTGTATGCATGCCTCACTGACGTCTTCAAATGCAAGTGGACACTTGAAATACTGGACGCTATCACGCAAGGAATTAACCGCCCAGGACGCCTCGAGCGTGCCCTGCCTGGACTAACGCAAAAGGTCCTGCAGGAACGCATCCGCAAACTGGAACGGTATGGCATCATTGAGCGGGTAGCGTATCCTGTCATTCCACCGCATGTGGAATATCGCTTCACAGAGCGTGGGGAACGCCTCATCGAGCTGTTGCGCGCCATCCGTCAGTTCGCCGAGCGATGGGATCAAGCAAAGTTCACATCGCTACACACTTCACCCGCGAATGACGGCTAAACCATCCATATAGGGGCGAAGTGCCTCCGGCACCACTACTGAACCATCGGTTTGCTGGTAGTTCTCCAAAAGCGCCGCCATGAGGCGGGGTGTAGCAACCCCCGAAGCGTTCAAAGTATGCACAAACTCAGGACGCGCTGCAGCCTCGCGACGGAACCGAATGTTCGCTCGGCGTGCTTGAAAATCCTCAAAGTTACTACACGATGAAACCTCCAGCCACTGTTGCACGCCTGGCGACCAGACCTCCAAATCGTAGCACTTTGCCGCCGCAAACCCTAAATCGCCTGAACACAACGCCACAATTCGGTAAGGAAGCTCCAACCTTTGTAGAACCGTTTCCACATCGTGCAGAAGACGTTCATGCTCCTCGTAAGAGGTTTCGGGCACGGTGAACTTCACCAGTTCCACCTTGTTGAACTGATGCACCCGCAGAAGCCCCCGTGTCAACCTTCCAGCTGCTCCTGCCTCACGCCGAAAACACGGTGAATAGGCTACCAGATTCATCGGCAACTGCTCCACAAAGAGAATCTCCTCACGATAGAGATTGGTTACGGGCACCTCGGCAGTCGGGATGAGGTAAAGCGGATCCTCAGCACAGCGGTACATCTCCTCTTCAAACTTTGGGAGCTGACCCGTCCCCACCATAACTTCGGGGCGCACTAAAAACGGCGGAAAGACTTCCGTGTAGCCATGCTCGCGCGTGTGAAGATCCAACATAAAGTTGATGAGCGCACGCTCCAGCTGGGCACCCTGCCCTGTATAGACAACAAATCCGCTTCCACTGATCTTAGCACCCCGTTCGAAATCGATTAATCCCAGCGATTCTGCTAACTCCCAGTGTGGCTTTGGCTCAAACGAAAAGGGATGTGGTTGACCTCCCCGACGAATCTCCACATTCTCGGTGACATCTTTGCCTACGGGGACACTTTCGTGGGGAACATTGGGGAACATCAGTAGCATCTGCTCGCGCTGGGCTTCCAATTCACGCTTCTCAGCCTCCATCTGCTTGATTTGGCCGCTGAGGGTACGCAAATGGCTCAGAAGCGGCTCCACATTCTCCCCCGCCTTTTTGCATTGGGGAATCTCCTTTGAGATTCGATTCTGCTCTGCCGTCATCTGTTCGACCTGCGTGGTTGTCTCACGCCAGCGGGTATCTATCGCCAGCCACTCGTCCACCATTGCAGGGTCATAACCACGATGAGAAAGAGCCTCTTTAATCCGCTCCGGCTCAGTGCGCAATCGGCGATAGTCCAGCATAGCCGAATTGTACCCGCTTTGCCCCATTGGGGTGTCACAAAACATCTGAGCGGGTGATCAGATACGAGAGGGAGCAGACACAAAATAGGGGCAGACCCTCGTGTCTGCCCCTATAAGGGTTCCGCTCTCCGTGGGCGAGAACCCCTGTAGGGGCACGGCATGCTGCGCCCCTACAATGGGTCTGCCCTGTTATCTGGGGCTGGGTGCTGTGGGGGCAGACCGATGTGTCTGACCTTTTACCGGTCTGCCTCTACCTGCCTGATGGATGTGTCTGCTCTGTGACCGATGTGCCCACCGTGTTTTCTGGAGCTGGATAATGCCCCCATCCTAACCTTACCACGTGGACGTGGAGGGAATCTTCTGTAGGGCAGACCGCTGTGTCTGCCCCTACCTGTTGAGGAGCATTTGCAGGGGTGGGTCGTTGGGGAAGCGTTCCAGTCCACGTTGAGCCCACTGATGCATCTGGCTTCGGTTGCCTTCTCGGTAGGCTTTGAGGGCGAGCCAGCGGTAGGCGTGTAGCAGTCCCTCGCGCTCGTAGGGGTTTTGCGGTGTCCAGTCCTTGCCATTTTCGATACTCTTCAGGAGGTAGCGTTCTGCCAGTTGGGGATCTTTCTGGTATATCAGTGCGTAGCGTCCCAGCTCGGTGAAGATGGCGATAGAGTGGGGGTTGTTTCGCGCGCCTTCCTGCAGGAAGCGGAGGGCTTCTGAGAGGTTCTGCTTGTTGTCGAACAGAATCATCTGGGCGCCAACCAGATAGCCCTGCACGAAGGTGGGGTCCGCCCAAGTCATTAAGCGGTAGAGGGGAAGTACTTCGTGTACGGGACGGTGGAAGTGGTGGCGTACATCGAAATAGGGCTTGATGTGGCGTTCCAGGTCGCCCCACAGCCAACGCGGGTCTCGCTCTGGTTCGGGAATGACGCCGGTTTCGTCGGTGTGTTCGTGCAGTCTGTCGGCACTGGAGGCGCGGTGGACGGTTTGGGTGCGCTTTTCCCGCATGGTCATCGGGCGTAGGCGCACCCCCCCGTGCGTATACTCATCGGTCTTCATCCACAGGTAGCTGGCTAAACTGCTCCGAAACTCCCCCATCACCGACACCATCGCCTGACGCTCGTATAAGGTGATGGCGTCCACTGTTTCTGCCCGTTGGGTATGAATAGGCACGACGGTGCGCACCAGCCCCCCTGCAAGAAGCCACCCGATTAGCAAGAACAGAGGGAGAGGCAGGTATCTGAGTATGCCATGACCGATGAATCGGCTCTGACTGAGGAACGCCTTCATCCTAACACCTGCCTCTGGAAACGCCACCAGCCCAGCAACAGCCACAAGCCCCCACTCAGTAGGGCATATCCGCCCATTGCACCCAGAACCCACCATGGCACCATCTGCCAGTCGTAGACCACCTTCTGGCTCATATCGAAAAAGTCCCAGTGGGGCAGGATGCCGTACAGCAGGTTGACCCAGATCGCCTCAAACCCCGATTCCCAGTGCGCCATCAGCAACAGCCGGTTGAAGACCCCCGATCCGAATGCCAGAATGAGCGAGAGCGTGAGGTTCGCTGGGGGAGTGAGGTAGATCGAAAGCGCAATAACAAGCGCGCAGAGCCAGCCAATCCCCATCAGCTTTAGCAGAAGGTACTGTATAAAAATTGGTTTTAAACTTATACCAAGCGTTAGCAATAAGCCTGCAGTGAGCAGCGTGAGCGTCAGGGAGCAGAAAATCGCTGTGAAGGTTGCTGTCGCCCACTTAGCGAACAGCAACTGTCCACGATTGATGGGGCGTGCCAGAAGGGGGTAGATCGTTCGGCGCTGGATCTCGTCTGGAATCTGGCGTGCGGTGATCAACACGGTGAGCACCGTCGTCAGCACACCTATCGCCGAGAACGCGACATCTTTAATGAAGATTTCGAGCCCACGCACGCCAAAGAAGTGGAAAGTATACGCCCCGAACACCATCAAGACCGCCAGAATCAAGATCACATACAGCTCCTTGCGGCGGAGCGTTTCCAAAGTGCCTGCGGTGAGCATCGCGCGCGTGATTTGCCATGTGCGTGTGCTCATGCGGCCCCCTCCTGAGAAAGGGCGTCGCGCCCCGATTGGACTGTTGTGATGAAGTAGTCCTCCAGCGATCCAGGGTAGTAAACCAGCTCTTGGAGCGTGTGTTCGGCGATAAGACTCCCCTGATGGAGAACCAAAATCCGATCGCATATCGTGGCGACCTCGTTCAAGTCATGCGAGGAGAAAAAGATCGTGACCCCGTGCGATTGCTGGGTCTTAAGCAGATCCCGCAGTTCCCGCCGTCCTATGGGGTCTAATCCGGACGAGACCTCGTCCAGTACCAGCAGTTTGGGGTCGCCCAGCAGGGCTTGGGCGATGCCCACGCGCTGGAGCATGCCTTTAGAGAGGTGCTTATTCAGCGTGTGTGCCTTGTGGTCGATACGCAGGGCTTCCAGCAAGGCGTAGACCTGCGCCTTGAGTGCATGCCCTATCAGTCCGTGCAACTCACCATAGAGGCGGAGGGTCTCGTAGGGAGTGAGGTAGGGCGAGTAGAGGGCTGTTTCGGGTAGGAAGCCGACCTGACGGCGCGCCCGCGAATCGGTGGACGCCAGCCCGAATAGCCGAATCGAACCCGACTGCGGCACTTGAAACCCCATCATCGCCTTGATGGTACTGGTTTTGCCCGCGCCGTTCACGCCCAAAAAGCCAACGATCTCGCCCTCGCGAACCGTAAACGACAGCCTGTCCACCGCACGCACCGGCGGACGCCCGATGCGGCGGTACTCAATCACTAGTTCGTGAACTTCTACGACCCACATCACAGCGTATTATCGGCTTGGAACCGCATCGAAATTAGCAGGAAGTCCCGCACACGAAGCGAACCCTCCAGAGCCGATGCGAAGACAACAACATCTCTAGGGCACAGTGGCATGTTTGCTGATGCTGGCAGGGGCATTCGTAGGGGCACGGCATGCCGTGCCCCTACTGTCCGCGCCATCAGCAAGGTTGCAGAGGCGTACAAGCGGGACAAGT
>PSLB01000033.1:0-11870 GCA_040289385.1 Armatimonadota bacterium
TAGCAGTTGCGAATATTCCTGGCGGCGTTGATATTCGCCACGCTCGCATTATACCACATGATGATGGAGGGGAGCCGCCTCCTCCCCAGGGCTCAAGCCCGGGGCTTGCGGCGGCGCGTCCAAGAGGTGGAGACGGTTCCTGCTAAAGGTTGCGGACGCGCCTTCGTTTTGAGGGACAGAGTAGCAGCGTTCCCTCATGCTAATCGCTTGGGTATAATCTCCATAGAGGGCGCAACGGATGGCGATACTGCAACACCCTTGGCTGACACGGATCCACCCGAGCGCGGTGTTCCCCATAGGCAACACGCGCGTGGAGATTTACTCTCTTGCACCAACGAATTTACACCGCTTGCCAGCAGGGGTACTGATTCTGCCCACCGACCCGACCTTACGCATGGTGCGCGGAATTCGTAAGGAGGTTCGCGACTATGGAGGCTATCGCTTAATTGAAGATGAGGCGACCTCACTGGCGCCCCTCCCGCAAGGGGGAATCGCCCTCACCTCTGGAGGACGCACGCGATTCCACAAGATTGCCCACCCCAACCTGTACGATGCGCACTACACTACGAACTCTGATCTCCAGCGCGAGGCACTCCGCAATGCTTTCGAGGTTGCGCTCCAGCAAGGCGCCAACACCGTCGCCGTCGCAGACTACACTATCGACTTGCGCCGTGCCCTCGCAGAAGAGACCGCTTACACACTTCTGGAAGCATGGCAACCCTTTACCCAACGGGATTTGACCCTCGAAATCGTCACGACGCGCCCCATCAACGGCTGGGCTTTCAAGCAAGTTATCTGCTGGATCGCCCAAAACGGACTGAAACCGTATCCCCACGCGCTCCGAATCCGCCACACCATTCTGCACGCCACACAAACGCCAAACTGGATAGACATCCCCACAGAAGGGGTGTGGCACTTCACCGATTCGAACTTAGGTGGGACTCAAAGCCCTATTGCCAGACGCGGGGGTCCCATTCTCCAACAGAAGATTGCTGAGTTAGCCCCTATAGAACTGGGGCATTGCACGATATTCCATGCAGGGAATCTGCCCCAAAAGTTCGTGGTGTCGCTGGCGGTGGTCTCCGATTCAACACGAAGTCTCTCGCTGGATGCCCTTGTCCAAGCCCTGCCCAAAGCGTTTGAACTAAGCCACCACCAGAACCTAACCAGTGTGCTGATCCCGCTGCCGGAGGGTCAAGGGGAACCATTCGTTCAGGCGGTGCTGGATGCAACAGAGACCTATCTCTACCGTGAGCTGTTCACGCGCATCGAGCGGCTGGTGCTGGCTTCACCCCAATCGCCCCTCTGGCATCGTGAGCTGGGGCGTAGGCGCGCCCTGACGCAGCTGCCCCAACTGTCGCCATAGGAGACGCATAAGGTATCCTCTGTAGGGCAACCCTGCAGGAGATCGTCGCATTGCCCCGAAACATAGAGACGGAGGTGCCATACGCTTGACCAAATATATCTTCGTTACCGGCGGAGTTGTGAGCTCCATCGGCAAAGGAATCGCCACCGCCAGCATCGGACGCATCTTGCGCAGCCGAGGTCTCAAGGTCGTCCCCCTCAAAATGGATCCCTACATCAATGTGGATGCTGGCACGATGAACCCCTACCAACACGGCGAAGTGTTTGTTACCGACGATGGTGCCGAAACCGATTTGGACTTAGGGCACTATGAACGCTTCATGGATGTCAACTGCACGCGCCACTCGAATCTGACCACAGGGCGCATCTATAAATCGGTCATCGATAAGGAGCGGCGCGGGGAATATCTGGGCGCAACCGTGCAGGTTATCCCGCACATCACCAACGAGATTAAGGAGCATATCCGCCTTGTGGGGCGTGAAGCCAACGCCGATGTGGTGATTGCCGAAGTGGGGGGCACGGTCGGCGATATCGAAGGCTTGCCCTTTCTGGAAGCGATCCGCCAGTTCCGTAAAGACGAGGGCGCCGAAAATGTGATGTATGTGCATGTAACCCTCGTGCCCACGGTGGGGCCCTGGCGCGAGGTGAAGACAAAACCCACGCAACACAGCGTGACCAAACTGCGTGAAGTGGGGATTACTCCCGATGTGCTCATCTGCCGAACAAGCGTCCCGCTTTCCGAAGAGGTACGCGAGAAAATTGCTCTCTTTACCGATGTAGAGCGCGCTGGGGTCGTCGAATCGCTGGATGTGGAGACCATCTACGAGATTCCGCTCATCTTTGAGGAGGCGGGGTTGGCAGAGCTAATAGAGCGTCGGCTTGGCTTGCCCCAAATAGCACCCGATCTCACCGAGTGGCAACACATCGTCCACTGCCTCAAGCATCCTCACCAGACATGCACCATCGCCATCGTGGGCAAATACACCCACAACCGCGACTCGTACCTGAGTATTGCAGAGGGGCTCCAGCATGCGGGCGCGGCATGCGATGCGCGTGTGCGTCTCCGCTGGGTCGAGTCCACCGAGCTGGAAGGGCTCTCGCCCGATGAAGTGGCAGGATATTTTGCGGGTGTGGATGGAATTCTGGTGGCGCACGGTTTCGGCGAACGCGGCGTCGAAGGCAAGCTGAAGGCGATTCGGTATGCGCGCAAACAGCGTGTGCCCTTCTACGGAATCTGCTACGGCATGCAAATGGCGGTCATCGAATTCGCCCGAAATGTATGCGGGTTAAGCGAGGCGCATACCGAAGAGGTCAACCCCCACACCCCCCACCCTGTCATTCACCTGCTCCCTGAACAGCGCGGGGTGGATGCTAAAGGCGGGACGATGCGACTGGGCGCCTACCCTTGCCGACTTATGCGAGGGACGCTCGCAGAACGACTCTACGGCGATCAGGTTATTTATGAACGCCACCGCCATCGCTACGAGGTCAACAACGAATATCGCGGGCTTCTCGAACAGCACGGAATGGTGTTCAGTGGGGTCTCGCCAGATTACCGCCTCGTGGAGATGATCGAGTTGCCTGATCATCCCTACTTTATTGCGGGACAGTTCCACCCGGAGTTCAAGTCGCGTCCGACACGCCCGCACCCTGTCTTCGTGGGGCTGGTGCGCGCCGCTTTGGAACATCGCTGTGCAGAACCTTATGCCCCTGCCCTCGTCGAATCGATGCCTTCAGAGGTAGAATCTTCTGGGTGATCCAACCCATGTCGGCTCAGACTGCCCCTAAGAAAGCATCCCAGAAGCGTCGTCTGACCGAGCAGGAGTTTCTGGCTCTACCTGAGGACGAACGCAAATACGAGCTCGTCTGTGGGGAGGTGCATGAGGTGCCAGTCGGCGTCAAACACGATGTGATCGGTACAGATCGCAAGGCTCAGCGTCGCGTCCCGTACAGTTGGGGGTTCCATCAGCTTGGCTCCTTCATCGAGTATAAGGCTCGGTTGGCCGGTGTTCCCGTGGTGTGCGTTGATCCCCGGAACCGTGCCTGTCCGGCCTGCGGACATGTGTCGAAGGCCAACTACGCCGGCAGAGTTTCGTTGCGTCGGGTGCGGCTTTGCTGGGTCGGCCGACGCCATCGCTGCGGAGAACATCTGCAGGGCCGCCCGTATGCGGTCGTACGCGGCAGGCCACCTGGCCTCGCTGCAAGCCCCTGGCTTTAGCCATGGGGTTCATGACAAAATGGAGGCAAGTCATGAAACCCAAAATCGGAGTGCAACTCTATTCGGTGAGAGAGGATTGTAAGCGCGACTTGCCGTGGGCGCTGGCAGAAGTCGCCAAAATTGGGTATCAAGGTGTGGAGTTCGCAGGCTACTACGATTACGATGCCCCCACCCTGCGTCGGATGCTGGACGATAACGGACTGGAGTGTTGTGGCACTCATATCGGCATCGACCAGCTGTTGGGTGACCGTCTCGAACGCACGCTGGAGTTCCATAGCACGCTTGGCTGTAAATACCTTATCGTGCCTGGCCTGCCAGAAGAACGGCGTGCCTCGCTCAGTGCGTGGCGTGAGACTGCACACATCTTCAACGAGATTGCGGAGCGAATCCAACCTTATGGGTTCCGTACAGGCTACCATAACCACTGGGTGGAGTTCCAGCCGATGGAAGGCGAGTTGCCATGGGATGTCTTTTTCAGCCATACCACTGCTGCAGTCATCATGCAGATTGACACGGGCAACGCCTTGCATGGGGGTGCCCATGCCGAGCCGTTCGTGCGCAAATATCCCGGACGCGCCCTCACCGTCCACTGCAAGGAGTTCTCCAGCACAAACCCAAACGCTGTCATCGGCGAGGGCGAAGTCCATTGGCATGAGTTTTTCGAAGCCTGCGAAACCGTCGGCGGCACCGAATGGTACATCGTCGAGCAGGAGACCTATGCCCATACCCCGCTGGAAACGATTCGTCTCTGTTTCGAGGCGATGCGACGGCTCACGTAGGCGCGCGGGGATTAGACTCAGGAAAGTACGAGTTTTGACCTCGACGGAAACTCCAGAGCAACGGGATAAGGTATCATAATTGGATACTGAGCGACTGACCCTGCGGTCAGGGGCGCCGACGGGAGGCAGACAAGCGATGCGCACCGAACCGAGCGACCTTGCGCAGGCGATAGAGGTCGCCCTACGGTGGCTCCGTACGCGCGATTACTCCTACGCCGAGATAGCACACCGCCTTCGGGAAAAAGGCTTTCCAGAAGCGGTGGTGCGCGAAGCGCTGGATTGGCTCGTCGAAGAGCGATGGCTTTCAGACGAACGCCTGCGCCAGCGTTTGATCGAACGCTTTTGTGAGCAGGAACCCTCAGGAACAACGCGCATCGAGCGCGAGTTCGAACGGCGTGGCTTAGAGCCGCCTACGGCACTGCCAGTGGACGAACTAACCCGCGCTGTAGCGGCCCTGCAGCAGCGGTTCGGGGTGCCCCCTGCCGAGTCGGATGCCCGCACGCGTGCCCGTTGGTACCGATTCCTGATTCAACGCGGTTTCGAACATGAGGTCGCCACTCACGCCCTGCGTCAGTGGAACCCAGCACTTGAGGCGGACCCGATGCTGTCAGGAGGCTAACTATGGAAACCACTGTCGTTCTAATCGGTTTGATCGGTGTGGCTCTGCTCTCTGCGGGGGCAGGCTATATTCTGACGACTCGCCAGGTCAGGACAAAGCATCACCAGCTCCTGCAGGAAGCCGAGCAGAAACACAAAGAGGCGGAATATCAGCTTCAGTGCGTTCAGCAGGAGCGTGCCCAAATCGAGCGCGAACGCGAAACACTGATGCGCGAAGCGCTCCTCAAGGCACGCGAAGAGGCACACACGATTATCGAGCATGCCGAGCAAGAGGCACGCGAAAAACGCGCCGAGGTTCTCCGGCTCGAACAGCGACTGCTCCAACGCGAAGAGCTTCTGGAACACCGATTCGAACTGATGGAGCAACGCGAGCATGCCCTGATGGAACGCGAAGCGCTCCTGACCAAAAAACAGGGCGAACTGCGCGAGATCCTCGCCCAAAGCCGAATCGAACTGGAACGCATCAGTGGGATGACCCGCGAACAAGCACGCGAAATCCTGCTCAAGGAGATACACGACGAAATCGAACACGATGCGACCATCCTCGCACGCCAAATTGAAGAAGATGCCCGACGCGAAGCAGAGCGACGAGCACGCGAAATCATTCTCGACACAGTCCAACGCTGCGTCGTCGACCATGTGTCGCAAAATACCATTACGGTTCTGCACCTGCCCAGCGAGGAGATGAAGGGGCGCATCATCGGGCGTGAAGGACGCAACATCCGCCACTTCGAGCATGTCACGGGCGTCGATGTGATTGTCGATGACACGCCAGAAGCGGTCGTTCTCTCTTCGTTTGATCCAATTCGGCGCGAAATTGCCCGCATTACGATGCTCAACCTTATCAACGATGGACGCATTCAGCCCTCGCGTATCGAGGAGGAGTACGAACGCGCCAAAAGCGAGGTGGAACGCCGAATCTGGCAAGCCGGTGAAGAGGCGGTTCTCCAAGTCGGGCTTACAGGAGTGCACCCTGAAGTTGTTCGCGCGCTCGGAAAACTACGCTATCGAACCAGCTATGCGCAGAACGTGTTAGACCACTCAGTTGAGGTGGCGATGCTTGCAGGCTTGCTGGCGGCTGAGCTCAAGTTAGAGACGCGTATCGTTAAGCGCGCCGCACTACTACATGACATCGGCAAGGCACTCGAAAACGCCACCGAAGGCCCGCACGCCCTCGTCGGGATGGAGTTTCTACGACGCTACGGCGAAAGCGAAACCGTGTGCAACGCCGTCGGAGCCCATCACCACGATATCGAACCGATGAGCCTTGAGGCGCATGTAGTCATCATTGCCGACTCGATCTCCGCTGCGCGCCCTGGAGCCCGACGCGAATCGCTTCAGCAATATCTGAGTCGCATGCAAGATCTGGAGCGTATCGCAATGAGCTTCGAGGGCGTGGAGAAGGTCTATGCAATCCAAGCAGGACGCGAGGTACGTGTGCTGGTCAAGCCGAACGAAGTGGACGACCTGCGTGCCCACCAGCTGGCTCGTGAAATCGCACACAAGATTCAAGCGGAGCTGGAGTATCCGGGTCAGGTCAAAGTGACGGTCGTGCGTGAGGTGCGCGCCCACCATATCGCTCATTAAAAGCCACCCATAAACTGCCAAGATGCGGCCGCACACGCTCCTCTCAACTCGTAGGGCAAGCCACGAAGCGGGGCAGTAGACCCAGCCACGGGTCGACTTACAAAAACCTCCCCACAGTCGGGTCATACCAGCGCACCTCCACCTTCTGCAACCCGCCTGCTAACGGCTCGTTCCGGTAACCCCACACACCGTTCCAGTCGTAAGTCTCACGAGAACCATTCATCAGGTCGCCAAACGCATCGGTGATGGGCGCATAGGAAGATCCCCCTACTGTTGTGGGGGTAAGAGCTCAGAGACGATTTACTGGGGTGCTCTAGCGCTTCCTAAAAAGCCAGCGCCGGGGGTGGGCGTCCCCTGCGCTGTGTGGGTGAAGGACGCGTAAGTGGGAGGGAACAAAGGCGTCAAAGGCGCTGGAGGAGCCAACGCCCTGCTTCGTCGGCTCGCCCCAGCGCGCTGGGATGCACGGCGCAGAAGCAACTGGCACAATAGGAGGTCCAAGCCGAAAATGCTCTCAAGCCCTCAAGCCACATCGTCATAGCCTTCACTGCCCTTAGACGGCTCGACTCGTCTCGCAGGTTCCGCACTGCTGTAGTCCCAGTTATCGCAGTCAAGCCGTCGGCAATACAGCATCCGCTGGATGCGTCCATCCGCCATCTCCACATCGGCGATGTCGGCAAATCGGCATCGCATGCACAGCTCCGGCTCCAACAATCTTACGACCTTCAATTCGCGCTTGGACATGATCGGTTTGCCCCACAGGCTTTAAGGCGTGCGTCGTCTTTGGTATTATCGGCTTTTTGACAGGCAGATTGCAGGGGCGGGTTCCTTAGAAAATTGCGGGAATTGGGCATTCGATGGCGAAACAGAACACCGTACGCACCGTCAGGTATTTCAGTACGGGGTAGTGACATATGGCGAAGCGACCTTCGGTACAACAAGAGTATCAGCGCCAGATGATAATCCGCTGGATTACCACTCTCAGCCAGTGGATGATCTCGGTGGGGGGCATTCTGTTTCTGTTGGGGTTCGCCTACCTGATGTATGCGGTGTTCTTGGCAGGGTTGGATCAATCCCAGAGCTTCTCGCAGGTGGATTATGCCCGTATTCAGGGGAATCTGGGCTTAGCGGGGCGCATCACTTTGCTGGGAGCAGGCTTGGTGGTGATTGGGGTTGCATGGAACTATCTGGAGGAGGCATTAGTGGGGGTTCTCTTGCTGGGGCTGGCGGTCATGTTCTACTGGGGATTACCGTTTGTGATGGGCCAGTTTGGCTCCTTGCCCACACCGGGCAGTCTGCGCGCGTTCGCTTTGGAACAGTTGCGTCAGCTGGTGTGGGTGCTGTTTCCGCCGGGACTGGTATTGACCGTCTTTGTGGGGATTGCACAGGGGGTGCGTCGGCTCAAGTACGGGGCATCGCTGGATCAGACCCTCAAGCTGGGTGCGGGTGTCCACAAACAACAGGTGCCGCAACGCTTTCTGGGCAAGTGCTGGCAACTGCCCTATTGTCGTGACTATGTGCGTCAGCGTTGTCCCATTTACCATGCGCGGCGCACTTGCTGGCGTGAGGGGGTGGGCTGTATGTGTGAAGAGAAGACCATCGCGATGGCGCTGCAGAATGTGCGCCTAAGCGACAACCCTGAGGTCAATGCACGGTACATTCCCCACAACACAACTCTGACGCGGTGGGAGCTACGCCAGCGATGCGCCGAGTGCGTCATCTACAACGAACACCAACGCCAGAAGTACCAACTCTTCGCTCCCCTCACGGTCGGCACGGTGATCGGCATTGCCTACTTCTTTCGTGAACCGCTCAAGGAGCAGGTTTTTAACTTGATGGGGCTGTTGGATCGCCTATTGGCACAGTTTACACTGATGCCCAGTGAGGCACGCGAGGGCGTTCTCAAAGCCGCTGCCCAAGCCAACGAGACCGCAGCTTGGGTGCTCTATATTTCGCTCACCATCGTCGTGCTGAGCTACTCGCTCCGCATTGTCGAGGCGGTCATCTTCAAATGGAAACTATAGAGTGGCAGGACTTCCCCAATTGTCACCGAACGGAGCGTGTGAGGAGAACCCATGCGAGACTTGTTTGCCTTATTGAGCGTCGGGTTGGGGCTGGTGCTCTCTGCTTGGGCGCAGTCGGTTGAGCCGGCGCGGTTCCCTGCGAATCGTATGGAACAGCCCCCCATCATCGACGGCGTAGTGAACCCCGATGAGTGGTGCTCCGCCTATCGCATCGACCGTTTTTGGTCGCCTTTGCGGCAGCAGTGGGGAGCTTTCCCCACGCGCGCCTACATCGGCTACGACTCGCAGTATCTCTATGTTGCTTTCGAGTGCGAGGATCCCGACCCTCAGCAGATTCAAGCACGCGAGACCAAGCGCGGAGGCAATCTTGAGGCGGACGACACGGTTGCGGTGCTGGTGGATCCGCAAGCGCGGGGGCTGAAACCTTACGCCTTCACAGTCAACGCGCGCGGCACTCAGTCGGAAGAGATTCCGATTGGGACTGCCGAGAATATCCGTTGGCGCGGGGATTGGGATGCTGCGGTACAGCGGACCGAGTGGGGCTGGAGCGCAGAAGTGCGCATTCCGCTCCGAATCTTGCGTTACCCGCCTAAACAGAATCGGTTCGGAATCATTTTAGAGCGTCATGTGGCGCGTTTGCGTGAACTCTATACCTTCCCGAACATGGGCGCCTATTACTCTGATCGTTCCCAAGCGCTCTGGGAGGGGCTTCAGTTGCCGCCACCGCGCTACCCGATCTTACTACTTCCCTACTATACAGGCGATCGGGCAACCGAGCGGGAGCAGTCTCGAGGCGGGATCGATATCCGCTATGTGCAAGGCGATGCTCTGACTGCGCTCTTAACCTATAAGCCCGACTTCGAGAACATTGCGGGGGATGTGGCTAAGGTGGACTTCTCCTACACCGAGCGGGTGCTGGAAGAACAGCGTCCATTTTTTCAGGAGGGGAGCGACTTCATGCCGCCCCGTGCGGTCTTTTACAGCCTGCGCGTGCCCGATGTGACCGTTGGGGGGAAAGCCTTCGGCACGCTGGGCAACTGGCGTTATGGGGCTTTAGTGGGTGAGTATGCGTCCAATGGTGCGGTGCACCAGTTCGGGGTGGGACGGCTCCACTATCAGTTCGGACCGCGTGCGTTTGCAGGGCTGGTCGCCACGCGCTTACAGGGCGATGTGGAGGAAGAGAACCTCGGCACGATTCTGGAAATTCAGCGCATCACGCCCAGTGGGGAGTGGCGGTTCGTCGGCACGCTCTATCGGCTTACAGGGGCGCGCGAGGGGCTGTTTCAGCAACATACCTTCTACACTCAGTCGCCCCCGCGCGCGCCCAGCTACTACATCCAGTATACCGATATCGAACCTACCTATCGTCCTCGCTTAGCATATGTCCCCGAAACAGGTTTTCGCGGGGTACGGATGAAGGTCGCCTGGTTCGACCAACCGGAAAGCCAACGCCCCTTCCTCTGGTCGGTTAATTTGGGACTCTCCTCACGCCAGCGTTATAGCAACCAGCTCTTAGATGAGGGCGCTTCGGTAGAGATTGAATGGTGGTTGACCGCCAACACCTACTTGGAGACCGAAATGAGCTATTTGCGGCGTCCGCCGAATATTGACCGCACGCTGGCGCTCGCCTACACTTGGAACGCGCTTAATCGCTATCGGAAAGGCATGGTAGAGGTGCGCCTCGGCGACCTGAACGGGGGGCGCAGTCGGTACAGTTATCTCGAGCAGGCGTTTGAGCTGGCACCGCGCCTGCGCTTGCGTGCCAGTTACGAAGACCTTCATATCGGCTACGCCAGCCTGCCCGATGATCGCGCTCGCCAGTTTATCCTCACGCTCAACTACGAAATCGACTCCGAACGCGCTATCGGCGGACGCTTTATCTCCAGCCGAACCGAGTTCGAAGGCACTGTGGAGACCCTTCGAAACTTCTACCTCACCTACTTCCAGCGCGTGCGTAGTGGGTTCGATATCTACTTTATCTACGGCTTGCCAAACGCAACGCGCCCCCAGAACCGATTCGCCATCAAGATTGTGACGCCCATCGAACTATGAGCCAGCGGGTATACTTTGGCGGGTGAGACGATGCAGAACACCGGAGCGATGCCCATCATTGTTACCGAGCGCGCCCTGCAACGCATCAAACAGATTTTGCAGAAGAAGGGGCTAACCGACGCCTATGTGCGCATCGGAGTACGGGCGGGGGGATGCGCAGGCTACGAATATGTCATCCTACCCATCGAATCGCCCCGACCCAACGACCAGCTCTATGAGCTGGAAGGCGTCCGCATCGTGATCGACCCCAAGAGTGCCGAGATTCTGGAAGGCACCACCCTCGATTCCAGAGGGCAACTGATCGGCGGGGGGTTCCAGTTCCATAACCCGAAGGCGAAACGCCAGTGCGGGTGTGGAACCTCGTTTAGCGTGTAACGCTGTCCACAATCCGCAGAAAGTTGCGCAGGATCTGTAAGCCGACCGCGCCGCTTTTTCGGGGTGGAACTGCACGGCATAGAGGTTGCCATACTGTACGGCACAAGCAAACTGCCCACCGTAATCGCAGGTGGCTATGATGTGGCTTGAGTCGTGCAGTTCGAGGTAGTACGAGTGGACAAAGTAGACATAGCTCCCCTCCGTGATATCCGCCCAAAGAGGCGATTGGGGTTGGGTGAGATGCAGGGCGCTCCAGCCGATGTGGGGCACGCGGAGCGTGAAGCCCTCTCGATCCCGAAACCCTGCCGCACGCCCTGCCAATAGGCCCAAACCTGGAATGCCAGGCGACTCCGCACTCGATTCAAACAGCAGCTGGAGCCCCAAACAGATACCCAAAAAGGGCTTGCCTTCGGCAATCACCCGCTCCAGGGTGGAGACCAGCTCTGAGCGGTTGAGCCGTTCTATCGCAGCACCAAACGCCCCTACACCAGGTAGCACGACCGCTTGGGCTTGAAGCAGGGGATTGGGAGTGGAAGTAATCTGTGCCTGCGTGCCGAGATGCTCAAAGGCTTTCTGCACGCTCCGCAAATTGCCCATACCGTAGTCGACGATCGCGATCATAGCTCATCCGTGTACTGCGGCGCGGAGACCCCGGCCTTTAGGCCTGGGGAGGAGCACCGCCTTGACTCCTCTCGTGAGGTATAATCTACTCAGAACCTTGACAAGCAAGAGTTCAGGAGGTTCTGCCAGCGAATCGCCTAGCAGGTAAAACTCTTGGTGTATTGAGACGGCCCCGCCCGCGGACAAGGCACCCGCGTGGTAAGAGGGATGGTTCGCCGTCTGGCCAGCGGTGGC
>PSLB01000033.1:11905-15578 GCA_040289385.1 Armatimonadota bacterium
TTGTCGACCGGCCTATCGTGCCGGCCCGCGCAAGCGGGTTAGGCGCAAGCCCCTAGCTTTAGCTATGGGGTAGTTGACACAGCTGGATCTCACCGCTCAGGGGCAGCAGGTGAAGATTACTGCGGCGCGACGGCAAAAGGTCGTGCGCGTGGAGCCTAACGGGAATGTGGTGCTCCAGGTGGCGGTGGAAAGCGCCGATATCGAGGCGATGGGGCGCCGCATGGCTATGCCCGGCGGCGAGCCAATCAATCTCGTCCTTTCGTCCAGAGGGAAGCTCCTGCGTGCCAGCGGCGGACAAGCACAATCTCTGAATCAGTTCGCGAATCAAACCGAGTACCCCCAAAACTCGGTCAAGCGGGGCACAGAATGGAGTGCGCTTTCTACCGAAGGCGGTGTTCGCTACCGAATCCAGTACCGAGTCGTTGGGCGCGAGACCGTTTGGGGCTATGAGACTCTCAAGTTGGCTGTCACCGTTAACGATATTACCCACCCCAGTCAGGAGGTAGTGTCCTCCGAAGGGCACATGTGGGTGGATTTGGCAACAGGAGTGACGGTCAAGGTGGAGATGAATTTCCGAAAACTGCGTAATCCAATGTTGGGACCGAATCCTGTGGATGTGCGGGGTAAGTTTGTGATGCACCTACAGTAGTTAGTGTCCCTGCGACTTCCAATCCAGCGAGAAGGGCGGATAGGCGATTAGTGGGGCGTGGGCAGGTGCAGAAGATGTCGCCGTGCCCACATGAGTCGGTGCGGGCGGGGCAGGCGAACCTGTTGGCGGGAGAGGTGGGGGGAGCGCGGCGCCGATCGAACCCCCTGAGGGCGCTGTTTGGTCAGGAGCGTTTCCACGAATGTATTGGTCACTCTCACGATTCGCTTGCTCTTACAGGTTGCTCAGTTCCCGCCACTGGCTTACCGCTTGATTCGCCATCTGCTGTTGGGCAGGACTGCCCATGCGCAGTCCGGGAAACGAGTTTTCGAAGGCGCGGCCTCCGTTGGCTAGGGGAGTGCTGGAGGGGTAGGACGCGTGGGGGCGGGAGTGCGCTGATGGGACGGTGTTTCTCCCCTCTTTTTTGACTGGGAAGGGGGTTCCGCGTGTTGTGGAGGGGCTAATGCCGTCGTCGCAGGATGGAGATGAGGAGCCACACGCCCAGCACCGAGGCTGAGACGAAGGCGATAAAGGTCAGCGGAGTGCCGTAAGGGATTTCGCGCGTGGCTGGGAGAAGCACCGCCAACCCCAAGATAAACGCTGCCACCAGTATGCTGAGCGAGAGACGGGTGATCATCGCATCGAGGCGATCCAGTGTTTCGGGGTTCGCCCCAATCTGTGCTTCGACGGGCACTTTCCCACGCTCCACGCTTTGGAGCCACTGCATGAGCATCATCGGCATCTCGCGCAGAAGGTAGTGCCAAGTGTCCAGTTGTTCCACAATATCCTGCCATGAAAGCCCCGGGCGCCAAGCCATCTTCGCCAAGCGGCGCACGAAGGGGCGCGAGACCTCGAACAGATCGTAATCGGGATCGAGCTGGCGTCCAATCCCTTCCAGCATCGCTAAGGTCTTACCAACCAACCACAGGTTGCTGGGCAGGCGGATGTGGTACTGACGCATCAGCTCGGTGAGGTCTGCCCAAAACTCGGCGAAGCGGCTCTCTTTGAGCGTGCGTCCCCGATACTTACTGATGAGCCTTTCGGTTGCCCGCACAAGGCGCGGACGGTCAATATCCGCGTGCAGAGCGCCCATGCGCGCGAACACATTCAAAATGGCGTGGGTGTCCTGACGAATGATGGCAATATAGAGGCGCGTGAGGTTGAGACGGTCATCTTCGTTGAGGGTACCGACCATCCCGAAGTCGAGGACACCGATGCGCCCATCGGGCTCAATCAGGTAGTTGCCAGGGTGGGGGTCAGCGTGGAAAAAGCCGTCTTCCAACACCTCTTTGATGATCAGGCGCGAGGCGTTCTGCGCAATCTCGTGGGCGTTGTGTCCTGCTGCCTGCAGTGCCTCGACCGCGTCGACCTTGATCCCATGTAGGCGTTCCATCACCAGCAATCGGGGCGTCGTGTATTCCCAGTAGATTTTGGGGATGTGGACGGTAGGCTCTTCGGCGAAGTTGCGTCGGAACTGCTCGGCGTTATGTCCTTCGCGTCGGTAGTCCAGCTCGTTGAGCAGGGTGAAGGCGATGTCTTCAGCAATGGCTTCGGCGTCGTACAGTTCGCCGAGCTGGGTGCGCTGAGCGAGATGGGCTAAGTCGTGCAGGATTTCGAGGTCGGTCTCGACGATCTCGCGAATATTGGGGCGCTGGATTTTGAGGGCGACTTCGGTGCCGTCTGGCAGGGTAGCGGCGTGGACTTGGGAGAGCGAGGCGGAGCCGATAGGGTAGGGGTCGATGGTGGCAAATACGGTTTCGGGGGGGCGTCCCAGTTCGGCGGTTAACACTTCACGGATTGCGTCCCATTCGACGGGGGGCACACTATCTTGGAGTTTGCGCAGTTCATGGAGAAGCGGTTCAGGGAGGAGGTCCGATCGGGTGCTAAGGATTTGCCCCAGTTTGACAAAAGTGGGTCCGAGTTCCTCAAGTGCCGTGCGGAGATGGTGGGCGGGCGATTCGAGCGGCTCTTCTGGGGGGCGCAGTTCGCCTTTTGGGAGCGCCAGTCGGCGATGAACACTGAGGTACTCTAACGCGCCGCCGAAGCCGTGACGTGCCAGAGTGGCAACGACCTGTCGGTAGCGCTGGAGACTGCGGACGCGCCGAGCTAAAGGGCGCATGGGTTAGCCTTGAGAGTTGTCCAGCTTTTGCAGAATCGTGTCGAGTTTCTTTTCGATCTGATGGAGCTCGGCGTGGGTGGGGAGTTGGAGTTCTTTAAGCACCGCCTGTAGTTCCTCGCGAATCAGTTTGCGCAGGGCGTTGCGCTCTTTCTCGCCGCGTTTGACCAGTCGATCGATCATCTCTTCGGCTTCTTCGCGCTGGGCTTGCCCTTTTTTGACCATTTCGTCGACGAGGTTTTGGGCAGTTTCGCGTGTGAGTGAGACAGCGCCCAACCCCAACAGGAGCCCTTGTTCTAACATCTCGCGTAGGTTCGCCATAGTCATCTCCCTCCGAGAGGAGTATACCTCAGCGAGGATTGCGGAGGCGCGACGATGCCCTTCCACCATAAGTAGGCGACTATTCGTCGCCGATGAGCTTGCTGAGTTCGATAAGGAACCCCTGCAGGGCTTTAGGCGCAAACGGCTCTTCGGCTTCGGCGACGGTGCGCAAGAGGTAGCCTTCAGGAGTATGCTGCTACTCTTGGGCGGTGAGGTTCTCGCTATCGATGAGCCAGTACCAAGCTTCGTAGTAGGCACGCAGTTTGTGGACGGTATCGCGCATGCGCGTGGTGGGGGAGATGACCTCCACCACCAAGTAGGGGGCGCCACGAATTTTGCCCTCAGGTGTCAGCAGGGGTTGTGCTTGATCGCCGTAGAGTAACGAGATATCGGGGATATAGCCGTGTTGGTTGGGCAGAGCGACATCTACCTCCATCGCCACGATCCCTGCGCGCTTCTCTTTGAGGGACAGGCGCAGGTGGTAGTAACGCACTGCGACCACATCGTTATGCCGTCGTGTAGGGGTTCGCAACTGCTGGACGTCCTATAGATAACGGCGGCTGCTTGTGGTATAATATATTAGCGTGGCC
>PSLB01000033.1:15666-15897 GCA_040289385.1 Armatimonadota bacterium
GGGAAGCCGGCGGCGCGCAAGCGCACCGGCGCCCCCGCCTGGGCGGATGTCGGGAACAGATTTCTATGTTCTCGGCAACGGAAGCCATAGGCAGGGGTCTCCCGTTTTCCAGTTCACAGCGGGGCTCCCTCTCGGTTTGGAGCAACTCGTCTAAGCTCCACGAGCCTTTGTCGGCGGTAAAGGTCATCCGTGTACTGAGGCGCGGAGACCCCGGCCTTTAGGCCTGGGGAG
>PSLB01000034.1:0-15602 GCA_040289385.1 Armatimonadota bacterium
TGCTAGGCGATTCGCTGGCAGAACCTCCTGAACTCTTGCTTGTCAAGGTTCTGAGGAGATGATACCACCCGAGAGGAGTCAAGGCGGCGCTCCTCCCCAGGCCTAAAGGCCGGGGTCTCCGCGCCGCAGTACACGGATGAAATTGGGTATAATCCCCCTTGAAGCGGATAACGATGAGTACGCAATCACGAACACATGGGCGCACATCATGTTGGGTTCTGGGTGGCGTTGGCTGCCTCGGCTTGCTGATTGTCGGTATCATTGGTATCTGGCTGTTAGCCAATCAGGTGGGTAAAACATTCGGAGGCTTAATGGAACCGTTCATGGTGCTACAACAAGAAGTGGCGCCTCATATGAAAAAAATCGCCGATGCCATTCAGGGTTATCAGAAGGACATAGGCAAGTATCCCCCTACGCTGAACGCGCTGGTACCCAAATACCTACCATCGCAAGCGGTGCAAGTGATTACACTAAAAGACGGGACACAGCTCCAGTGGGTTTATACCCCTCCCAAGCCTACCGATGCCGAAGATACGATCATCTTGGAGCATAAACCCCCTCTGAAGGGGGGGTTTGCAGGCTCGCAAGTAGATGTCACCCTTCAGGTCCAGAAAAACTTCAAGATGTTTATTCAGCAAGTGATTACCTCACCCGATGGAAAGCGTCAGTTCCAGAGAACCCAGCTAGACTAAGGCTCTATCTCCAATCTCGGCTGAAGGGTATTCGACGCAGAGGCGACCCCAAGGTGGGCAAAGGCTTTGGGAGTCGCGAGCCGTCCGCGAGGGGTTCGCTGAATAAACCCCAACTGCATCAGGAACGGCTCGTACATGTCTTCTATGGTGCCTGGGTCCTCTTGAATAGAGGCGGCAAGCGTGTCTAAGCCCACAGGACCGCCCCCGAACTTCTCGACAAGCGTGCGCAAGATTTTGTGATCCATCTCGTCCAGCCCAAGCGGGTCGACACCGAGCCGTAGCAGGGCATCCTGGGTGATTTCGAGAGTGATGATGCCCTCGCCCAGCACTTGCGCAAAGTCGCGAACGCGCCGAAGCAAACGGTTCGCAATACGCGGGGTGCCTCGCGAACGGTTGGCTATCTCGTGGACAGCAGGCTCCTCAATCGCCACCTGCATGATACGGGCGGAACGGCGAATAATCTGTGCCAACTCTTCTGGAGTATACAGCTGGAAGTAATGGACGATTCCGAATCGGTCGCGCAAAGGCGCGGTCAACAGTCCAGCACGCGTGGTCGCTCCCACAACGGTAAAACACGGCAAATCCAACCGAAGCAAACGCGCTCCTGCCCCCTTCCCCAATACAATATCGATCTGGAAATCCTCCATTGCTGGATAAAGAACCTCTTCTACAGCCCGACTAAGGCGGTGGATCTCGTCAATAAACAGCACCTGACCTGCTTCCATGCTCGTCAAGATTGCCGCAAGGTCGCCAGGACGCTCGATAGCGGGACCAGAGGTGATGTGGATGGGTACTCCCATCTCGTTAGCGATAATGGTCGCGATGGTGGTCTTGCCCAGCCCTGGTGGTCCGAACAGAAGCACATGGTCGAGCGGTTCTCTGCGCGCGCGAGCTGCTTGGATAAAGATGCTCAGGTTCTCTTTGAGTTGCTGTTGCCCAATAAACTCATCGAGCCGTTTCGGGCGCAGGGAGGCTTCGTTCTCCACCTCTTCCTGATGGCGCACAGGGTCTACAATTCGTGTGGGCGACGACTGACCGCTCATACCGTCTAAGTGTACCCGAAGCGGGTACAACCTATACAATATGTGGGAACGCTACGAATACAGCCAGCTTCGCATGGGGGTACAGACACGGATCGTGGTTTATGCACGCTCCGAAACGCACGCACAACGGGCTTGCCAGCATGCTTACCACCGAATCAGCGCGCTGGAAGCAATAATGAGCGACTACCGCCCCGATAGCGAGTTAATGCGTCTGTGCCAAAATGCAGTGGGACGCTGGGTTAAGGTAAGCCCTGAGCTGTTTTATGTGCTATGGCATGCTCAGAATCTGGCACGCCAAACTAAGGGCGCGTTTGATATCACGGTCGGGCCCTTGACCGCTCTCTGGCGCCAGACGCGTGAGACCCAACGGCTCCCCGACCCTGAAGCCCTGCAAAGGGCATGCTTGCGCACAGGATGGAAGAAAGTACGCTTGAGCCGATCACGCCGAGCGGTTCAGCTCGCTAGCCCGGAGATGCGCTTGGATTTAGGGGGGATCGCCAAAGGCTATGCGTGCGATTGTGCCCTGAAAGTTCTGCGTCGGCACGGCATTCGAAGCGCACTCGTGCAGATGGGCGGTGATCTGGCGGTTTCTGAGCCTCCGCCGCAACAGAAAGGATGGCACATTGTGATCCCTGCGCTGACCACAGCCGAGCAGCCCGTCTCTTTGGAACTGTCGCGCTGTGCCCTCTCCACCTCCGGAAGCACCGAGCAGTTCGTGGTAATTGACGGTACGCGCTACGCGCATATCGTAGACCCACGCATAGGGTTCGGCTTACGCCACCTCGTGCAAGTGAGCGTCAAAGCCCCGATGGGTATCCTCTCCGACAGCTTAGCCACTGCGCTCTGCGTGTTGGGTCCTGAGGGCATTGCGCCCCTCCAGCAACTCTACAAGGGCATTGAGGTCTGGTACAAATCGGCTGAAACCCAGTAGGAGGTTCTGTCCATCTGCCGAAAATAACTCGTGATGACCCCACCCGCGCGTTGGCGATTGCCTGATACGGTGCGCGCCCTCTGGGTAGTGCGCACCTCGTTGGTTTCACGCGCTTCGATTGAACGCGTTGTAGAGTTAGCCTGTCGGTATCAGTTCAACACCCTGTTTGCCCAGGTGCGCGGGCGGGGCGACGCCTACTATCGCTCCACGATAGAGCCACGCGCAGAAGCCCTAAACAATCAGCCCGCCGACTTCGACCCTTTAGCCTATCTTTTGCGCTGCGCCGAGGGTACAGGGCTGATGATCCACGCTTGGCTCAATGTCTTCTATGTCTGGAGCCAGCCCCGCCGCCCGAAAAGCCCGCTCCATGTGGTTAACCGCGCGCCCCAGTGGATCGCGCGCGATCCGCACAACCGCTACCAAATGACTACCGCAGGCAAAGTGGAAGGGGTTTACCTTTGCCCCAGCAACCCGAATGTGCGGACGCACACGCTAAAGGTGTTCGCAGAAGTGGCACAACGCTATCCCACACTCGCTGGACTGCACTTAGACTATGTGCGCTACCCCTACGAAGGCTACTGCTACTGTGTAGGCTGTCGCACACGCTTTCGCCAAGCAATGCTGGAGCGTGTGTCGGATCCTCAGAAACAAGCGTTAGACCACGCCAGCCGTCGCAACCTATTCGCATGGATCGAGGCGTTCCCGTCAGAGTGGAGCGACTGGCGCCGAGAACAGGTGAACACTTTCGTCTACCAGTTCAGCAGACAGTCGCGACGGGCGAACCCTAACCTAATTCTTTCTGCAGCGGTCTGGCCTGAGCCCCAAATGGCTTATCTCCATAAACTTCAGGATTGGCTCTATTGGATTCGCGCCGATTGGCTGGACACACTCGTGCTGATGGCGTATGATAAAGACACTGCTCGTGTCGCGCGACAGATTCAAAGCGCCCTTTTTCAGGTGGGCGACCGCCCGATTATTGGCGGAATCGGCGCGTGGCAGATTCCGCCAATCAGCACTGTCAATAAGATTCAGGCGGTTCTGCAGGCTGGTGCACGGGGCTACAGCCTCTTCTCGTACGATGCCATCACTCAAAACGGCACCTGCGAAGATTACCTGCTGGCACTGCCTAATAGGAGGATAGGGGAGCGCCCGCTTCCTTATGGTAGCGGGCATCCTATGTGACGTCCTCCCCTCCATCAATTGAGGGGCATCCTTATTCCGGATGCACGCAGGGCTTTCTCCCTGCGCTTTGGTTCAGCGACGCCGTGCCATCCGACACGACCACAGGCCGCGCCACACGGCCCCTAATCCACTTGACGGGAGATACCTGTTCATCCCATGATGATACCCCGAGGGGGTCCGTGTATCCCCTCCATGAATAGAGGGGGATTACTGCCCCCTCACGCTCCCCCGTTTTTCTAATCCATCAGGCGCACGGTGAGGGTAATCACAACTTCTGAGCGATCGCGTGTGGTGGACGACTTGCGGAAGAAGTAGCCAAAAAACGGTAGATCGCCCAGCAAGGGCACCTTCTGAATGGTCCTGATATCGGACTCGCGGAGCAGGCCACCGATGATGAGCGTCTCCCCGTTGTTGAGGCGGATGGTGGTCTCTGCGTTGCGTCGTGCCAGTTGGGGTAGTGAACCGCCGCCAGGCACCGAGAGGAAGCCGGTGATGACGCTGACCTCAGGCTTCACTTGCAAGGTGATGGAGCCATCCTCATGCACACGCGGGAGCACACTCAGGATGATGCCCGCTTGTACCGAGTCGGTCTGAACATTTGCGCCCTGCGGTGTCTGTTGAATCAACTTGACATAGTTCACCTCGTCACCGATGAAGATAGATGCGGGGCGTCCGTCCAAGGTGGCGACGCGCGGGCTTGCCAGCAAGCGATTGCGCCGATCCTCCGCCAGCGCATTCAGCGTCGCACTGAAATCGATAGGCTTCTTAACAATACTAAAATCGATACTTAGCGAGCCATCCTTATTGAACTGCACTCCCTGCTGGTTTGGCACCGTGGCACTCCCAGTGGGGTACGGTGGGCGTCCGCTTGAGCGATCCAGCGTATCTACAGCGCTCGATTGAAGCGCGTTCCACGATAGCCCCAGCGATTTGAGGCTGCCCTCTGCAACATCGATCACCCGCGCCTCAATGACCACCTGCGGCTGCTTGATATCGACCTTGCGCAGAATCTCCATTGCGCGCAACACTTCGCGCGCAGGACCCATCAACACAAGCAAGTTGGGCGGTTGCGTAACTGCGACGCTGGCTCCACTCCCGCTGGGCATCGGTGCCCCCATCTGCTGGGCAGACGGGCTGGGCGCGTCGCCACCTGAAGGCGCCGCAGTGGCTCCTGCAGTTCCCGACACTGCGCCCCGACCGAGTAAGGCATCCGGCCCCAGCGCAACAGAGACAGTCGGCACCATCTGAGCCAGAATGCGCACCAAATCGCGCGAATCGGCATATTTGACCCGATAGACTTCGGTGACAATCTCCGCGCCCTCAGCGACCTGCTGTTCGAACCGTTCGGCTTCTGCGCGTGCCTCCGCAATCAGAGTGGGGTCACCCTCCACAATTAAGCAGATCGGATCCTTCTCGGAGGAGGGCGTAAAGGTCAGGTTGGGAAAGCGCGCCTTCAGATACAAGGCGACATCGCTGACACGCGCCACTTTGAAGGTGAGGACCGCCACCGACTTGGGTGGTTCGGGTGAAGGCGTGCCCCGAAACGCCTCGATAGAGGCAGGCGTGCCGACGACATAGGTGTTCTCGATACGCTCATAGCGATACCCGCTCAGGCGCGTAATCAGGTTCAACGCCTCCTCTACCGAGACGCGATTGAGGCTAATTGTGATTGTACCCCGCACATCGGGCGCAGTGATGATGTTCGCTCCAGATTGGATTGCCAGGGCCTTCAGCACATCGCCAATCTCCGCTCCCACAAAGTCCAAAGAGATAAGTGGCGGGCGACTGGGAGAATTTCCCGATGCACTGGCTACCACACGCTGCTCCATCTCCTGATGGATGGTGGCACGCACCTGAACGACCGTTTCTGGCAATACGGGCTTAACCTCAAACTGTTTCACAGGGGGCGCAGAGAGCTCGGTAGAAGCTACGCGGGTCGGTTGCGATGAGGGCTCCTGAGATCTTGAGGAGGATCGTTTCCCTAACACCAGGCGGTAGCCTGTCTCTATCGGCTCTATTTGATAGGGAGGCTTCCCCCGAAGTGTCACCACCACCCGCACGCGTGGCGGATTGCTGGTGTACCAGCCGTAGCGCAGTTCGATGGCATGAGGGGTGCTGAGACGCATTTTGCCCCCACGCCCTCCAAAGCGAGCGTTGAACTCTAACACAAGAAACTGCTCGCGCCAAAGGCTGACCGATGGCTTCGGAAGACGCTCTCCCGTAATCTCGACCACCGTCCATTCCTCAATAACAGTTGTCTCCACACGACGCACTGTCTGCGCTTGCACGGCACCCAATAACAGCATGCCTAAACCAACCCAAAATAGCGAACCGTATCTCATCACTGGTTCCCTCCACGCTCGTGAGTAGACTGCCCCACTCGGAGCGAAATCTGTCCTCTTGACTGCTTAAGAACGACTTGTCTACACTCAATCCGATGCACACGCCAACCCTCTTCAAGGATGTCGCCTTGTCGCACGAAACGGCGGTTGCCCTCACTATCCTTGAGAATGGCTATTGTTTGAGGACCCTCTACAACGCCCACCACCACCCAGTTCGGGGTTGGCGGTTCGGCGGGCTCAGGTTGGCTTGGCTCGACCTTTAGTGTTCCTCCAGCTGTCGACAGCATTACGGGGGGTACACCGCTAATTTCGCGTGCAGGGTTCCGCTCCGACGGGGAGCGCACGACCACCCTGTTCCCCTCTTTAGGGGGGGGAGTGTTCGTAACCAGTGTCGATCGGAACGGATCGCGCGGACTTAATGCGGGAAGCACCATCCCTGTCGGCGACGCAGCGGGCGTTTTGGATGCCGTAGCCGAGCTGACACTTTGTTGAGGTTTTCCTTGATAAATTGTATTTTTGGGTACGGACGCCGACAGATTCGCCCACTGCCAAATTCCGACGCTTAGCAACATTAGCAGCAAAACTCCTACAGCGACCAGCTGCTTCGGACTTGCTTGCTTTTTCCCATCCATCCCCGAATTTTTCACCATAGTTCAGCTCCCGTTTGTTTTTTCTGGAGAGGTGTTTGTAGGGCTACTGCGGAAAATGAACGCCTTCACAGTGAGCTTGACCTCCAGCTCTGGATTGGTTTCGGCACTCTGCTGCGCGATGGATTTTGTCTGAAGGTTCATCGCCTGAACTGCTAGAATCTTGGGATACTCATCTAACTGCCTGAGGAATCGCATTAAGCTCCAGAACTGCCCCTGCAAGCTGATTTCGATGAGCTGTTCCTCATAGGGTTTGCTCTGCGGTTTCTGGTTTTGGGTGTGTGCGCTTCCGCCAGTGTTCGTTGGGGTGGGTTGTTGAGGGCGTATTGCGACGATTTTCAGGTTCAGCGAGCGCGCTGTCTCTTCGATCTGCTTGAGCATCGTCGGAATGTACGCCGCCTCAGAGACACCATGCTCTAAAAAAGCAAGGTTGCGCTGTGTCTGGGTTAGCTGTTCCTGAAGCTGACGCAGTTGTGCAGGAGCTTGGCGTGCATTCTCTAACGCCTTCTGTTTCTCTTCCAGCCGTGCCTGCGCTTCGTTGATCATGCTGAAGGGGAAATAGGCACTGCCGATGCCCAGCAGGAGCGTGAGCAGAATGCCCCATCCCATTACACGGGCGACGCTTTCGAGTCGCTCAAGCCTATTTTTGCCCGCCATTTTGGCTCGCCTCCTTCGTCTGGACGGATGTCCCTCTAACTTCAGCAGTGATCTGGAAGTCGAACGCCGACTGAGTCTCGCTCAAGGTTCGCTCTTGCGAGAAGTCGAGCCGTATCTTCTCGAGATCGGGGTGCTGATTGAGTCTGAGCATCAGCTCCCCGACAGTCTCCTGCTTCTCGGCGGTACCTCGGAAGACGACCTCCATCGGCTTTTTGGGATCGCTCCGCTTGCCGAACTCGATGGCGGTAAGGTAGCATCCCGCAGGGGTGTGCTGGCTCAGATGCTGAAGCAGTTTGCGGGCGCGCCCTGTCTCAGTACGAGCGTTTTGAAGGGTAGCCACAGTGGGCTGGAGCGACTGGAGCTGTGCCTGCGTCTGCTTGAGCGCTCGCACCGCAGGATTAAGCCGAACCATCTCCTCATCGATACGTGCCGATCGATAATTCAACGCACCGACATATAGGATGGCACCGCCCCATCCCATCGCCACAAACCCCACAACAGCGACCCACGCCAGCCCCACAAGACGCACCCTGCGCGCTAACTTCTGGCGTCTGAGACGATCCTGAGCTATCAGATTGACAACCGACATGAATACCTCCTTAGGCAGCGACCTCTTCGTCAACGGTATCAGTAGAGTACCAGCGATCATGCTCGACCTGCTCAATCGGAACCATCGCCGTGCCGAGCGCGTTGACCCACTGGGTTCCCGCACTCTCCGTATCAGGAACGAAGCCGTCGAACCGCACCGTCTCTGCGGTGAAGGGGTCGAAGATCTCCGTCTTGATGCCCATCTTATGTTCGAAATAGGGGGCGATCCCCTGCATGCGTGCCGTGCCCCCTGCCAGATAGAGCCGTTCGATGCGTGCTTCACGCCCTTTATGCGATTGGAACTGCGACTGATAGTAGTTGAGGGAGCGTCGAATCTCGCGAATCAGCTCGTCCAGAATGGGCTGAACCAGTCGCAAAGGCGGGTTCTCTTGCGGTGTGTGGTCGATAAGTTCGGCTAAGTTAAGGTTGCGCTTGACTTCGAAGGCTTCGTCGTCACAATAGTGGAAGTAGCCTTTGAGCGCTGCAGTGAGCGTCTCGCCCGCAATAGGGATATGTCGTGTCAGAGCCAATAGCGGACCACATACAACACTCACTTGCGTATGCCCTCCGCCTATATCCACAAATGCATAGGCAGGTGGAGTGTTGCCAGCATGGGTGACCTGAATAGTGCGCCAAAATGCAAACGGCTGGAGCTCGACCAGCTCGACCTCGATGCCCAGGCGCTCCACAATCTCGACGAGCGGTTCGATAGTGGCGCGCGGGGCGGCGACCAATAGGATTTCCAGATGCTCCTCGTCTTGTTTTATGACCTCGTAGCCGATGTAATGCTCTTCTGTGGCAGAAGGAAGATAGCGCCCCGCCTCAAATTGGATCGATTTTTGAAGCACCTCCAACGGCATTGCAGGGAGTCGCACAGGGCGGGCGAGGGTTTGGGGACCTGCCACGGTGAGCATTGCACTCTTGGGATGCTTCCCGGCCCGATCGAGCGTCTCGCGCATGGCTTTGGCGACCGCCTCGGCATCTACGATCACGCCCTCGCGCACTGTGTTAAGTGGCAGTAGGGTCTCCACAAGGCGGTCGACCGCAAGCGAGGAGTCTTGAGGCCGGGCGATACAGAGCTTGAAGCTCGTACTCCCAATATCGATGGCCATCAGTGCCTGTCGCTTAGGCTGCAGACTCATTACCTTCTTCTTTCTCATTGGGGTTCCCCTCACTCTTTGTTGGAGTGGCATCGGTTGCTCGCTGGAGCAGTATCCACTCGTCGAGCGCCGCTTTGAGAAATCGCCATCTGCCGTCCACCCTGAAAGCAGGAATAATTCCATGTTCCGCCATCTGATGGAGTTCGGTTGGACGCAAGCGCAGGTAGTGGGCAGCCTCTCGCAGGGTCATCACAGGGTGGAGGGCGCGTGCCATCCAGTTCAGGAGATCGTAGAGTTGTTGGTTGGTCAAGCGCACCTCGAAACGCACCATTTGCACCTCTTCGCGTTCTTGCTCGTGTTCGTGAGCGGATACGCTCTGCGGGTTCGGCGTTGGGTGTGGAGAGGGCTCCAACACTGCCTCTCGCCGAGTCGCCATGCGGATTGCATCTGCCAGATTCATGCTCACCACTCCTTGTCTTCTGCTTCCATAATGACCTTATACATCAGGAAGCCGTCGATTTGGCGTACGCCCTGCGCCATCCCGACCAGCAGGGCGTTATCCGCAACCTGACAGACCAGTCGCGGGTACCCCCCCGTATACTGGTGCAGCTCGTACAGCGCATCGGGAGTGAACGGGATCCGTTCTCCAGCATAGCCTGCGGTGCGCATCCGAAACTCTATCAAGCGTGCGACCTCTTCTTGGTCCAAAGGCTTGAGCTGATGGCGGACAGCAAGCCGCTGCTTGAGGGCAGGCACACGCTCAATCTTTTTACGCAGCTCGAGTTGCCCCAGCAAGATGAGACTAAGGAGAAACTGGTCGTTCATCTGACAGTTCAACAAAAGGCGCATCTCCTCAAAGGTGCTACTGCTGCGTATGAGGTGCGCCTCGTCCACCATCAGCACCGCGCGTTGCCCATGCTCATAAAGGTGGATCAGGTACTCAAAGAGCATCTGCACTAACTGCTGACGATTGCGCACGCTGGTTCCGACGCCCAGCTGGTGCAAAACCTCCTGGAGGAGCTGGATGGGGGTGAGAATGGGGTTCACGATGAGCACCACTTTGTATTCCACGGGGTCTAAGAGTTCCAGCAGTTTTCGGCTTAGGGTTGTTTTGCCCAATCCGATATCGCCGACCAACATCCCTGCCCCGCGATGACGCGTGATGGCGTAGTGGAGCATCACCAGCGCATCCTCATGCTCTTTGCCTAGATAGAGGAAGCGCGGATCCGGAGTCAGGGTGAAAGGTGGCTCGTTCAAGCCCCAATATGCTTCGTACATATCGCTTTTCGCCCTCCGAGTGGGTGGTTCGGTTCTTGCATAGACGCTTGCAGACCTCTTGCTCGATTATCGGTAGAAGTTCGAGGTTTTGGAGAGGGCGAAGCACGAGAGTTTATAACTTTGCGCTTTGGCGGGGATGGAGTACCCACCAGCTCAGGAGGCTACCGAGGGTCAACATCAGCGCACAGCCCAGAAACGGCACGCGGTGAGAGGGGATGGCCCACCCGCCAAGCGTGAGTTGCGCATGTTCGTATAGCACCCCTCCCAGCAGAGCGCCGAGAATACTGCCCAGCCCCTGAGCCGTACCTGCAGCCCCCAAAATGACCCCTCGCCGCTCCGGGTCGATCTCGCTCAGCTCTGCCATCCACGCCGCAAAGGTTAGCACAAAGCACATGGCGCCCACGCCTGCCGCCAACAACACCAACAGAAGGGGGGGCTTACTGGGCAATACAACGCTCCACAGCACCAACGCCGAACTCGCCAGCCCCACCCGAACACTGGTGATATGTCCAATCCGATCGCTCAATCTGCCCAACGGCACACTTAAGCCTGCTATCAGAAGCGCAGGCACTACCAGCCCCAGCCCAAACGCAGTCTCGCTAATCTGGAACTCGTCCATCGCATAGAGCTTCACCAAAAGCATGATCAACCCGATCCCGAAAAAGACCACAAACGCCAGCCCCATGTGCCCCGGCGCCCGACAAATCGCCTCCCAGAAGGCTTTCGGGGAAGGAAGTGTTTCGGTGGAAGGGGTCCCATGAGCCAGATTCGTGTTCGGTTTGCCATCACACGGGTAAAATCGCCACACGATGAAGGCCGCGAGTGCAAACAGGCAAGCTACCAGATAGAACGAGGCACGCTTCGTACCTGTCAGATCGTTCGCCAGTCCGCCCGCGAGCGGTCCCAGCGCAACACCCGACATGTAGGTCATATTGAGAAAGCTCATCGCCCAAGAGCGTCGTTCGGCAGGCACGGTGTCACCAATCGCCGCATAGGCAGCTGGCCAAAGCATTGCCGCACCGAGACCATCCAGCGCACGCAGCACAAAAAAATGCAAGGGATGAGTCGCAAACAGGGTCAACAGCGAGGTGCCCACTGTCATCAGCGGTCCGAACATCATCAGTCGCTGGCGCCCGAACCGATCGCTCAGCATGCCCATCGGCGCCCGAAAAATCGCTTCTGTCAACAAGAATACCGAGCCGACCGCCGTTATGGTCGACTCGCCAAAGCCCGCCACCGTACGCAAATAGACGGGTATCGCCGAGATATTGAGCGTTACATAGCCCAGCTCTATAAAGCCCGCCATCACCACTAAAGCCCAGAACGCGGGTGATGCCTTCACGCTGAAAGGGTATTGTACCCCACCAACACCGACAGCCTCGCTGAGGCATCCCCCCAAGCGAGGCTGTCTGCGCTTCTACGAAGATGCGGCTTACCACTTGCGTCGGCGCATCGCCAACAGCCCAGCCAAGCCAGTGCCCAAGGCAATCATCGAAGCAGGCTCGGGTACCCACAGAGCCATCGCAAGGTTGTCGTTAGGTCGCCCGCTAAAGGTACGAGCCTCATTTTGCTGGATGATACCATCCCCATTCACATCTCTGTAGAAGGCATCCGGTAGTAACCCTTCAGTTCCCGGACTTGGTAGGCGATCGGTTATCCCTACTGTTACATCATTTGAAGCGGTATTATTCAGCTGGAGCTTGATCACCACACCCTTGTTGGGGTAGGTATCTAGGATAATCGGCGAGTTTGGCGTAATGGTAACAATGAAAGCCGTTGCTCCTGTTGTCGTAATGCCAGACACCACGCCAGATACTGAACCTGCTGGGTCAGCAAATGCTGGTGCAGAACTGGTGACATCAGCACCAACCCACTTATTGTAGAAGTCGATTGTAAATTGAACCGAGGCATTGGTCACAGCAGTTGCTACGACCAAAACAAAGTCGAATCGAGTGAGCTGCGTAGGGGTACTCAGGCTTACCCCTATCCCGTCGCCCATGGTGTATCGAGGTAAGCCTCCGGTAAAGGTGAGCCCTGGAAGATTGGCTGTAGGTGGACCATCAGCGCTCCAGACAGTATCGTAGATTCGCACTTGTTGAGCACTGGCACTTATCACCAACACAGCTACGACAGCCGAAAACGCAAATAACCGTTTCATTGTATACCTCCTCCGTTCTTAATGATGACTCTGCAACTGTCCAAAAGCGGACAGTTTCGAGGATGGGAAAAGGCAAATTTCTCCTCTCCCAAACCTATGCCTGCAGTATACCTCGATTCTATTCGGAAAAGGACTGGTAAAAATACCAGATTTGCGAGTCTTCGCCTTGCAGGAACTCCCTATCTTCTGTAGAAAGGTGGGTGCATGCAAAATCACCCCTCTGTCTGGCTGGTGTATGTGAGGAAAGCCTGTGCGCGACTACCGATAGCCATTGTGTTGCTGTCTCTCGCGTGGAGCTGGGCGATGCCCCAAGGCGATGGGACCCCCCTTTTAGACCCCATGCGTCCCCTCATGGAGCTGGGTCGCGATTACGCCATACTCCAATACTACACCACAGCCCCATGTGAAACGCGGATACAGCTGCGCGCAGGCGCCACACCCGCTACTGCTTGGCGCCCGCCCCATCTTAAAAAAGACCTATGGAGCGAGCCCACCGCGCGCGAAGTTCGAGGAGAACCTGGCGCACGCCTTTACCACCGTGTGCGCCTGAGCGGGCTCAAGCCGGGCACACGCTACTACTACCGAGTCTACGATCCGGCGTATTGCCCGACTTCTGAGGAACGGCGTTGGGGTGCGGAACCCCCTTGGCGACGCGAATATGCCTTTACCACGCTCGCCCCTCAAGGCTATAAAACAATCATCCACCTGCCTGTCAAGGTATTGATTATGCCGAATGTGGTGAATGTGCAGTCTGCCTATGCTGACCCCAACCAGCCCGCCCCACCTCCATCGCCCCTTACCCCCCAAGAAATTGCCCGAATCCATGAGGAGTATGCCGTCGCCGCACGCTTCTTCTGGGTTAACTCGGGCATGCGCCTGTGGGTGGATTTCCATCTCTTTATCGATGAGCGATGGCAACGCTGGGGTCCAGAACCGCCCAACGCAGAAGGTTTCTACAAAGGGTTGCCGCTGAACCGTGCCTATGCAGGGGTAGACTTCGCCCCGCCAGGCGGAGGCACCTTCACGATTTTGGATACCCAAGACCCGATGCGCCCCAATCTACAACCCGTCTACGAAGAGAAGCCCTACGCCGGTCAGATCGAGCAAGCCTTTCCACGACGCTGGAACCCCCAAGCCAAACGCTGGGAATTCTACAATAGTGGGGGTGGCACACTCGGTGTCGATAACTTCCCCGAAGGCGTCCCCGCACGCAGTCAGTTCCTTGGTGGAGGTGATACCGCCTGGCTCGTGGCGCACGAGTTCCACCACCAGCTGGAGTCGTTTGGGGCTTTCTCGCTCGCAAATCGCGAGGACGAACGGATCGTATTCAATCATCCCGAACCGCGCTACCGTCGGCTTACTCCCGATGGCACCACCCAGCAGAACGCTTGGAGCACCGCTGGGCGCCACGGTGAACACTGGAATGTAATGGCATACTGGCTTCGCACGCTTAGCGACCTCCAGTGGCTACGGTTCTACTTCGGCGAACCCATTATCGTGCGCGATGCCGACCAAGACGGTGTACCCGACGATGACCCGCGCCTCCCCTTAGATGAGAAACGGTTCGGCTCCGACCCACGCAGGCCGCGAACCGACGGGCACCTCAACGACCTCCACAAGGTGATGCTGAGCACTTGGGCACCTGCGCCCTTACAAAACACCTTCGTCAAGCCCGCTTTCCAGTCGCGCCTCCCGAACCCCAAAGCCCCAGACAGCGACGGCGATGGAATCCCCGACGGCGTAGACCCTTACCCCCTTTATCCATGGATACCGCTTATTCCATACCAGCGCATCCAGCTCGATGGAAACCCTCACGAATGGGAAGATATCCCACCGGCAGGCGTGCTGGAACAGGATGGACGCAAACTGGTCTTCAAGCAGGCACACGACGGCGATAGCTATTATGCCCTCTTCTCGGTACAAGGCGAGTGGGCACGCCTACATGTCGGCTATGACGGCGAGGGCAAAGGCATCTTCTCAGGAGAGGGCACCTTTTGGTTAGACATCCGCAACGGCACCCCCCTACGGTTCTGGTAAGCAGGGGCAAAGCAGACGGACTCCTGTCGAAAGCCACACGCCTGCCCGACGGAAGCGCGCACATCGAGATTGCCATTCCTAACGGAGGCACAAGCCCGTGGTTTTGGGCAGGGGGAGGACGCGAAGTCGGCGTCTCTATCGACCTCTACACCATCGACCTCTACACCGCTGGCGGCACAGGCTACTCGGTATACGAGCCCTACGCCCTCTTCTACGCGCGCATGATGGAGCCTGTGGGGCTCCTTCCCCCACCAGCGGACACCTCAAAAGAGCTGACCCCTGAACAAGCGGAGGTGCAACTCACTCCTACCCGACCTGGAGGGCTGATTGTGGGGGCGGGCTGGCGTACTGAGCAGGATGCCTGGGTCTACGAGGGGCATGAAGAATCGCACCTGCGTTTTCACAACCTCGATGCGACCGAGTTCGATCTCTGGGTGCGCTTTGAAGCCCAACAGGATGGGGTTCTGGGAGCCTTCTTGCCCACCACAAATGAGATGAATGCAGGACGTGACTATGTAGTGTTTGTGGGCGGCTATCTAAACACACGCACGCGCCTACGCCTGTTCGGGAATGAAATCGGCGACAGCGATGTGCGGATGACCCCAGGAACGCACACACTCCAGCTCTCTCGGCGCAACGGCTGGGTCTGGGCACTTTTCGACGGGAAGCCGATTCTATGGGCACGCGATCCCAACCCGCAGGCGCGCATCGGCACGCTCGCCTTCATTGGCGGGTACAGCGGGAAACAGCGCGTCTACGAAATCCGAGTACGGACAGCACGCTAAAAGCGACGCATTTGGGGGTACCTGGAGGGACCGTGCTGGTGATGGCTGGCACCTTCGGGGAGGCACTGCGCCACTGGCTGAAACAAGGCGGAGGCTGTGACTCATGAAACCCAAACTCTTGCTCTCGTGGTCAACCGGCAAGGATAGCGCGTGGGCATTGCA
>PSLB01000035.1:0-15386 GCA_040289385.1 Armatimonadota bacterium
TAGGCTTTTCGCTGCAGCGCGATAGCGCCAAGAGGCTTCCCACAATTGAAAGCGATGGGAGAGAGCGCTTGCTTCACTCGCTGCGCGGCATCGAGCGTCGCCAGCAAGTCAGCGTCGGGTTCTATGAGGATCGTGACCGTTCGCTGAATTTCCATCACGCTCGCATTATACCAACATGATGATGGAAGTGGGCAAGCGCCGCCTCCTCCCCAGGGCTCAAGCCCGGGGCTCCCGGCGGCGTGTCCAGGAGGTGGTTCCTGAGGCGCGCGGGCAGGGCGTGGGGCTGGCGCTGATGCGGTATCTCGCCAAAACTGCATGTCAGCGTGGATGGAACCGTATCGAGTGGCAAGTGCTGGATTGGAACACCCATGCCATCGAGTTTTACCGTCGGTTGGAGGCAACCCCCAAAGAGACCGATTGGATTGCCTACAAGTTGGAAGGCGATGCCCTGCGCCGGGGGGCGTATTGAACCCGTAGAGAGAGCGCCCTGTGTGTCTATCGAGGTGGGAGCAGAGATCTCAAAAATACGTCCCTCCTATGGAAAAACTCCCTTGCAGTCTACTCAGGAGGAATGACGATGGCAAACACACTCAAGACGATCCCGTCGGCAGAGGAGTTAATCAGCAAGCTGCAAGACTTGCCAAGCCTCCCTGCGGTGGTGATGCAGGTCTATCAGATGGCGGACGACCCTCATGGGCGTGCCCAACAGTTGGCGATGGAGATTAGCAAGGATCAGGGTTTTACTGCCCGCCTTCTGCGTGTGGCGAACTCGGCTTACTACGGCATGAGCCGACAGGTAGGCACAATCGAAGAGGCAGTGGTCGTGCTGGGAATGAACACAGTCAAAAACTTAGCGCTCATCGCTGCGACCTATCCTCTGTTTCAGCGTGCTTTGATGGGATATACCCCCCACGTGAGCGGGCTCTGGACGCACTCGATGGCGGTGGGACTAATCGCGCAGACGGGCACTCGCATTCTCGATACGCCTGTTCGGAGTGAAGCGTTCACCGCAGGCTTGCTCCATGATGTTGGCAAGCTGGTCGTGAGTTCGGCGCTCCCCGATTGGATGGGCGACCTGTACGATATGGTAGTGCATCGGCGCATGCCCGTGCATGCGGCTGAGAAAGAGTTGTTTGGCTTCACACACGAAGAGGTGGGCGCCTTGTTGGTGGAACGCTGGAAACTCCCTTCGCGTATCGCAGCCCTCATTCGCGCGCATCACCAGTCACTTGAAACGGGCGACCGTGCCTGCGCACTGATTGAGTATGCTGATTACTGTGCCAACCATCTGGGCTATGCGATGAACCCTGATGCCCCCCCAGAACCCTTCGATACGCGCGTGCTGAATGTGTTGGGGATCACTCTTGAAGAGTCGGACCAGCTTCTCAAGCGTGCAGAGGAGGTTCTGCGCGCGGCACAGAGCCTCATGAACCTCAAGTAATCTGCGAGGGGACAGCACAACGCAGGGTCATCGGGTATACTCTCCCCGATGGGAGTATGGCGCGGAACGATTGCCTGGCTGTGCCTGCTGACCCTGCTTGTGTTGGGGCTCTCCCAAACGGATAAGCATCAGCAGCGACAGCAACTGCAGAAGGAACTGCAAAGCATTCAAGGGCAGATGGGCGCTTTGCGCGCCACAATCGCTGAAAAGCGACGCCAAGAGCGTAAGGTCCGACGCGATATCGCCGAGCTGGATGCCCAAATCGACTCGGTCTCTACACGCCTGCGCCACACGCGCGCTGAATTGGCAAATGCCAGCAAAGAACAGGCAGAACTGGCCAAGCGACTGAAGGTCCTCACCGCTCGCCTCCAGCAGCGTGCCAACCTGCTGGCACAACGCCTGCGTGCCGCCTATAAGCACCGCAGTATCTCGTTGTTGGCTCTCTTCTCAGGGGCACGCGATATGCAAGAGCTCAGCAGTCGCAGCCATGCGATGCGCCAGATTGTCAAGACCGATCGGGCGCTGTTAGACCAAGTGCGTGCCGCCCAGCAGGAGGTCGCCCAGGCAAAAGCTCAGATGGATGCGCTGGTGCGCCGAATCAGCCGACTGGAAGCTAACCTGCAGAGCCAACAACAAGCGTTGACCGAGACCCAACAAGAGAAGAAGGAGACTCTTGCCGATATTGCACGCGAGCGGGCCCTCTATGAGAGTCAGCTCGCCATTTTGGAGGCGGAGTCCCAAGCGATTGCCCGACGCCTGCGCGCCCTGATGGAGACTGGCGCTGGGCGCGCCCGCGCCGACAAACGCTGGTCAGGACGCTTCATCCGTCCTGCCAACGGCGCAATTACCTCGCGCTACGGCATGCGACTCCATCCTATCTTCAAGGTGCGTAAGATGCATAACGGCATCGATATAACCGCCCCACACGGCGCCCCCATCGTCGCCGCCGACTCGGGTATGGTGGTCGAGGCAGGCTACATTCGGGGCTATGGCTACACAGTGATTATCGACCACGGCGGTGGCGTTGCGACCCTCTATGCACACTGCTCCGCCCTGCTGGTCAGCTCAGGACAAGTGGTTCAGCAGGGGCAGACCATCGCACACGTCGGTAGCACGGGCTATGCCACTAGACCGCACCTCCACTTCGAGGTGCGCCTCAACGGCGACCCCGTCGATCCCGCCCAGTACGGGTTTTAGAGGCATCCCCTACATCTGTGTATTCGTAGTCTATCGGGTACAATTGATTGTGATGAGTACGCCGATAGGACGCGAGGTGCGCCAGATTCCTGTCGAGGAGGAGATGAAGCGCTCCTACCTCGACTATGCGATGAGCGTGATTATCGCACGCGCCCTGCCCGATGTACGCGATGGCCTCAAACCCGTTCAGCGACGCATCCTCTATGTGATGCGTGAACTGGGGTTGACCCCCGAATCCGCCCCCACGAAATCCGCTAAAGTGTGCGGCGAGACCACCGCCAACTACCATCCTCACGGACAGGAAGTGGTCTACCCCACGCTGGTGCGCATGGCGCAAGACTTCAACATGCGCTACCCTCTGGTCGATGGTCAAGGCAACTTTGGCAGTATCGATGGCGATCCGCCCGCAGCGATGCGCTACACGGAGGTGCGCCTCACGCCGATTGCGATGGAGATGCTCGCCGATATCGAAAAGGAGACCGTCGACTGGATGCCCAACTATTTGCAAAGCACCGATGAGCCGACCGTTCTGCCTGCTCGATTCCCGAACCTGATCTGCAACGGTGGGAGCGGAATCGCAGTGGGCATGGCAACCAATATCCCCCCGCATAATCTCAGTGAAGTGGTGGATGCCCTCATCTATCGGCTGGAGCACCCTAACTGCACGCTGGACGCCATCATGAAATGGCTCCCTGGTCCCGACTTCCCCACGGGCGGGCTGATTCTGGGCACACGCGGAATCCGACAGGCATACGAAACAGGACGCGGCAGTATCGTGGTGCAAGCCAAGACCCAGATCGAACCGCTGGACGGGGGCAAAAGCGCAATCGTTATCACCGAAGTTCCTTATCAGGTCAGCAAGGCACGCCTGATCGAGCAGATTGCTCAACTGGTCAAATCGGGCAAAGTGGAGGGCATCACCGATATTGCGGACTACTCCGACCGCACGGGCATGCGCGTGGTCATCGAACTCCGACGCGATGTGAACCCCAACCGTATGCTCAACACATTGCTGAAGCATACGGCGATGCGCACCACCTTCGGGGCAATCCTGTTGGCGCTGGTGGATAATGTGCCGCGCGTCATGAGCCTGCTGGATATGATGGATCACTATCTCCAGCATCGGCGTACCGTGATTGAACGGCGCACCCGCTACGAACTCTATCGCGCCAAGTCGCGCGCGCATATTCTGGAAGGTCTGCAGATCGCACTCAACTTTCTGGATGAGATTATTCGCTTGATCCGTAACTCGGAGACCGCTGAGGGGGCGCGCCGCGAGATGATCCGCCGATTTGCCCTGACTGCCCTGCAGGCAGACGCCATCTTGGCGATGCAACTGCGCCAGCTCGCCCGACTGGAGCAGGAAAAGGTGGCAGAAGAGTATCGTGGGCTACTTCGCGAAATCACGCGACTGGAACATATTCTCTCCGACCCGCGCATGATAGAAGGCATCGTAAAAGACGAACTGCGTGCCCTCAAGGAAAAGCATGGCGACACCAGACGCACCCGAATCGTCGCGCGCGAAGCCGAAGAGATCTCCGAAGAGGATCTGATCCCCGAAGAGGAGACGCTGGTGCTGATCACGCGCGACGGCTACATCAAGCGGGTCTCGTTAGACGCCTACCGCTCCCAAAAACGAGGCGGGAAGGGAGTCATCGCCACTACCGCACGCGAAGAAGACGAGGTGGAACACCTGTTCCAAGTCAGCACGCACCACTACATTCTGTTCTTTACCGATAGGGGGCGTGTCTATCGTCTCAAAGCCTATGAAATCCCAGAAACGGGGCGCCAAGCGCGGGGAACAGCGATCATCAACTACATCAACATCCAGCCCGACGAGAAGGTCACCGCAACCGTCTCGGTCCGCAACTTTGAGGCGCCGGGCTACTTGACAATGATTTCGCGGGGCGGAGAGATTAAGCGCACCCCACTCAGCGAATTCGCCAACCTGCGGAGTAATGGGCTCAACGCGTTCGACCTCGATACGGGCGATTCGCTGGGCTGGGTTGTGCACACCACAGGGAGCGACGATATCTTGCTGGTGACGCGCGACGGCTTCGCCATCCGCTTCCCCGAGACCGATGTGCCGGTGCGCTCGCGCACAGCAGGAGGCGTCATCGCCATCCGCTTGGGCAAAGGCGACGCACTGGTCTCCGCCTGCCGAGTTGTGCCCGATGCTTACCTCTTGGTGGTCTCCGAAAACGGCTTCGGCAAATGCACTGCGATCAAGGAGTATCGCGTGCAGTCGCGCGGCGGGAAGGGCATCCTGACGATGAATATCACGCGCAAAACGGGCAAGGTGGTCGCTGCCGAGGTGGTCGAACGCGACGATAAGCTCATCCTCGTCACGGCAAATGCCAAAGGCATCCGCCTACGGGTTAGCGATTTACGAGTCACAGGACGCATCGCTCAAGGGGTTAAGCTGATCGACCTTGCTGAAGACGATACCGTCGCTGCGGTGACCCGCATCGTGCTGGGCAAGCGCTTACAGGAAGTCTCTGCGCAGACCGAGAGCACCCCATGAAACGCTTCATCCACTCCTTGCGTCTAACCATACTGATGCGAACCTACGGGGTGTTCTGGCTCTGGCTCTGCGTTTACAGCGCGCTGGCGCAAGCAGAGTTGCCTATCTCGCGAGTCGTTCTCTATCGGAGCGGCGTGGGCTACATCGAGCGATCGGGCACGGTAAACGGCAACGCCCGAATGCTCCTGAGTTTGCGTGAACCCCAGATGAACGATGCCCTCAAGTCGCTCGTGCTAATCGATTTGGACGGCGGACGCATCGAGCCGATTCAATACACGGCGCGCGACCCGCTGAGTCGCGTGCTGGGCTCATATGCAGTCAATCTGGCGGATAACCCTTCGCAAGCGGAACTACTCAAACGCTTGCGAGGCGTGCCGATAGAGGTGGTTGCACAGGACACTCTTCGAGGAACGGTGCTCAGCGTTGAAGAGCGTCCTGTGCGCGACGAGAAAAGCGGGCAGACCCGCACGGAGCATTGGCTGAACCTGATGACCGCAGAAGGAGTTGTCTCCATCCCACTTCAGACGGTGGTGCGGTTTCGGGTGCTGGATGAGCGGATTCAAAAGGAGCTGGAGAATGCCTTGCTCACGCTTGGTAGTGGATTGGATACCGATCGGAAGACATTGGTGTTGGCGTTTGTGGGGCGTGGCCAGCGGCGTGTGATGGTCGGCTACATCACCGAGATGCCCCTCTGGAAGATGACCTATCGCCTCGTTATTCCCCAGCAGGGCAAACCGCTTCTGCAAGGCTGGGCGATTGTTGAGAACACTACCGACGAAGATTGGCAAAATGTGCAGGTCACTCTGGTTTCGGGCAGGCCGATGAGCTTCGTGCAGAACCTGTATGAGCCGATCTATCTCAAGCGTCCGGAGTATCGCCCGCGTTTAGATGCAATGCTGGTTCCAGAGCCCTCAATGCCTACGCTTGCGGAGGGGGATCGGCTACGCAAGACAGAGAGCGGTTTACCAGGTCGCGCGTTCGGCGAGGCGCTCCAAGAGAGCGTCCCCCAAATGGCGGTGGGGCAGAGCATAGGCGTGCTGTTCGAGTACCGTGTGCAGACACCTGTCTCCATCCGACGCCAGCAGTCGGCGATGCTTCCTGTCATCAATCAGACCATCGAGGCGGTGCCAATCTCGCTTTACAACCCTAGCCGACATGCGCAGCATCCCCTCTTTGGTATTCGATTGACCAACACCACCGCTCTGACCCTCATGGAGGGGCCCGTCACGGTCTACACTAGCGATTCTTACGGGGGCGATGCCTTGCTGGATACCGTCGAGCCACAAGGGGTTCGCGTGGTCACCTATGCCTTGGATACAGATGTCGAGGTCGCGATCGAGGTCGGTGGGCAGATTGCGGAGATTGTAAGCGCCAAAGTGGTACGGGGCGTACTGGAGCAGCGCACCAAGCTTCAACGCCTCACGCGCTACACCCTCCGCCATCGGGGAGTCACCCCGCGCCTTGTGCTGGTGGAACAACCCTATGAAGGGGAGTGGACTCTCCTCCAGCCGAGTGCGGAGGAGCGAACCCGCGAGTTCTACCGATTCAAGCGTGTCCTGGAGCCGAAAAAGACCGACACCTTCGAAGTGCGCGAGGAGCGCATTATCTCTGAGACCTATGCGCTGTTGGAGCGCGATAGCGAATCGCTCCAGCTGTTCCTGAGCAACGCGCGCCTCTCAGAAGCCATGAGAAAAGCGCTCCAAGAGATTATCGAACGCCGTCAACAGATTGCGAGCCTGCAAGCGGAGACCCAACGCGAGCAGGGGCGTCTCAAAGAGATCGCGGGAGACCAAGCGCGAATCCGTCAGAACATGGCGCAGTTAGACCGCGCCTCGGAGCTTTATAAGCAGTATGTGCAGAAGCTCGCTCAGCAGGAAAGCGAGATAGAGCAGTTGCGTGCCCGGATTGCCCGTCTCCAGAAGCAGGTCAGCGATGCCCAGCAGGCACTGACCCACTACATTCAAAACCTGACCGTAGAGTAGGCGAATCCTGCCTTTGGCTTGCTCCCCCTTCGCAAGAGGGGCAAGAGCAACAGCCTAACGCCCTGTGTGTCCGAAACCGCCCTCACCGCGCTCGCTGGGAGGCAAGCTTTCTACAACTTCCCAATCCACTCGAGCCACAGGCGCAATCACCATCTGCGCAATGCGGTCGCCACGCCGTATGGTGAACGGTTCCTGCCCCCAGTTAATCAGAATGACCGCAATCTCGCCCCGATAGTCGCTGTCGATGGTGCCGGGACTGTTGACCATGCCGATGCCGTGCTGAAGAGCTAACCCGCTTCTGGGACGGATTTGCGCCTCATAGCCTGGGGGCAGAGCGATCCGAATCCCTGTGGGGATACGCGCCCGTTCACCAGGTTGGAGCGTGATCGGCTCAGGGAGGTTTGCGTAAAGGTCGACCCCTGCCGAGCCTTCCGTCTGGTAAGTCGGCAGGGGGAGATCGTGCGCCGACGGGTCATGCCATAGGGCTACACGCACTGCGCTCATTTCTCGACGGTCTCTTTGCCTTCCTTGACCGCAGGTGGCACCTTCGGTAGGCGCACATAGAAAGTAGAACCGACACCCACTTCGCTCTCGACCCAGATCTGACCGCCGTGAATCACCTCTACCAAGTGCTTTACGAGGTACAGTCCCAGCCCGGTGCCGTACTGCTTGCGGGTGTCGGTGTTGTCGACACGGTGGAACTTCTCGAAGATTTTAGTCAGGTGCTGTTTGGGGATGCCCATGCCTTGGTCCGACACATAGAAGATAATATGGTCGGCGTCTTCTTCCCACGCTTTGACGCGAATTTCTCCGCCGTTCGGCGAGTATTTGATCGCGTTGCTGAGAAGGTTCGTGAGGATCTGGTCTACCTTGTCCTCATCGGCGATAATTTTGGGTAGGTCGGAGGGCACATCGTGGACGATGGCGTGCTTGTTGGTGGCTTGGCGTTGGATCATCACCACCTTTTGCGAGAGCTTGTAGAAGTCCACCTCTTTATAGACAGGCTTGAGCGATTCGCCGGCTTCAATTCGGGCGATGTTCAACAGGTCGTTGATGAGCCGTGTCAAGCGGTCGGTCTCTTGGTCGATGATGGAGTAGAACTCGCGTCGCTCTTCTGGTGGGAAGGCGTCGTCGGAGTCCATTAGCAGCGTAGCGATGAAGCCCTTGATGGCGGTGAGGGGGGTACGCAGTTCGTGGGAGACCGTTGCGACGAAGGCCGATTTCATGCGTTCCAGATTGCGGATGTCGGTGATGTCGTTGAAGATCATCACTGTTCCCATTGGCTTCTGGTCTTCGCCTCGCACGATGGCGTTTTGTACTTGGTAGATATGCTCTTTGTTATCGAAGTGGACGGTGACCTCTATCAGTTCGCCCTCTTTTTCCTCTTCGAGGGCTTGGCGGATCATGGTGCGCACGACTTCGTTGGAGATGATTTCGTGGTAGGGTTTGCCCAGCACATCCGACCCCAGTCCGAACACGCGTCTGGCGGCGGCGTTCATCTGGTTAATGCGCCCGTTCTGGTTGACCAAAAGGAGCCCTGCACGCAGGCTTTCGATGGTGTGGACGAGTTCTTCCTTCTCCTCGAGGATGGCTTGGTAAAGACGCATTCCGGCGATGACGGCCGCGGCGTTGCGCGCCATCCGTTCCAGCAGGCGGACATCCTCATCGATAAAGTGTCCCCCGCGTTGCTTATTGAACGCATGCAACACGCCGATGGTCTGCCGATCGATCACGCGGTTCTCCTCATCGCGTTTTTCCAAGATGAGAGGGACGCAGACGATGTTGCGTACATGCAGCATTGCCACCAGCTCCTTGGTGGTTCGGGGGTCGCTGATAGCATCGTGGACGATGATCGGCTTGCCCTCGCGGAAGACCTCTCCGGAGACGCCCTGCGTGGCCCGGACGCGGAGCATCTCAATTTCGTCCTCTGTCAGCCCGTAGGCAGGTGGGTAGGCGCGCAGTTCGCCCGCTTCAGGGTCATAGAGCATAAAGACGACCTTCTCTGCCTGCACGATGGCGCCGATCTGGCGCACCAGTCGCTTGAGTGTGGCTTCGTAGTTCGCAGGGTTAGCGACTTCGGAAGTGATGACCTCAGGCGTGCCCGAAGGGGGGGAGGCTTTGGTACCGTTTTTTAACTGCGCCTCTAACTCCCGAATCCGCTCGAGTGTGCGTTCGTATTCCGTTTTGACCTGATTGTATTGTTTCAATAACTCCCGATAGGCTTGTTCCCAGTTCATCGCTTCTCCTCACAGACTTGGATAAGTGCGTACACAGCCCCAAGGGGGCATTTACTTAAGTAGATTATAGCACATCGAAGGTTCCCGCAATCTCTGGTGACCTCCTACCCCTTCATAGACAGAGCTTATGCGCACGTAGGGATTACTCCCCACCGTCCGCACAGCGGCCCTCGTCTCCAGGGGCGTTACTTCGGGTAGGATAAGTCGGCGGGTTTCGTAAGCGTCCTTGACCTGGACCTCAGTGACTTTCCCTGCGTCCAATTTCAAGTGGTTCTGCAGGTCTTCAAGAATCCAGTTGTAGAGCCACTTGGCTTCTAGAAAAATCCGGTTCAAGTCTGCCACCTGCTTCTTTGAGAGGTTCTGCAGTTTCAGCTCAATGACCATGGGCTGCTAGGACTTGCGTCGTTCTCGGGTAGCCTGGATAGAAGCCTTGATGTGTTCGGCCTGAGTCATTCCTACAGACATGATACGTTCCTCCAGGATCAAACCACGCTGGTGCGTGGCCTGGGGGATCCATGTATCCCCCCATTGAAATGAGGGGCGTTATAGCCCCCCAGACCCCCCTTTTCTGTAAATCGCTTAGTCTTTAGACGGGCTCTCATGCGCTTTGTCCTGCATAAAGGGGCGCAACAGTTCGATAGGGATGGGGAAGACCAGGGTGGAGTTGCGTTCGGTGGCGATTTCGGCTAAGGTTTGCAGGTAGCGCAGTTGCAATGCAGAAGGTTGCTGAGCGATCATGGTGGCTGCCTGAACCAGCTTCTCGGCAGCTTGGTATTCGCCTTCGGCGGCGATGATTTTGGCGCGCCGTTCGCGCTCGCTCTCCGCTTGGCGTGCCAGGGCCCGCTTCATCTCTTCGGGCAGGATCACATCGCGGATTTCCACGCTGGTCACCTTCACACCGAACGCTTCGGTCTGCTCGTCGATAATCGTTTGAAGTTGTTGATTGATGCGGTCGCGCCGTGCCAAGAGGTCATCCAACTCCACCTGACCGATGACACTGCGCAAGGTGGTCTGGGCAATCAGGCTGGCGGTTTGGATATAGTCAGTAATCTGCACGACGGCATCTTTGGGCTCCATCACCTTGAACAACACCACCGCATCCACACTGACCGATACATTATCGCGCGTGATGGCTTCCTGACGAGGCACATTCATCGTGACGATTCGCGTATCCACGATGCGGGCAGTATCGATAATGGGAATGAGAAAAATGATGCCTGGTCCTTTAACCCCCTGAAAGCGTCCCAGCCGAAGCACTACTGCCCGCTCCCATTCAGGCAAGACGCGTAACGCCGCCCGCAGAATAACGATTAAGAAGATAACCGCAGTCAACAGGGTTGCGGTGGTCGGATTCTGCAACATGTCTTCCATAAGCGCCTCCACTAAGAGTATACCCGCCTAATTGCCTAAATCGGAAGGGGGTTTCATGCGTCCCAGAAATCCCATGAGGGCAATGACCGTGAGCAGATAGGGAAGCATTAGAAGCAGGTCTGTCGGTAGCTGAACCCCGAACATGCGTTGCCCTTGCAGGCGCATCTGGAGCGCCTCGAAAAAGCCGAAGGCAAAGCTGGCGACACCCGCTCCAAGCGGATGCCAACGCCCGAAGATCAGCGCCGCCAGCGCAATAAACCCGCGTCCTGCACTCATGTTCTCGCGGAATTGGTCGGCAGAAGCCAGCGTGAGAAACGCCCCTGCCATCCCTGCCAAGACGCCCGACAACAGCACCCCTATGTAGCGCAAGCGTTTGACAGGCACTCCCATCGTGCGCGCTTTAGTCGAATCGTTGCCCACAGCATAGACCTGCAAGCCCCAGCGGGTTGCGCGCAAGATGTACCACAGCCCGAAAGGCAGCATAAACGCCAAAATCACCAGCCAAGTTTGGTCGGCAATCAGTGCTCCAAGAAGGGGTAGGTCGGTGAGCCAGCCTGCACGAATCGGGGCGAACCCCTGCACTACAGACGACTTGCCTTGCTCCTCTATCGGCACGATAATCTGGCGAAACAAGTAGGTGCTGAGCCCTAACGCTAGCAGGTTGATCGCCACGCCGCTAACAATATGGTCGGTCTTTAACTCCTGGGTGGCGACTGCGTGCAGGAGTGCAAAGGTCAGACCCACCAGCATCGCGCATGCCAGCCCGATCCATGGCGACCCGGTAAAGAGCGCCCCAAGCGCCCCAGCAAATGCCCCCATAAGAATTTTGCCCTCCAGCCCGATGTTGACCACGCCCACACGCTCGCTCAACAGACCCCCAAGCGCCGCCAGAATCAAGGGGGTAGACTGGCGCATCGCGGTATTAATCAACTGGAGATCGAACACTTCACCCATCAGGAACCCTCCACGCGTCGTTTTTTGAGGTACACCGCTGCCCCATAAAGGATCAGCACCGCCTGCACGATGGTCGCAATCTCTTTGGGGGCGCCCGTTTCACTGTGCAGGTTGTAGGTTCCACTGCGGAGCGCGCTCAGCACCCAAGCGGAAAAGAGGATCATTAGGGGGTTGTTGGCTCCCAGCAAAGCGACCGCAATCCCGTCGAAGCCGTAGTCAGCGGGAAAGCCCTCAAAAAATCGTCCGGAGGCTCCGCAGACCTCCACAGCCCCTGCAAGCCCAGCAAACGCCCCTGCCAACAGCATCGACTCGATGAGTCGTCGGTGCGTCGGTACTCCCCCTGCATCCGCTGCATCCTGATTGGCACCCGTCGCCCGAAGCTCATAACCCCACACCGTGCGGTACAACACCAGCCAGAAGGCAAGCGCGAGGCTCACCGCCAACACAAAGCCCCAAGTGGTGCTAAGAAACGCTCCAAGCGATGCCAGCTGGGCAGACGGCAGAACCGTCGCCGTTTGGGGCGCGTCCCCTGCGGGATCCTTGAGATACTCCACCACCAACCAGTGGGTCAGGTAAAGCGCAATGTAGTTGAACATGATAGTGGAAATCACTTCATGCGCGCCGCGCCACACTTTTAGCAAGGCGGGAACCAAGCCCCACAGTGCGCCCGCCAGTGCGCCCGCACCCAGAGCCAGAGGCAGGTGCAACGGCGTCGGGATGCCCTGATGCGTGCCGACCCAAGCGGAGACCATCGCGCCCATCAGCAATTGCCCTGCCGCGCCGATATTGAAAAGACCCGTTTGCAACGCCACCGCCACCGAAAGCCCCGTTAAGAGCACCAGCGTCATGTCGTGCAGAACACTGTCCCATGCATCGATAGGCGTGAGCGTTTCCGATGGGGGCCAGCCAAGAGCACCCTGCAAAATTTTCACATAGCCTGTGGGGAGCGATTGCCCAGAGACCAAAATAAGCAGGCTCAGCACGCCCAGCACTATCATTGCGCCAAGCAGAGCCTGTCGTAGCCGAATGCGACCCATAGGTTAGCCACTCATTCGGTGGCGCCGCTTCGTTTCCTGCACCCTCGCCGCATGCCCACACACCCGAACATGCGCCCCTCAACAGCCCCGCCCGAAGTGGAACAGCACCGTCAGCAGGTCGCTGTCATCCACGCGGTTGTCGCCGTTCACATCGGCGGGGCGGGCGCCCTCCTGCCCGAAATCGAACAGCACGATCAGCAGGTCGCCATCGTCCACACAGCCGTCGCCGTTAATGTCGCCTGTGCTGGCTAACACACGGAAGGGGATCACCGCCTCTCCACCCGGCACGCCATCGCCTGTTGGGAACATCCCCATATACTCGCCATCCAGTGCCAAGCCAGAACTGTTCGCCGTGATGCTCGGCGCGAGGCGGAGGGTGTAGAAGTCGGGCTTCAGGGGGCGGTTAAATGCCAAGCGCACGCGACGCTCCCCGCTATCATAATCGAAACCGAAAGCGATCGCCCCTGCCGATTCGCCCACTAAGGTAATCTGGCTGGCGTTCACCGAGACGGGCGTCTGGAAGTAAAGCTCTATCTGGCTGGGTGACTGGCTGAGCATGCCAGGGGCTGGATTCATCTCCACAACCACGGGCGGACCTGGCTGGTACGCCGCCGCTGTGCTGGACTCTTTTAGGATCCAGTCATCGGGGTCGAAGGCAACGTTTGTGACGGTTGCTGGTGTAGGAATCACATAGTACTGAGTTTGTGCCGAGTTCCAGATTCGCACATCTTGGTTCTGGCTGCCGAGCGTCAGGCGCAGACCGATGGGCATCGTGTAGAGTCCGTAGTTGGTGGGCTGTGTCTGACGCACCGAAAGGAGCAGATAGGGCTTGCCGTTAACGGTCGTGGTGCTCCAGCCCCAATTATAGCTGGGGGCGCCAATCCCATAGACCCACGGGTCAAAGTACCAACGCATCGGGGCGCCCCAAACCTCTTCGGCGATGGCAATAAAGTCCTCGGTGGTCGCATGGCTGTAGGCATAGCGTTGACGGTAGCGTGCCAGCAGGTCGAAAAAGCGTTCGTCTCCCAATATCCAGCGCAACTGGTGTAGCACCCAAGCCCCTTTGCGATAGGCAAAGTTAGAGCTGAAGATCGCATTGATGCTCCTGGTATCGTAGCGGTAGACACTGCCGTCCACTCTGGAGGGGCGACGGTTCAGCATAGCGGTTCGCAAGGCAGGGAACCCCATACTGCCAGGCTTGCGCTCTTCCCACAGAGCCTCTGAGTAGGTGGCGAATCCTTCGTTGAGCCAGATGTCGTTCCAAGTCGCACAGGTGACCATGTCGCCCCACCACTGATGCGCCAGCTCGTGCGCCGTCACCGACTCCCAAAATCCGCCCTGGCCCGTCATCGTCTGGTGTTCCATCCCCCCGCTGAACTGGAACTGGTAGATACCGTACCGCTCGTCGATAAAAGGGTACACCCCAAAGATGTCGCAGAACACGGTGAGCATCGGGAGTACCTTCTCCCACGCCTGACGGTTCGCCGCGGTGTCGCTTTCAGGGTAGATGTAGAAATCGACGGGCATCGTGTGGCTATTGTAGTGGAAGGTGCGCGGCCAGTGGTTGTAGTTCGTTGCTGCGAAAGCGACCAAGTAGGGGGCTATCGGATAGTTATGCTGGTAACGGTAGCGAAGGCGATTGTTCGGGAGCGTGTCGACACCTTGAAGCATGCCATTGGCGACCGCTACCATCGTGTTGGGCACGATGATGCTGAAAGTGAGGGTTGCTTTATCGGTATTCTCGTCTTTGGCGGGCCACCAGGTGGAGGCATAGTAGGGCTCGCTCAAAGTGGCGACGATGACTGCTCCCGATGATCGGGTTGTGAACTCGATGGAGCCGAACCCGCGCGACACAGGCACCCCCTGATAGTCTACGCGCAGTCGGAACACTTCCTCACGCGTGTAGGGACGATCAAACACCGCACGCACGGTAGTGAGGCTCTCACGCACGAAACTGATCGGACGCCCATCTAACCACATTCCCGTGATGAGAAAGTTGTCGCGCAGTTGAAATCGGAACGCGCTCAGGCTCGGCTGTTCTACTTTGACCGTCATCGTGCATGAGCCGATCAGCTCGCGCGTGTCGGGGAGCACCTCCAACGTTAAATCGTAATGTTGAACATCGGTCAGAGTGGGGTCTTGCAGGGTTTCCATCAAGCTGGGGAAATGCCATTCTAATCGGTAGCCTGCATTAGCCCGTGCACACAGTTCGCACTTCTCGCTATACGCCGCGCCCGCCGTCAACAGAAGCATCACAAGCCCGCTCAGTGCTATCGTTCGCATGAACTAAATTATGGCATGGTTTCGTTCCTTATTGGCAGTCTGCGCACAGGTGCTGATTGAGTTCTGGAGCGGGAGCACACGCCCACTGGAAGCGCATGGACTGAACCGCACGCCTCTGGAGGTTTACCAGGACTGCCTTGACATCCTAAGCATGATGTCTCTTCTTCCCGATCCTGAGGATATTTTTGAGCGTTGGCTTCCGATTGTATATCAATACGGAGTGAAAGGCAAGCAGGTACACGATGCCCGCTTAGTGGCTGTTGCGCAGGCATACGAGATCGGGCAGATTCTCACTCTGAACGCTCAGGACTTTGCGCGCTACCCCGAGGTATCGGCACTCCTGCCCCAGCAGATTGTTGC
>PSLB01000036.1:0-15051 GCA_040289385.1 Armatimonadota bacterium
GTCGCCAGCAAGTCAGCATCGGTTTCTATGAGGATCGTAACCGTTCGCTGAATTTCCATCACGCTCGCATTATACAACATGATGATGGGAGGGAGCAAGTGCCGCCTCCTCCCCAGGGCTCAAGCCCGGGGCTCCTGGCGGCGCGTTCTTTAGGTGGATAACGCACCAAGGTTTTCATGGACATTCGGCTTCACGCAACGGTATCGCAGCGAGCCGTGGCGGGTAGGTTGCAGAAGGTGAGAGATACATAGTGCCCTTTGTCATCGGGTATACTTCTTTTGCAGATGGCTCGTAAGCGTGGGACCGTTCTTCTGGCGATGAGTGGGGGTGTGGACAGCTCAGTCTCGGCGGTACTCCTGCAGAGGCGTGGCTATGAGGTCATCGGTATCACGATGCAGATTTGGCAGGAGTTGCATCCCGACCCCCGACACGGAGGCTGTTGCTCACTCGGCGCAGTGGAAGATGCGCGTCGGGTGGCGCGTCGGCTCGGCATTCCACACTATGTGCTGAACTTCCGACGCCTCTTTGCAGACACTGTTATTCGCGACTTCATCCATGAGTACCGAAGCGGACGCACGCCGAACCCGTGTGTCCAATGCAACCGTTTTGTGAAGTTCGACGCCCTGTTGCGGAAAGCGGACGAACTGGGATGCGATTACATCGCTACAGGGCACTACGCACGCGTGCGCTTCAACCCCCGCACAAGACGCTGGAACCTGCTCCGTGCCGTGAATAAGGTCAAAGACCAATCTTATGTATTGTATATGCTGAATCAAGAGCAGTTGCGTCGGAGCCTCTTCCCGCTGGGCACGCTCCCCAGCAAGGACGAGACCCGTCGGATTGCACGCGAGATGGGGCTTTGGACCGCCGACAAGCCCGACAGCCAAGAGATTTGCTTCGTGGCACATCTGGGGGGCTACCACCAGTTCTTGCGAGAGACGACCCCCGACGCCTTCAAACCCGGCGAAATTCGCGACCTTCACGGACACGTGCTGGGAACGCATCAGGGACTGGCCCTCTACACCATTGGTCAGCGACGCCGACTGAACATCCAAAGTGGGGGCGTTCCGATGTATGTCGTGCACATCGTGCCTGAAGAGAATGCCCTTATCGTCGGCACTGAGGAGCAACTCTACGAGCGGGAGATGCTCGTCGGGCAGGTCGAGTGGAGCAGTATCCCAACCCTCACTGAACCCTTGAAAGTGATGGCAAAGATTCGGTACAATATGCCTGCATCGCCTGCCATCCTTTACCCAACAGCGGCAGCAGATCAGGTGCGGGTAGTCTTCGACCAGCCTGCACGCGCCATCACGCCCGGCCAGATCGCTGTCTTTTATCGAGGGGAAACGGTGGTAGGGGGCGGTACGATCCTGGCATCGTGTCAGGTCGAGGTGGACTCGGAAACCACGGAGCAGGCGGTTCGGCGTGCGCTACAACGCGTCCCAACATTTATGCTGGAGGGAGCTATCGAATGAGCGATACCTTGTTGATTATTCTCATTGCGCTGATGGTGGTGAACCTGATTGTCCTTAGTGGGGCGGTGGCGGGACTGGCGATTGCTTTGCGGAAGCAGTTGCCCGACATCCGCCAGCGGATCGACACCGTGCAAGCGCGCGTGGTGACCCTGTTAGACGAGACAATCCCGACGCTGCAGGGCACCCACAAAGCGTTGGACGAAGCCGCGCGCACACTTCACGAAGCGGCAGCGACCATCGAGAACCTTCACCATGTCACGGATAACATCCGCCACAAACTGGAAGTTGCCGATGCCATAGTGGCGAAGGTACGCAAAGTGCCTGAGAAGACCGCTCGCATGCTGGGGCGGCTGATTCACCAGACCTTTCGGCTTGGCGGTCGGGTGCTGGCGCGTCAGTTGGAACGGGTAGCGTCTCCACCGCCGCATCCTACAGTTTATCAGCCCCAAATCGCACACAACAATCAACCGATTTCCGCTGAACCGACGGCGGAGACGACCTCATCTCACGAGGTCACCGAAACACACCGACACAAGGAGGGATGACCGATGCAAAACCATGATGAACGCAGTGGGCTACTGTATCTGTTGGCAGGAATTGGGTTGGGCGCGCTTATCGGCGCTGTGATCGCCTTGCTCTTTGCCCCGAAAGCGGGCGAGGAGATTCGCAGCGAACTGAGTCAGCGTGTTCACGACCTGTCCGAGAAGGTACGCGACCTCGCCACTCAGGTCTACGAGCGCGGCGGAGAGACGGTGCGGACCGTGCGCGAGCGGATCGCCCGCAAAGCCCACGATATCGGCGAAGAGGTCGCTCCCGACGAAGCCTAAACAATGATCTGGCGCCCGTTGGGATGGGTGGCAGTCGTCGCTGCCACCCTTTACTTCCTTTATGAGGTGCGCGACGCCTTAGTGCCCTTCCTAATCGGGGGCATTCTGGCGCTTCTGCTGAACCCTATCGTTGAGTGGCGCTGTCAGCGCGGGCTCTCGCGCCCCATGGCGGTCTTCACCATCTTCGCTCTCTTTCTCCTTGTAGTGATATTCTTCGGCATTCTGATTACGCCCGTTTTCTATGCGCAAGCGAAGGGGCTTGTCCAAAGCTTCAGCGGGCAAAACGGCGACGCCGATATTCAAAAAGTAATCAACCAGTGGGTGGACGATGCACGCACCTATCTCCAACATGAACTGCCAAAACATCGGAAATGGCTGGAAGCTAATCAGGAACTGCTCCAACGATTAGACCTGCCCGCCGATCCCAAGGCCTTGGCCGATGCCTTGACCGTCCAGCTGCGTAATCGCGCCAACGCCTTCCTGCTGAACGAGGTCGCTGGCTTTATTATTAAAGGTGTGATCGAGACCCTCATCGGACTGCTTTTCAAAGTGATTTGGATTGTGCTAATCCCGCTGAGTACCTACTTCTTTCTGTTAGATATGCCCGGGTTGAAGCGAACCGTCCTGTTTTTAGTGCCGCCGGCTCAGCGCCATGCGGTCAGTGGCTTACTCAGCGAGATTGGAACGCTCCTTTTCCGTTACATTCGTGGATTGGTCACCGCGGCACTGACCTATGGGCTCACTAGTATGGTGTTCTACTGGATGTTGGGAGCGCCCAATCCGCTCTTGCTGGGGGTGTTGGCAGGCGTGTTGTACCCAATTCCCTATGTAGGGGCTCTGTTGATCGCGGTCAGCTCCACAGGCTTCACGCTGATCTTCGGACCGGCGCATCCGCTTCTGTTTGTGTTCGAGCTGTCGCGTGTGTGGCATGCCGTGAGCGTGTTGGCAGGCGGGTTTCTCCTTAATAACATGTTCGATATGCTCATCACCCCGCGTTTGCTTGGAGGGGCAGTTGGCTTGCGTCCTCTAGCCATTCTCATCGTCGTCGTGGTAGGAGCGAAGTGGGATATCTGGGGGATGATGCTGGCAGTGCCTGTTGCCACAACCCTCAAGATTATCATCGAGCGCTTGCTCCACTTCTTCTACGGTGAATCGGAATTTTTAGAAGTTCCCGAGCCTGCTACCCATAGCAGGTCCTCCTCCCCCCCTTGAATTTCCTGAATCGCAAGAGGTATAATTGCAGGTTGCGCCGATTGCGCACTCTGGAGGTTAAATCTATGAGAATCGTTCAGCACAAAGCTAAGCGAATCGAAAGCGTTATCGAACCCCCTAACTTGATCGAGATTCAATACAACTCCTACCGATGGTTTTTAGAAGAAGGACTCAAAGAGCTGTTTCAAACCTTTTCGCCTATCTACGATCCGACAGGACGCTATTTTCTGGAGTTTGTGGACTACTGCCTGGGCGAGCCGAAATATTCCGTGGACGAGTGCCGCGAGCGGGAAACCACCTTCAAAGTGCCCTTGCGTGCTAAAGTACGCTACGGCATTCGCGATGGGGAGGTGCAGGAGAGCGAAATCTACTTAGGCGACTTACCCCTCATGACCGACGGGGGAACCTTTATCATCAACGGGCGTGAGCGCGTCATCGTCAACCAAATCAACCGCACGCCTGGAGTGCACTTTCCGTCCCCCTTCCTTTCTGGGGCGGGACGCGACATGATCGCGCGCACCCTCGATAAGGTGCTTCAGGTACAGATTATCCCCGCAGAAGGACCGTGGCTGGAGGGCGGAAACGATCCACAGGGTGTCTTGCGCCTCAAAGTGCACCAGTCCAAGCAACTGCCCATCACCGAGATTATCAAGGCGTTCGCTGCCTACGAGGAGGCACGCGTGCCCGCTCGACTGGAACTGGCGCGCGCCATCGGTTGGCAACTGCTGGAAGCGGTGACTGACCCTACTGGAAACATCCTCTTCAACGCTGGCGATGTAATTACGCGCGAGTGGCTAGAAGCCCAGCCCGATACGGTACGCCAGATCCAAGCCACCGTGCAACCGCCCTACGATCCTGAGCGCGGACTGACCAACGAAGCCCTCCAGCAAATGTTCGGGCAGATCGTTGAGAAAGAGGAGACTCTCGCCTATCCCACCTATGACCAACTGGAGGGCAAAGTGCTGGTACACGATTTCAAAGACCCCAAAAAGCCAGACCAAACCCTCGCACCAGCAGGCACGCCCATCGATACCACCTTAGCTAAAAAGATTGCGCGACTGAAACCCGAAACACTCACCGTCCGAACACGCGAGGTGGAACTGCACCCGCTCCTGCGCAACACGCTGGAGGCAGACCCCACCACCGACTCGCGCGAAGCACTCTTAGACTTCTATCGACGCTTGCGCCCTGGCGATCCCGTCACCGAAGAGAATGTGCGTAGCCTGTTCTACGGTCTGCTGCTGGATCCCCGCCGCTACGACCTGGGTCGCGTCGGGCGCTACCAAATCAATCGCAAACTCCGTCACGGGGTCGCGGCGGAGGTGCGCCGCCTTACCGTGCCTGACCTCCTGCTCATCTTGCGCTATCTGCTGGAGCTGGCAGAGGATCAACATGAATACGAAGACACCGATCATCTCGGCAACAAGCGCGTCCGATCAATCGGCGAACTCCTCCAAGCCCATCTGCGTGCAGGCTTCCTCCGTATGGAGAAGACCGCACGCGAGAAGATGATCAACGCCGAAGAGGTCAGCCAAATCTTACCCAATGTGGTAATGAGCATCAAGCCCATCAACAGCGCCTTGGAGTCGTTTTTCGCCACAAATCCGCTCTCGACCTTTATGGATCAGACCAATCCCCTCTCGGAGCTGGCGAATAAGCGGCGACTGTCCATCTTAGGGCCAGGAGGGCTCAATCGTCAAAACATTCCCCCTCAGGTGCGCAACATCACTCCCAGCCAGTATGGGCGCATCTGTCCCATAGAAACACCTGAAGGACAAAACATCGGGCTGGTAACCCAGCTCACGCTCTATGCCCAGGTGGATGAGTTCGGCTTCATTCGTACCCCCTACCGCGCCGTCAAAGAGGGCAGGGCGACCAACGAGGTGGTCTACCTGCCTGCTGACGAAGAGGAAGACAAATATATCGCCCCAGCCGACACTCCCCTCGCCGAAGATGGGACCATTCTGCCCGAAATGGTTCAAGTGCGTCTACGCGACGAGTATCCCACCGTCCTGCGCGAGCAGGTCCAATACATGGATGTGAACCCAGCGCAAGCCTTTAGTGTCTCCGCCAGCATGATCCCCTTCTTGGAACATGATGACGCAGGGCGTGCCCTGATGGGAAGCAACATGCAACGACAGGGGGTGCCCCTCATCAATCCAGAAGCCCCCCTGGTGCACACTGGAATTGAACGCTACGCCGCAGAGTATGCGCGCAGTGTCATTCGGGCAAAGGCGGATGGACGCGTGCGTTATGCCAGCGCCACTGAAATCCGTGTCGAACGCCCAGATGGCGACATCGATATTTATAAACTCCCGCACCTCGTGGAATCCAATAAACACACTTGCTTTTCCTTCCTACCACGCGTCACATTAGGACAGCGTGTGCGCAAGGGAGATCTGTTGGCGGATGGGCCGTCGACCGAAAATGGCGAGCTGGCGTTAGGACGCAATGTGCTGGTCGCTTTCCTGCCTGCAGGAGGCTATAACTACGAGGATGCTGTGTTCGTATCTCAACGCCTGCTCCACGACGATACCTACACCAGCATCCACCTGGAAAGCTACCAGACCGACGCCAGCGAAACCAAACTGGGTCCAGAAGAGATCACCAACGACATCCCGAACATCAGTGAAGAGGCGCGACGCGACTTAGATGAGAACGGCATCATCCGCATCGGGGCTGAGGTGAAGGCGAACGACATCTTGGTCGGTAAAATCCAGCCAAAAGGGCAGACGGAGGGTACCACCGAGCAGAAGCTGGTGCGCATCATCTTCGGGGGCAAATCAGAAGAGGTGCGGAATGTCTCGCTCGAACTTCCTCACGGTGAGCGCGGCTATGTGGTGCGTGTCACCCAGTTCGCACGCTACAAATACTACTGCAAAGATTGCAAGACCACTTTCTACCGTTCACGCCCCCCCGAATTGCGGGCGTGCCCACGCTGTGGGGGCAATCTTGAAAACCTGCCCGAAGACGAACTGCCACCCAGCGTCAACCATCGCGTGCGCGTCACCATCGCAACCCGACGCCCCCTTACCGAAGGCGACAAAATGGCAGGACGACACGGCAACAAAGGGGTCATCTCCAAAATCCAGCCCGTTGAAGATATGCCCTTCCTAATGGACGGAACCCCCATTGATATCGTGCTGAACCCGCTGGGAGTGCCCTCACGGATGAACATCGGGCAGATTTTGGAGTTTCATCTCGGGCTGGTCGCCAAACATCTCGGAATTCGCTTCCGCACACCCGTCTTTCAAGGTAGCACTTCGCAGGAGATCAAGCAGGAGATGTACCATCTGGCAGATCGACTCCGTACGCACGCTCTGCGCACCCTCGTCGATGAGGAACTTCAGATTCCGATAGAATGGCATTACCGCCTCAATTTTGAGGGCGCCCTCCGATTGGTAGAGAACGCTCTCAAAAACCTGCCTGAAGCGCATCTCGCCCAACTGCGCCGATATTTCGCCCTCCCCCAAAAGGCGAAGGTAAGCTCCCTGATTGAGGCGATTCGTCAGCGTGCTATTGATCGGAGTGGGTTCGATCCCGAAACGGGCAAAGTCATCTTGCGCGATGGACGCACGGGTGAACCGTTCGACAACAAGGTCGCCGTGGGCTACCTCTACATTCTCAAGCTGGAACACTTGGCTGAAGAGAAAATCCACGCCCGCAGTATCGGACCCTACTCGATGATTACCCAACAGCCGTTAGGAGGCAAGGCGCAGTTTGGGGGACAACGGCTGGGAGAGATGGAGGTCTGGGCGCTCGAAGCCTATGGGGCGGCGCATACGCTCCAAGAGATGCTCACCATCAAGTCGGATGATGTGAACGGACGCGTGGCGAGCTTCGAGGCCATCATCAAAGGCTTGCCCGTCACCCAGCCATCCGTGCCCGAATCGTTCAAAATCCTTGTCAACGAACTGCGGGCACTGGCACTCAAAGTGCAAATCATCGATGCGAACGGAGTGGCGCACGACTTCCGAAGCCTCGAAGAGCTGGATAGCCTCGACAAGCCCAAACCCAAGCAAGACTTGACCAACATCGCCGAAAGGCTGTAAGTGAGGTGAAACGAATATGGCAGACATTTCGCACATTAAAGCTTTAAAAATCGGCTTGGCATCGCCTGAAGACATTCTCAACTGGTCGTTTGGCGAGGTCAAAAAGCCAGAGACCATCAACTATCGTACCTTCAAACCGGAGCGGGATGGGCTATTCTGCGAGCGCATCTTCGGTCCCACGCGCGACTGGGAGTGTGCATGCGGGCGGTACAAACGTGCCAAAAATAAGGGGATTCGCTGTGAGCGATGCGGAGTCGAGGTCACCCGCGCCCGCGTCCGCCGTGAGCGGATGGGACATATCGATCTCGCTGCGCCAGTTTGCCACATCTGGTACCTCAAGGGACAGCCCCCAAGCCCGTTGGGGCTCCTGCTCGACATCTCACCACGACACCTCGAGAAAGTCATCTACTTCACCAACTATATGGTCATCGATATCGACCGCGCAGGGATCGAGCGGAATCTGGGCGATATCCAACGGTTCGTGGAGGAAGAGAAGCGCAACTTTGACGACGAGATCGCTAAGCTGTTCGCAGAGCTGGATATGCGCCTCGAGGCCGAACTGGAACGCCGTAAAGACGAGCTGACAGAACAGCAGATTATCGAGCGCATCAAGCATCACGAGAGCCGTAAAGAGAGCGAGCGCCGCGAACGCGCCGCACGCCTTGCCGACATGGAAAAAGCCGTCGAGACCCTTGCCAAACTCCAACAGTATCAACTCATCGATGAACTCTCTTGGCAAGGTGTAGAGATCTTGCTCCTCTCCGTCAGCCGACGCCTGCAGCGCGACCTGCGCCCGTTGGTACGCGTCGGGCAAGGAGCAGGCGCTATCGAGGAGCTCCTGAAAAACATCGACCTCGAAAAACTCGAACGCGAACTCAAAGAAGAAATCAACAAGACAACAGGACAACGCCGTGCCCGCGCGATCAAGCGACTCGAAATCGTCGAGGCGTTCAAAAATAGCAAAACCCGCCCCGAATGGATGATTCTCAAAGCGGTGCCCGTACTCCCCCCTGAACTCCGCCCGATGGTGCAATTGGACGGGGGACGCTTCGCTACCTCCGACCTCAACGACCTCTATCGGCGCATCATCAACCGCAACAATCGCCTGCGCCGAATTATCGACATCCGAGCCCCTAAAACCATTTTCAACTCCGAAAAGCGGCTCCTACAAGAGTCGGTCGATTCCCTTATTGACAACTCGCGCCGCACCAAACCCGTCTCCAGCCCTGCCGGCCGCCCGCTCAAATCGCTCTCCGATATACTCAAGGGTAAAGAGGGGCGATTCCGCAAAAACTTGCTCGGCAAGCGCGTCGACTACTCAGGGCGCTCCGTAATCGTGGTCGGTCCCCATCTGAAACTGCACCAGTGTGGTCTGCCCAAAGAGCTGGCGTTGGAACTGTTCCGACCCTTCGTGATGCACCGCCTGATTCACGGACCCGAGCAGATCGCCAGCAACGTCAAAAATGCGAAGGCCGCCATCGAGCGCCAGCTGCCTGAAGTATGGAAAGCGCTGGAAGCCGCTATTCGTGAACATCCCGTCCTGCTCAACCGAGCCCCCACTTTGCACCGATTGGGTATCCAAGCGTTCGAACCCGTGCTGGTGGAGGGCAAAGCCATCCAACTGCATCCCTTGGTGTGCCATGCCTACAATGCCGACTTCGACGGCGACCAGATGGCAGTGCATGTGCCGCTCTCTTACCAAGCGCAGGCAGAGGCGCGGACGCTCATGCTCTCGGTGCACAACCTGTTCAAGCCTGCCGATGGATCCCCCGTCGTCTCGCCCCTACAAGACATCGTGCTGGGGGCTTACTATCTTACCATGAACGACCCCAAAGGCGAGACGGAGCCTGTGGAGACCTTTGCCAGCCCTGAAATTGCGCTGAATGTCTTCGAGCAAAAGCGGATTCGTGTCCATCAGCCCATCCGAGTCGCTCTGCACCCCCCTGGCAGCGAGACGCCGCAGGTTGTTACCACCACGGTAGGACGGCTCATCTTCCACTCGATTCTACCCGAAGCCCTGCGCTACCATCCGAACTGGTTGAATGTCGTCTTCGATAAAAAACGCCTGTCGGAGATTATTCGCGAGGTTTACAACACCTGTGGACATATGCGCACGGTTCAGTTCTTGGACGATCTGAAATCGCTCGGCTTTGAGTGGGCACTACGGGGTGGAATTACCTTCTCGGTAGCGGATATGGCAGTGCCTCCTGAGCGCGACGCAATCCTCCGCGAAGCGGACGAGGAGGCACGCCGACTGAACGAACTCTATGAGCGAGGCGAGCTCACAACAGATGAGAAGCGCCAACGACTCATCGAGTTGTGGCAACGCACCTATGAAGAGGTCTCTAAAGCGATGCTCAAGAGTATCGGCGCCGAGAACCCTCTCTTTATCATCACCGATTCTGGGGCGCGCGGCTCGATCAAACAGCTGGCTCAGCTGGTGGGGATGCGCGGGCTGATGATGGGGGGGTACGACTATCGCTCTGGAGGCGAACGATTGGTGGAGGAGCTCCCTGTCCGCCATAACTTTCAGGAAGGGCTCACCTCGCTGGAGTATTTCGTGTCGGGTTACGGCGCACGGCGTGGCTTGGCAAGTACCGCTCTGCTGACCTCCAACGCGGGCTACCTCACCCGACGCATGTGCGATGTGGCGCAGGATGTGGTGATCCGCCAGCGCAACTGCGGGGCCGCCGAAGGGATCCTGGTGGCGCGAATCATACGCGAAGGCGAGATCGAACCACTGTTCCAGCGTATTCGTGGACGAACCGCACAGCGCACGCTTCGACATCCCTACACAGGCGAGGTACTCGTGGAAGAAAATACGATCATCTCCGAATCGCTCGCACGTACCCTCGATGCCTTAGCCCAGCAAGCAGAGCACTTTACCCAAACTCTGCGTGGGCTCAAAGGCAAAGAGGAAGGGGAGCTTTTTATGCCCGAAGATGGCCAGCCCCTTACTGACCCCCAAACTGGGGCGGTTCTGCTGGAGCCGTATACCCCTATCGACGCCGAGATTCTGCGCCGACTGGATACCCGCAAGGATGAAATTGTGAAACTCTGGGAGCAGGCAGGCTTCGGCTGGATCGAGCATGACCGCGTGGCAGTGCCCATTCGCTCCCCCCTGACATGCATCGCCAGACAGGGCATCTGCGCCCTCTGTTATGGATTGGATATGGGCACGCTCAAGCCTGTGGAACTGGGCACGGCCGTGGGCATTATCGCCGCCGAGTCGATCGGCGAACCCGGCACGCAGCTCACGATGCGCGTCTTCCACACAGGCGGGGTCGCAGGCGCCGGTCAGCAGATTGCAGGCTTCAAGCGGGGCTCCATCAGCACTATGCTCCAAGCAACCACCGAACTGGAAGAGCGGGGGCTCACTGATCTGTCGCGTGAGGTCAGCTTGGACGAAAAGCGAGTCCTGCTGGAAGTCGCCAGCAAGCTCTTGAATCGCCCGATTCCCGAGCAATACGACACCGACACCGAATATACCGAAGAGAAGATTCAGAAGCGTCTGCGCGATGCTCTGCGCCGAATCAGCAAACTGAGCGAGCCACCCAACCAAGGAATCAACCGCGTCGAAGAGTTGTTCGAGGCACGCAAGCCCAAAGGCGAAGCGATTACCGTCGAGTATGAGGGCGAGGTGGTGCATATCGAGCGCACCAATCTCCGACGCTGGGTGGTCATAAAAGCACAGCTCCCCGTCGGCGATATGCTCGTGGGCAAGCTGAGCCTTGAAGATGTCGTCGATCACGCCACAGGAGAAGTTATCTTCGCCGCTATGGAAGAGATCCGCGCCGCCCATGTCAATCGCCTGATGGGCACCGATGTGGAGAGCGTGCAAGTGCTGGACGCCATCCTTGTCCCGCCAATCGGCTCGCTTGAAGTCGAAAAGGGAGACAAGGTTCTGCCAGGCGACCGCCTGACCTCAGGACCGCTCAATCCGCATGAGCTCCTGCGCCTGCGTGGTGTGCGCGGAGTCCAGGAATACCTCATCCAGGAAATTCAGGCGGTCTACAAAGCGCAAGGCGTGGACATCGACGACAAGCACATCGAGGTGATTATCCGCCAGATGATGCGCAAGCGTAAGGTCATCGACCCAGGTGATACCTACTTCCTGCCCGGACAGACCGTCGATCGGTTCGTGTTCGAGGAAGCGAATGCGAAGGTGATCGCAGAAGGTGGAAAGCCCGCAATCGCAGAGTGGGTGCTGCTGGGGGTCTCCGACGCCGCACAGCAAACGGATTCGTTCCTCAGTGCCGCCTCGTTCCAGCGGACAGTCAAAGCACTCACTGAAGCGGCGGTGCGAGGCAAGGTAGATGACCTGGTCGGGCTGAAGGAGAATGTTATCATCGGACGGCTGGTGCCTGCAGGAACAGGGTTCGTGAAGCCGCAGTTCGTCCCACGCTTCGAACACCCCAGCCCATCGACAACAGCTGTCGTGGAGCCTTCGGAAGCCGAACCGACATTGGGCACGCTCTTCAAAGAGGAGCTGACCGAGAACGATACGACGCCGGAAGACCGCCCCGGACCGAACAACGGTGAGGCTCAAAACAAACCGAAGCGCACACGCAAAAAGAGTGAGGATTAGAAAAGTGGGGGAGCGCGAGGGGGCAGTGATCCCCCTCGCTACAGCATTGACAGCCGTTTTGCGGCATGTTGCAGACGTGGACGGCGCCCTGAACATCTACGAAAGGGCGTACCAGGTATCTCCCCGTGGTCACTAGCCCGTACCTTGGAGAGGAGGAGTGACCGTGTGGCAGGGACAAAGCCCTGCGTGCACCTTCAATAAGGATGCCCTCCAATTGATTGGGGGGAGGACGTCACTAGCCTCAACTCCCCTGTCTCCCACACGTGGGAAGGGGAGTAAAAAGTGATTCCCCTTCACATACGGCAGGAGATTCGAACAGCGAGTCGAAAGAGTCGCCTATGCGAAGAGGCACTCGTTTGAGCATCGTTTGGCTCCTTGCGAGCCTTCTGCTATATGGTGCATTCGGTCAGACCACAACGCTCACTGTTCCCGGCGATACTGTTACCCTCTACCGAGATGCCTATGGCGTGCCCCATGTGCAAGCCAACACCCTCTACGGGCTGTTCTACGGAAACGGGTACGCAATTGCTCAGGATCGTCTCTGGCAGATGGAGCTGTACCGCCGACAGGCACGCGGCGAGATGGCGGAAGTGGTCGGTTCAACCGCCCTTGAGCAGGACAAGACAGCGCGCATCGAGGGCTACACCGAGCAGGAGCTGGAATCCCATATTGCGCGCCTCCCAGAATCGCTCCAGACCACGCTACGCGCCTTCGCCGACGGCGTAAACGCATGGATTGAGGAAGCCAAACGCACCCAGAAGCTGCCTCCCCAATACGCCCAGAACCGCATCGAACCCCGCCCATGGAAGCCCACGGATAGCACCGCCATCGGTGTGCTGATGGCGCGCCGGTTCGGGAGCGTGGTGGCAGGAGGCGATTTGCGCAACTATGCCCTGTTCCAACTCCTCAAAGCCCGCAATAAAGAGCTGGCTCCTGTATGGATTAATGACCTGCTCTGGATTCAGGACCCGACCTCGCCCACAACCGTTCCGTTTGAGGACGATCCCCGAAAACCGCATAAGGTGAGCCCACGCCAGACCCTCGAACGGCTCCGCAAGCATGCGCAGACCCTGCCCGATGTCGGATTGGAGGTGCTTCTCCCCGCTCTACGCATCGCTTCTAACGAAGCCCAAATCGAGATTGCACGCCAACTGGGGCTTTTTACCCACTTCGGGAGTTATGCCATCTTGGTGCATCCGAGTAAGTCCGCTACGGGCAACGCCATTTTGGTAGGCGCGCCCCAAATGGGCTTCACTGTGCCCAATATCGCTGCGGAGATCCATCTGGTGGGAGCGGGCTACAATGTGATGGGCATGACCTTTCCTGGCGTGCCGGGCGTGCTTATCGGCATGACCCCCAACGGCGCGTGGACATTCACTTCAGGCTTAGGCGATCTCGTCGACTTCTTTATCGAGAAGCTTAACCCTGACAATCCCGAACAATATTGGTACAAAGGAGCCTGGCGCACCTTCTTGAAGCGCACGGAGACCATTCGGGTCAAAGACGGCAACCCTGTCGAGATTACGGTCTATCGCAGTGTGCATGGGCCGATTGTAGGGATCGATCGCAAAAATGGGGTGGCGCTTGCCAAAGCGATGAGCTTCTGGGAGCGCGAACTGGACACGATGCATACCCTCAACGGTTTCTATCAGGCGCACACCATCGAGGATTTCGCCCGCGCCGCGGCGCACACGCCCACCTCTTTCAATATCCTCGCAGCCACATGCACAGGTGACATCGGGTGGTGGTACGGTGGACGCATCCCTATCCGAGCGGAAGGAATCGACCCACGGCTTCCTGTATGGGGTACTGGCGAGTACGACTGGATAGGGATCATGCCCCCTGAGCAAATGCCCCGAATAATCAATCCCAAACGGGGATTCATCGTCAACTGGAACAATAAGCCTACTGGGTGGTGGGAGAATTCCGATACCCCTGCTTGGGGGGCAACCTTCCGAGTCTACCGTCTGATTGATCTGGCGCGTGCGAAACCCCAACTGACCGTGAACGATGTGAAACGCATGGTGCGGGACATCGCCGAATATGACGAGGACGCCGGCAGGCTGCTCCCGATAATGCTCAACCTGATCCGGCGCAACGAGAAGAACCTAACTTCGGAAATGAAGCAAGTAGTGCAGGTGCTTTCTGCGTGGGATGGGTATGAGACGGAGGGTAGCACCGCCAAAGCTATTTGGGATGCTTGGCTCGATGCGGTACGCAATCGCGTCTTTGCAGATGATTTGGGCAACTTTTTCAATCCGGCCCTGTTCCGCTTAGCCATCCAACCAAGTTATATCTACTACTCCTTGCTGGGTTCGCGATCGCCCGTGCCACGCCTGTATGACTACTTCAACGGGAAGAGTCCGGAGGAGGTATGCACCATCGCCTTAGCGGATGCCTTGACACAGTTGAAGCGCACCTATGGCGACGGGATGAGCCAGTGGCGTTGGAGAGCGCCTCGGATGGACTGGGGCAAGAGCCTTGCGGGCGTTCCCTACACCGATCGTGGGTCGTACATTCTGGTTGTTGAGTTGGGCAACCCGATTGTGGCGGAGAGTGTGTTGCCGCCAGGTCAGAGCGAGGATCCCAGTTCGGCGCATTTTAGTGACCAGCGCGATTTGGCGAGCTGGTGGTTCTTCAAGCCGATGTTGTGGGATCCCAAGCAGTGGAAATAGTAAGAAAGCCCCGACTGAATAAGTCGGGGCTGAAGGATTCAACCCGGGCATCGTCCTATCTTCCCACTCCGTTGCCAGAGCAGTATTTTTGGCGCTGGAGGGCTTAACGGCCGTGTTCGGGATGGGAACGGGTGTTTCCCCTCCGCTATGGACACCCGAGTTGAGAGCTCTCCTCTGGAGAGGGGCACAGGTCAACTACCCCATAGCTAAAGCTAGGGGCTT
>PSLB01000037.1:0-14985 GCA_040289385.1 Armatimonadota bacterium
TGGTGGCATGCCTGCCGCTGGCGGGCCGTCGTCAACCGGCCTATCGTGCCAGCCCGCTTCCGTGGGCTGGGCGCAAGCCCCTAGCTTTAGCTATGGGGTAGTTGACCTGGTAAATATCTATTCTCAGCCCATACGCCGAGAAGGAAACTCCCCCATAGCCGTCTAAAGAGAATGTGGAGGTAAATGATGATGCGGACGATTCTGGGACTACTGGTAGTGGCGCTTTGGAGTTGGGCTGATGCCGACTTAGTAAAGTATGTGCTGTCAGAATCGCCATTTGAGTGGAGCAAAACGCTCACTGGCAAGATAAGCAAAAGCGAATTTGTTGAGTTGACAGTCGTCTCGCAGAAGTGGCGCGAATTCGTCTGGCGCCATCGAGTGCGGATTGTTAAGCCAACCGAGCTACAGAATCGCGAAACGGCGATTCTCTACATCACGGGTAGTGGCGACGGGCGCAGTGAGCTTCAGTTAATTGCCCGTGCTGCGGAGCGGGTAGGAGCAATTGCAGTGGTGCTTCATGATGTGCCGAACCAGCCTTTATTTCGCCCCGACCTGGTGGAAGATAACCTGATCGCGCATACCTATGTGCAGTTTTGGGAGACAGGCGACCCTACCTGGCCTCTGCTCTTCCCGATGGTGAAGTCCGCCGTGCGTGCGATGGACGCTGTGCAGGCATTTTGTAAGCAGGAGTGGAGGATCCCAATTAGAGATTTCGTGGTTACGGGCGCATCGAAACGAGGTTGGACCACTTGGCTAACCGCTGCAGTCGATTCGCGCGTACGGGCGATTGCCCCGATGGTATTCGATAACCTCAACTTTTTCAAGCAGATGCCCCACCAATTAGCCTTGTGGGGGCGCTACAGCGAGCAGATATCCGAATATTACGAGCGCGGGCTGATGGACAAGATGCTGACCGAACGCGGACGCCAGCTGGTCAGTTGGGTAGACCCTTACAGTTATCGCCAGCGATATACGATGCCGATCCTTATCATCAACGGCGCAAATGACCCCTATTGGGCAACCGACGCTGGGCGCCTCTACTTTGATGACCTACCTTCCAAGAAGAAATATGCCCTCTATGTGCCCAACGGGGGGCATGGGCTCGGTGATTATGATCGAGTGGTCAACTCACTCTGCGGATTCTATCTGATGGTTACGGGTAAAACCGTATTCCCTAAACGAGTCGAGGCAAAAACCCGCAAGCAGGATGCGAAGATTAATGTAGAGGTCTCCGCGGATCGCACTCCCGAAAAGGTGCAAATCTGGGTGGCGCGCGCAGAGAATTTGGACTTTCGTCCTGTGCGCTGGGAGGCTGTAGAAGTCCAGGCTCATGGTAATCACTGGCATGCTACCATCTCGATGGAGGGGAAGAATGTTGCCCTCTTTGCGGAGTTGACCTACCGCACCAGGAACTTCAACTATACCCTAACGACGATTCCAGAAATCGTTCGAAAGTAGCCAGTCATACACCCTTTCCTGTGCAGGGTGCTGTTTAGCCCCTGCACAGGTTCAACCCCCCATTTAATCACTGCCTCCGTTCGAGATGCCTATTTTAGAGAAAGTGGGGTATCATCATGGTATGAACCGGTATCTCCCGTGGTCACTAGCCCGTACCTTGAAGGGGAGTAGGGGCCGTGTGGCGCGGCCCGCGGTCTTGTCACCCCGTCTGGGGTGGAACGGCGTCGCCGAACCGGAGCGCAGGGATAAAGCCCTGTGTGCATCCTGAACAAGGATGCCCCTCAATTGATTGAGGGGGAGGACGTCACGTACAATATAGGTTGACGGAGGCATCGAATGGATATACCTACGGAGCTGCGATACACGAAGAGTGACGAATGGGTGCGCGTGGAGAATGACATCGCAACTGTGGGCATCACCGACTACGCTCAGTCCGAGTTAGGTGATATTGTGTTTCTGGAATTGCCTGAGGTAGGGCGCTATCTACAGGTCGATGAGGTTTTCGGTGCAGTAGAGTCGGTTAAAGCCGCCGCAGACCTTTACGCTCCAGTAGAGGGGGAGGTCGTTGAGGTCAATATAGCTCTCCAATCGGCGTTAGAACAGGTCAACCAAGACCCCTACGGCGCAGGATGGATGATCAAAATTCGTATGAGGGATCCGAAAGAGGCGGAATCGCTAATGACTGCTGAAGCATACCGTGCCTACCGACAGATATGAGATACATTCCCCATACTGATGACGATATTCAGCAGATGCTGGACACAGTCGGCGTGACCAGCATCCGTGATCTATTTGGAGACATTCCGGACGCACTCTACCTGAAAGAGCCTTTGCCCATACCCAAAGGGCTCGATGAGCATGTGCTTCTCAAACATATGGCGCATTTGGCTGCACAAAACGCCGATGCAGGCTCCTACATCAGCTTCTTAGGAGCAGGGGCATATGACCACTTCATTCCCAGCATTGTGCCGACCCTTATCAGCCGAGGCGAATTTCTGAGCGCCTATACGCCCTACCAGCCAGAAGCGAGTCAGGGGCTCCTACAGAGCATCTTCGAGTTTCAGACGATGGTCTGTGAGTTGACGAGCATGGAGCTCGCGAATGCCTCAATGTACGATGCTGCCACTGCATTAGCCGAATCGGCACTGATGGCATGCCAGATAGCAGGGCGGTCTCGAGTTGTTGTCTCGCGATCCATCCATCCGCATTATCGTCAGGTACTGAAGACCTACCTCTGGACAAATAGCCGAGAATTGGTGGAGGTGCCGTGCCCAGACGGTGCGTCTGATTTAGAGGCGCTTCGTCAATCTATTGACGAGCAAACCGCCTGTGTGCTGGTGCAATATCCTAACTTTTTCGGTCTGATTGAGCCTCTGGCGCCTGTAGTTGACTTGGCGCATGGCGTTGGTGCGTTAGCGATAGTTTGCGCGGATCCGATTGCGTTGGGAGTTCTCAAACCGCCTGGTGAATACGGCGTGGATATTGTGGTGGGTGAAGGTCAATCGCTGGGCAACTCAATGGGGTTTGGAGGTCCGTTTTTGGGGCTGTTTGCGTGTAAGCAGACTTATATACGACGGATTCCGGGCAGAATTGTAGGGCAGACGACCGACAGCGAGGGGCGTCGCGGCTATGTGATGACCTTGCGCACGCGCGAGCAGGATATTCGCCGAGAGAAAGCCACCTCTAACATCTGCACGAACGAAGCGCTTTGCGCGCTTGCAAGCACCATCTTTATGAGCGCACTCGGCAAGCAGGGCTTTCGCGCGCTGGCGGAGACCTGCACTCAGAAAGCACATTACGCAGCGGAACGCCTTACCAAATTACCTGGGGTCTCCTTACGCTTTCCTTCCGTTCCTTTCTTTAAAGAGTTCGTACTGAACCTACCCCTCCCTGCGCAGGCAGTTTGTGAGCGGCTTTTGAAGGAACGGATCATAGCAGGGCTCCCCCTTTCTTCTTACTTTGCAGATATGGAAAACGCGCTGCTTGTATGCGTGACGGAAACCAAGACGCGCGAGGAGATCGATCGCTTTGTTCAAGTGATGGAGTCTGTGTTATAGCCGTGCTGGGATTGCTGGGGATGATTCTTCTATAGGGCGATGATGGAGACAACGCGCTTTACAGTCGGGGTTGTGCAATTCAAGCCCGTAAAAGGGCAGTACGAGCGGAACTTGGAAGCGATTGGGGCGATAATTCAGCAGGCGCTCTCGATGACTCCGCCCGTGGAGGTGTTGGTGTTTCCAGAGACGGCTACAACAGGCTACTTTGTGCAGGGAGGCATTCGCGAGCTGGCTGTTTCGGCAGATAGATTATTCGCCGATTTAGCCCAATCCTATGCCGAGATGACCCCTTCGCGCCCGATGGACATTTGCATCGGTTTCTATGAGCGCTACGAAGGGGAATACTACAACTCTGCGCTGTATGGAACTTTGGAACCGAAAGCTGAACAATCTCGGCTCATTCATGTGCATCGTAAGTTTTTCTTACCGACTTACGGTGTATTTGAAGAGGAGCGTTTTGTGGCACGGGGTACGCGTTTGGATGTTTTCCCGACACGCTTTGGGCGATCAGCTATTTTGATCTGTGAGGATGTGTGGCACTCTGTAACCTCAGCGATCGTTGCGCTGAAAGGCGCGCAAGTAATCTATGTGCCCACCGCTTCGCCAGCACGCGGGTTCCACAGTGAGCAGATAGAAAATGTCCAAGCGTATCATCGAATGTTGACCCAAATCGCCAGTGAGCATACGCTTTTCGTAGTCCAATCCAGCTTGGTAGGCTTTGAGGGCGGGAAGGGGTTTGTTGGCTCCTCGTGGATTGTCAATCCGTTTGGTAAGATCGTTGCCCAGGGGCCTCTGAACCAAGAGGCAATCATCATGATATCGATAGATTTGGACGATGTCGCCATCGCACGCGCCCAGCAGCCGCTGCTTTCAGATTTGCGTTCTGCATTGGCGGATGTGGCTCTTCAGTTCGATTCAATCGTTCAGCAGGAACGAATTGGCTGAACATGCGGTATAATCTTTACGGAGGTTGAAACGATGCGACGGCGTGGAATACCGATTGGTTATATTGGTCTGATGATTGTCTTATTCGCTTTCATTGCGTGGTATGGATGGTCTACTCAGGTCGCTCCTTATGTGCAAGAGAATACCCAGCGTCAGGAGTCTCAAGCGAGCAACCCCTCTCCTGTTGCAGCTCCATCCGAGGCGGAAGTCAAAGCAATGCTGGAGAAGAACAAGCAGTCCATGCAGTGGAAACCCCAGAATGCACCTCAGTCGCCTGCTCCCAAGTCTCCAACCAAAGTGGAACCGCCCAAAGCCGACCCGACGCGGGATGTGATGGACTACTGGTGGGAGGTCAAGCCTGAATCGGGCAAACGATAATCTTATCCTTATCCAAGGAGAAGCAACGATGCTCTCTCGTGCACTGATGCTCAAAGTAGCCGAGTGGCCTGCTTTCAAAAACTGGATCAAGCACAGCCGTATGACGCGTGGCTTGGTCGAGCGATTTATCGCTGGAGAGGATCTAGACCCAGCGATTCGAGTCGCGCAAGAGCTGAATCGGCAGGGTTTTAGCGTGGCTTTGGACTATCTGGGAGAAGATACCGCAAATCCCGAAGATGCCCAAAATGCAAGTCGCCAGTATATTATGTTGTTAGAGAAAATATCAGATGTTGGGGTGAATGCGTGTATCTCTATCAAACTCACTCAGCTGGGACTGGATCTGGGATATGATTTGTGCAAAGCGAACTTGGAGTGTGTTCTCAGAACCGCCCACGACCTTGGCAATTTCGTCTGGATCGATATGGAGAGCAGTAATCATACTGAGGCCACTATCAACCTGTTTTGCGAGATGTTCCCCCGTTATTCGAATACAGGTACTGTTCTACAGAGCTATCTTTACCGAACACCACGAGATATGGAACGGCTTATAGAGTTGAAGGCACGCATTCGTTTGGTCAAGGGAGCTTATGCGGAGCCTCCGTCAGTGGCATATCGCTCTAAGCGTGAAGTGGATAGGCAATTTCGTATCCTTATGGAGACTCTCTTGCAAAAGGGTAAAGAGCCTGCTGTCGCTACCCACGATCGTCGCCTCGTCGACTACGCAAAGAGATATGCACAGCAAATCAATCTGCCTAAAGAACAGTTCGAGTTCCAGCTTCTCTACGGCATTAGTCGCGATTTGCAGAGGCAGTTAGTTGAAGAGGGCTATCGGACGCTAATCTATGTGCCCTACGGGGAGCAGTGGTATCCGTACTTTTCCCGCAGGTTGGCAGAACGCCCAGCAAATCTCTACTTCGTTCTGAAGAGCCTGTTCCGTGGATAGATTGATTAACTCAGTCTTCCTCACCCGAATCGGAAGATTTGGATTCCTGCTTTTGTTTGAGCAAGGAGAGCACTTGCCTAAAGGAATCGGTTCCTGCCTCACGAAGCCACTCGTAGATAGCCGATTCGGTTGAAGTAACGATAGCGCCAGCCCGCTGCAGACGGTAAAGAGCGTACTTCCAATCTCGCTTATTTCTACTGGCGACTGCATCGCAAGGTACATGCACCGCATAACCTGCGTTGATCAGATCCACAGCCGTCTGCAAGATGCAGATATGACCCTCGATACCGGTAAGCAATACCTGCGGGCGTTCCGTCTCTTGCAAGAAGTGTGCAAAATTTTCTTCTTGCCAACAGCTAAAACAGAGTTTGTCGTAAATAGGAATACTGCCTATGTCCAATAGAGCAGGAATAACCCCTCCCAGTTTGCTACCATTTTGGGTTGTGGCAACGATGGGGATGTCTAAGGTGAACGCCACTTGCATAAGCAACTTAACATTGTCCTCTATCAGGCGACGCACTTTGATTTGGGAAAGGAAGACATCCTGCATATCGACCACAACCAGAGTGGTGCGCTGTCTATCCAGTATCTGTGCTGATTGCATCTTCATTCTACCTCCATGGTGATAACTTCAACACCCTTGTCAGGCAAATTTTGGTATGCGGATCTCTACGGCATTAGCGTCTTGAGTAAACGAAAGAGGCTGTTTGGTAGAAAGCCAATAGGCCTTCCGAACATGCTTTGGCAAGGCTGGAAGACGAACTCTCAGTGTTGATGGAGCTTCCCATAGGTGGATGTAGATATAGGAGCAATTCCCTCCGTGGGTAAGCGTGCCCCACTGTTGTTCGGGTACGATTCGTCCTCTGGTTTGGTAGACAGCCTGCCCATACTGCTTAATCCACTTGCCGATGCCATTCAATCGCTCCACGAACTCTGGCTGAATGGTACCGTCGGGTTGGGACCCTATGTTTAGGAGCAGGTTGGCATCGAGCCCTGCACAGGAGGAGAGAATTCGTATGAGCTCCTCGGTGCTTTGGTGGTTGTGGTCGTTGGCGTTGTATCCCCAACTATTGTTGACGGTCATGCAGGTCTCGTGGAGGGCATCCTCGGCGGGAGTGGTGGGATTGAAACCTGCTGTATTTTCTCCCGGTAGATCTTGCTCGAATGTTTGAACATCTTCTTCAGGTAGCGGGGCTTGATGATGATTGTTGGCGATGATGGCCCCTGGTGCGATCTTACGAATTTCTTGGTAGAGCTGAGTCAGTTTCCATGTACTGTCCAACCGCTCTGGTTTATGCCAGCATCCATCAAGCCATATTCCGAAGGGACTATACTTACGAAAGAGTTCGAGGACTTGCCAATGCCAATGGCGCGTGTAGGTTTCCCAGTCTGTTTCGTAAGCAGGATGGAACCAATCTAACGGGGAGTAATACAAAAGGAGTGCTATCTTGTGCTTTTGACAAGCCTTTGCCAGCGCTGCGATAGGGTCTTTTTTATAGGAAGTGTTTGTGATTTTGTAGTCGGTAAGGTGGCTATCGTACATGCAGAAGCCGTCATAGTGTTTAGCGGTGACAGTGATATAGCACTTGCCTACGCTTTTCGTCATACTCACCCATTTGTCGGCGTTGAATTGGGTAGGGTTAAACTCCAGAACGAGTTTTTGATACTGTTTTTTAGGGATGTTCTCGTTGTGCATTACCCACTCTCCGCGTCCCAAAACGGAGTAGACTCCCCAGTGTACGAAGAGCCCGAATCGCATCTCTCGAAACTTTTCCCTAGCCCTCTTCCGTGCTTTATTCATAGAGGCTTCCTCTTGCCGTTGGTTTTCACATGAAAACTACAGCCCGTTCGGCGCGATTATCTCCAAAAGGCGCCCCAGCTCCTCTTCTGAGTAGAACTCTATTACGATTCGTCCACCTCCACCCGCCATTTGAACAACCTGAACCCGAGTACCAAGGTAAGCACTCAGGTTCTGTTCAAGGGCTTTCAAGGGCAGTGAAACACCGACTGGCTGAGGTGCATCGGGTGGAGCATTACGCGGTGTCGTGTTCATCTCGCGTTCGCGCCACTCACGCGCGCGATGCTCACTGGCACGCACGCTGAGATTCTCGGATAAAATCTCTTGCCACAACTGGCGTTGATGTACCGCATCTCGTACCATCAGCAACGCTCGACCATGCCCTTCCGATAACGCGCCCGTGCGAAGTGTTTCCAAAATGTAATCAGGTAACTGGAGCAAGCGGATAGTGTTTGATATGGCGGGCACACTTTTCCCCACGCGCTGAGCCACCTGTTCCATCGTCAGCCCAAACTCGTCCATAAGACGCTTGTACGCCATCGCCGCATCTACGGGATTAATATCCTCGCGTTGAACATTCTCCACCAAAGCCATCTCCAGCATTTGTTGCTCAGAAGGCGAACGCACTATTGCAGGAATCGTGCTCAAACCTGCCATCTGTGCGGCTCGCAGGCGCCGCTCTCCTGCGACAAGCACATACTCTTCTGCCGATTCTTGACGCACGATAATCGGTTGGATCACACCAAACTGGCGAATCGAGTCTGCAAGCTCCCCTAAAGAGTCCTCACTGAACTGCTGGCGTGGTTGAAATGGGTTTGGGCGAATCTGATCGATGGAGATCTCTTGTACCAGCGTCTCTCCCAAGTCCGCCTGCCCTAATAAGGCGCTAATACCTCTACCTAATCCGCGACGCGCCATATGCCTGGACCTCCTTCACAAACTCTAAATAGGCTTGCGCCCCACGAGATCGGGGATCGTACTCAATAACAGGTTGCCCAAAACTAGGAGATTCGCCAATCCGCACATTTCGCGGAATCACTGTATGTGCCACTTTCGCACCAAAAAACTTGCGTACCTCCGCTTCAACCTGCTCTGCAAGGCGAGTGCGCATATCGTACATCGTCAGTAAAACCTTCCACATCTCTAACTGAGGGTTCAAGTGCTGACGCACCAGTTCTACTGTCCGCATTAATTGCGTTAGCCCTTCAAGTGCATAATATTCACATTGTAGCGGTATAATTAATCCATCAGAGGTCGTGAGGGCATTTACTGTCAGCAAGCCCAAAGAGGGCGGCGTATCGATAATAATCCATCGGAAATGCTCGCGTAAAGGCTGAAGTATCCGTCTTAGAACCGTCTCGCGAGCTATTTGTGAAGCAAAGAGTACATCGATGCCTGTAAGGTCTACTCCTGCAGGGATTAAGTACAGGTAGGGTCGCCCTGTCTCTAAAATAGCTTTGTCGACACTAACCTCACCCTGAAAAAGTTCAAAGAGAGTAAAATCGAACGCCTCTATCCCCAATCCGCTGGTAGCGTTCGCCTGCGGATCGGCGTCTACAAGCAGTGTTGCCTCACCCGACGCGGCGAGCCCTGCAGACAGGTTGACCGCTGTGGTGGTTTTCCCCACACCGCCCTTCTGGTTAACGACCGAGAGGATCCAACTGGGTTGGCTCACAACGCATGGGATTCGTGCCTAAATGCGAGACTCCTGCTAAATTGGAGGTGCAGGAGAAGCAAATTCATCTCCTGCACGAAGGGGTTCAACGAATTTTATCAGCCAGGGCACGCCGTATAATCGCCCCTGCCACCACCTCCGACGAGACAGTGTAGGTACCCGCCTCGAACCGCTTTTTAATCTCCTGAACCCGTTCACTGCGTGTATCGGGCATTCGGGTCAAGGCTTTAGCCAGCTGGCGTGCCAGCTTTTGACCCGCCTCTGGCGAAGTGATCAGGGGTTCGGGCACATGTTCCAGCGGTGTGAACGACTTCACCACTGCCCGATAGGCTTTCACTGCACGGCGTACTTCTTCTAAGGTGATTTGCATCGTTCTGCCTCCTTGATTTTGCTGATGGTGGTATCAGCCCGGAGACAGGCAACCCGGCTATCTGCTCCTCGCAGGACAGACCCCTAGGCTTTGCGTCCCTACATCACTGCAGGTTTGCCTTTTTCTGCCTCGGCTTACTGCTCTAAACTGATTATCGGAAGAGCCACGCAAAACTGGAGTCCTTGATTCTCGGTAAGGCTTTCTAATTTCTGGAGTTTTCATACAGCACTCTGCTCTAAAATCCTGCGGAGGCGTCGGATTTCGTCGCGCAGAGTTGCTGCCCGTTCGAACTCCAAATTTTTGGCGCACTGACGCATCTCCTGCTCTAAACGGTCCATCACAATTGGCAGGTCCTCAAAAGCTACACTGTCGATATCTACGATGTGGTAAGCCTCGCGCTCTTCAGCAACTTTGTAGGCGCGAACCGTCTCGCGTACCTCTTTGCGCACCGTCTCAGGTTCAATCCCGTGCTGGCGATTGTATTCCAGCTGAATCTGGCGTCGACGGTTGGTTTCATCGACAGCTCTCTGCATAGACCCTGTAATCCGATCGGCATAAAGGATGACCTGTCCGAACTTATTACGCGCTGCGCGCCCAATAGCCTGAATCAGCGAAGTTTCCGAACGCAAAAACCCTTCTTTGTCCGCATCCAAAATAGCGACCAACGAAACTTCTGGTAGGTCTAATCCCTCGCGCAAGAGGTTTACGCCAACAACAACATCGTAAGTGCCCAACCGAAGATCGCGCAAAATCTCGGCGCGATCCAACGACTGGATGTCCGAGTGGAGGTACTGCACTCTAATCCCCAACTCCTGAAGGTAACTTGTGAGGTCTTCTGCCATCTTCTTGGTAAGTGTTGTTACCAGTACCCTTTCATGACGCTCAATTCGTTTGCGAATCTCGTCGATAAGGTTGTCAATTTGCCCATGAGTAGAGCGTACAGTTATCTCGGGATCTAATAAGCCTGTGGGGCGTATAATTTGCTCTACTATTTGTTCGCTGACCTCGCGCTCATACGGTCCTGGAGTGGCGGAGACAAAGATGACCTGACCCACGCGCTGGAGAAACTCCTCAAAACGTAGCGGGCGGTTATCTAATGCCGAGGGCAGGCGAAAGCCATACTCCACCAGCATCCGTTTGCGCTGGAGATCGCCATTATACATACCCCGCAGTTGCGGAACGGTCTGATGCGACTCATCAATAAACACAATATAGTCTTCTGGGAAGTAGTCGAGGAGCGTGTACGGCGGTTCGCCAGGTTTGCGTCCATCGAAATAGCGCGAGTAGTTCTCGATACCGTTGCAGTAGCCCAGCTCACGCATCATCTCGATATCCATTTCGGTGCGCTGACGAATACGCTGGGCTTCCACAAGGCGCTCTTGCGATTCGAAGTAGCGAACCTGTGCCTCCAGCTCTGTGCGAATCTGCTCGATGATCGACTCCATCCGATCCCAAGGAGTCACATAGTGGGTTGCAGGGAAGAAGACCGCCCGCTCTAACTCGGCTAACATCGTCCCCTTGAGCGGGTCGTACTCGTAGATGCGCTCCACCTCATCACCGAACAGTTCAATACGAGTTATAAATTCATCATCTGCGGGTTGCACATCGATCACATCGCCACGGATACGGAAGGTACCTCGCCCGAGCACCATGTCCGAGCGCACATACTGCAGTGCCACTAAGCGCATCGCCAATTCATGCGGGTCAATCCTATCCCCGCGCTTGATAGTGATCATACTGCGCAAATACTCTACAGGGGATCCCAATCCGTATATACACGAAACGCTGGCGACCACGATAACATCGCGGCGCTCCAATACCGCTTGTGTGGCGGCGTGCCGTAGACGGTCTATCTCATCGTTGATAGAGGCTATCTTCTCTATGTAGGTATCCGACTGCGGCACATAGGCTTCGGGCTGGTAGTAGTCATAGTAGCTGATAAAGAATTGAACCGCATTCTCAGGGAAAAATGCACGGAACTCCTGACATAACTGTGCCGCAAGCGTTTTGTTGTGGGCGATGATCAGTGCAGGACGCTGAACACGGGCAATGACGGATGCCATGGTAAAGGTCTTCCCTGTACCCGTAGCCCCCAGAAGCGTTTGGAACCGATATCCCGCTTCAAGCCCCCTTGCTAACTTCTCAATCGCTTGGGGCTGATCGCCTTTCGGCGTGTATTCGGGGTTCAAGCGGAACATAGCGCCAGAATTATACCCTTAGGCGAGGTCTAATTGGGTACAATCAAGCCATGAACAGTAGCGGTTTGCTCGTGGGCAAGAAGGGTGTTATCTTCGGCGTTGCGAATCAACATAGTTTAGCTTGGAAGATAGCCCAGCGCTGTGCCGAACAGGGCGCCTCTTTAGCCATCTCCTATCAAAATGAGCGTTTTGCTGAAAAGGTGGGCGCACTTGTTAAGGAACTCCCCGACGCATTCACCTTTCAGTGCGATCTTAATCACGACGCAGAGGTTGTCGAGCGTACTGCGATGCTTGCGGAGCGCTGGGGAACTGTCGATTTTGTGGCGCACTGCGTGGCTTATGCGCTTCGCGAAGAGCTGGCAGGACGATTTTTAGATACCTCGCGTGAAGGATTCACGATTGCGATGGAAACCAGCGTGTATACCTTTGTGGCAGTGGTACGCCATCTGGAGCCTATTTTGGCACCGAAAGCATCAATTCTTACGCTGACCTATCTGGGAAGCGAGCGTGTGGTTCCGGGCTACAATGTGATGGGGGTTGCAAAAGCGGCGTTAGAAGCCAGTGTGCGCTATCTGGCTTATGAGCTGGGAGAGCGACAGATTCGAGTCAACGCGCTATCGCCTGGACCAGTCAGCACGCTTGCAGCGCGCGGTATTCGCGGGTTCACCTCGATGATGGAATATGTGCGTGCGCAAGCTCCTTTTAAGCGCGACACTGATCCTTATGAGGTTGGCGATGCCGCAGTTTTCCTCTTCAGCGATATGGGCCGAGGGATTACCGGAGAGGTGATCTACATTGACGCTGGCTACCACATTTTAGGGATGTAGCGATGGCACGCGTGTCGATGCCAAACAGCATCACGGTAGAAGCCCCTATAGAACGCCTTCTTAGCCCTTTTCAACAGTTTGCTAAGCGATCGAGCGCAGGGGGGATTGTGCTACTAGTATGTGCCGTGCTGGCACTTTTCTGGGCGAATTCGCCTGTTGCAGAGAGTTACTTCCGCCTCTGGAACACACCTGTCGAGATTCGCTTTGGAAACCTGAAATTAGACAAGCCCCTTCTGCTTTGGATTAACGACGGCTTGATGGCGATTTTCTTCTTCTTAGTTGGAATGGAGATTAAGCGAGAGTTATTGGTAGGCGAGCTGGCTTCCGTCAGGAAAGCGGCGCTTTCAGTTGCGGGCGCTCTGGGGGGAATGGTGATGCCTGTGCTTATCTATGCTACCCTCAACTGGGGTACAGAAAATGTGCGGGGCTGGGGGATCCCGATGGCAACCGACATCGCCTTCGCCTTGGGTGTATTAGCCCTTCTGGGGTCGCGCATCCCGACTGCGCTCAAGGTATTTCTGACCGCCTTAGCCATCGTAGATGATGTGGGGGCTGTGTTGGTCATCGCTATCTTCTATACCGAAAACCTCAAGTCCCATTTCCTTATTTACTCCTTATTGTTCTGGGGTCTGATGTTGGGAGCTAATCGGCTGGGAGTGCGTAGTGCTCTGGCTTACTTTTTGATCGGAAGTGTGATGTGGTTTTTTATGTTGAAATCTGGGGTGCATGCGACAGTCGCAGGTGTTTTAGCTGCACTTGCCATTCCTGTGCGCTCGCGCATTGATCCAGCTCACTATATACGCTGTGTTCGCGAATACCTCAGCCGTTTCGAGAAGCCCTACACCACTCCCCAGATAATCTTAGATCCAGAGCAGCAGTCGGCGGTGGAAGCCATAGAAAACGCCTCGTTGCGGGTACAATCGCCTCTCCAGAGATTGGAGCACCAATTGCACTACCCTGTGGCATTCCTAATCATGCCCATCTTTGCGCTGGCAAATGCTGGGGTTGCGTTGGGAGGTGGTTCCGCTGTCGAATGGAGCAACAGAGCACTTTGGGGAATCGTATTGGGGCTCTTGCTGGGCAAGCCAATAGGCATTGTGGGGTTCTCTTGGCTCGCGATTCGACTTGGGATCACTCAACTCCCCAAAGGGATTACATGGGTTCACCTATGGGGGGTCGGTTTTCTGGCAGGAATCGGCTTCACGATGGCACTTTTCATCGCCCAGTTAGCTTTCAGAGGGAGTATGCTGGATTTAGCAAAAGTCGGAATCCTGATCGGCTCGGCAATCTCGTGCGTTATCGGTTTTACGCTCTTACGGCGCTGGCTCCATCCTCAACCCGAACTTGACTAACTGTACTCAGGACGCATTAACCCTCCGAGGAACCACCCAGCAAGCCTCGCTGCTTAATGGGAGCAGCGGCGTAAAGGCAATCCCCACCGCGAATATATCAGCGAATATATCAGCCACATCTGCATAGTCCACAAATATCAAAACAAAGCTAAAGAAATATCATCAATACCATGTAAGTCGCATAAACGCCTAAGAGCGACCAGTTAATGTCCGCTTTTGTGGTTGCCCAGAGTGTAAGCAGAGCCAGTTCGTACAATACAAACACAACTACTTCATTCCCACAGCAGAGAAGATTCAGCATCAGCAGAAAAACGATGTCTCGATAGTCTTCAAGATCGTCGAACCGTCCCACTAAGTGCGATCCCGGAAGCCACAGACCGATGATAAAGAAATAAGCTATGTTGCTCCAGAACGACCATTCGGGTTTCTGCCACAGCATTAGCCCGTTGAGTGCTGTAAGGGGCAGAGCGATCCCCAGAAATTGCTCCAGCCGAACCCAGAACGGAAACCCCTCTGAAACTTCGTAGAGGAAACGAATCTCCCCACTCGAATCGCCAGATGATGGGCTCGTAGTAGGTTGGGAATGGGCATGTAGGGGTTTGGGGCGCCCTGCACAGTAGGCTGGCTACTTGGCGAGAAACCTGCCTGTGGGTCATGAGAGGGCGGTGTAGAGGAGGACGCACTGGGACGATAGCCCTGCACCAGATTGCCCGTGCGCAAGTCTCGCCGACACCACTCGCATACATTCGGATCGCGAATTTCCAACCCACACCATTTACAAAGCGTCATCGAATATCGGCGGCGCGGAGACCCCGGGCTTCAGCCCTGGGGAGGAGCGCCGCCTTGCCTCCTTCTGCAAATTGTGGTAACATATGAACATGCAGCGAACGATCAGGCTTCGGCTGAAACCAGCCCCTGAGCAGTCGGGCGTGCTCCTGGAGACGCTGCGCCAGCACGCTGGGTGCTTCAACGCCGTCGCAGCCT
>PSLB01000038.1:0-14800 GCA_040289385.1 Armatimonadota bacterium
CGGTATAGCGGTTGCGGATATTCCTGGCAGCGTTGATGTCCGCATGCTCGCATTATACCACATGATGATGGAAGGTAGGGAGCGCCGCCTCCTCCCCAGGGCTCAAGCCCGGGGCTCCCGGCGGCACGTCCAAGAGGTGGATACAGACAAATGCAAAAGGTATTGGCGTGGCTCTTGTGTATTGTAGCAGTTTTCAGCCTGTGGGGCGCAGTGAATGCGTGGCGTTCCACTCCCCCTTCCGCCTGCGCACAGCCCAACCAATGCACAACGCAATACTACTGGGGTTCCCCGCTTCTGCGATAGCGGGTTAACTACTGGGCTTGGGTAGGTTCTTCTCCTGCCACTCTTTGAGCAGAATCGGCGCCCGATCCACCAAAAAGACATTCTCCACGAAGAACATGTAGAGTTGATCTTTCTCCAGTTTGGAGGTATCGATGCGGGCAGTCTCCAGCACCTCCTTACTGCGTTTGACCATGTAGTCCATCTGTTCCTCAGTGAAGTACGGTTTGAGTTCGTTGGCGATGGTGGTTACGACCTGCGTGCGCAGTTGGCGTCGTTTTCGTGCAGATTCCTCCTCTAAGCGTCGGATCGTCTCTTGGAACGCTTTGGGGAGGCTTTTTCCGCGTGCGGTTGCTTCGCGGATGCGCATGATTTCGTCTTTGCGATTGCGGAGCTCGCGTGCCTCCTCACGGATCAGCTCTTCCAGTTGCTTATAGGCGCGTTCGTGGGCTTTGATGAGGCGGTCGATCTGGTCGCGTGTGAGGTTCAGCGGGCGAATGTTGTTGAACCAGGTGATATCGCTCAGAGCGAGAAGTAGTTGATCTACTTCGGAGGAAGCGGTCGGCTTCTCTTGGGCATGGAGGGGCAGACCGACGAGGTCGACCGCCCCTATTACCAGCAGCCCACACAGCACAGCCCAGCATCGCATAGCAGGGAGTATACCCCACTCTATGCGTGTTAGCGCAGTGCGCGTAACATTTGTCGTGCAGCGCGGCGTCCGGTCTCGGCAGCGCCGTTCATATAGCCCTGATAGTCGATACTACAGTGTTCGCCCGCGAAATAAAGGTTGCCTACGGGTTCAAACTCGGCGCCTGCGATCTGCGTATACTGCCCCATCTTCCAGCAGGCATAACTGCAGAGTGCGTAGGGGTAGCTGGGCCAGTGGAAGCGCACTGCCTGACCTGTGTAGGCAGTGAGGGCTCCCGGAAACACCCGATCCACCCCCGGCAGCGCTGAAAGCGCCTGGGATTGGGGCGTGCCCTGACCTACCTGAACCCCTGGCGTGCCCCCCAAGAAGAGGGTAAGGCTACCAGCAGAGCCTGCTTGTTGGCGACTGCTATCCCAGCCCGATTGGAACCACTCGTCGCAGAAGAAGTCGCCAGCATACCCTGCATCGCGCCAGTATCGGCTTTGGAAGCCTAAAATAAGCTTCGCGTTTGTGCCGTAGCCCAACTGCTGGATAGCCCGACGCTTGACAGGGGGCAACGGCACACGCAGGTCAACCTGACGCAAAAGCGTAAACGGCAGAGTCAGCAGAACGAAGTCGGCATCCACCTCTACCGTCCCGCCTCCTGTCTGATCGAAAGTGAGGCGGTAGCCATGCCCGCGAGATTGGATGGCGACCAGCTGGTGTCCGTACCGAATTTGGTTGGCAAACATTTGGGCTAACCGATTGGGGATCTGTTGGTTGCCCCCACGCACTTTGTAGCGTTCGTCGCTTTCTCCAAAGATTTCGAAGCCGTCGTTCAGCTGGGTATCAATCAGGAGGATTAGGTTCAATGCTGACTGTTCGTGTGCTTCCAGCCCGTATTCGGTGACATAGGCGACCTCCAGCAGTTTGTAGAGCCAGCCAGTGGCGCCGATTTGGGTCAGGTAGTCGCTGAGAGGGGTATGGTCTAACTGATAGGCATATGGGTTGTAGCGGTCGTAAGTTACGGGGTAGCCCGCGCGTCGGGCATCGCGACGGATCCGGCGTGCGATTGGGCGGAGCGCTTCGATAATCTGGGCTTCGGTATAGCCTTGCCCATCGAAGAAGTAGCGAGTCTCCAAGCCTGCTTCGGAAGGTGCAGCGGTGTCGATTAGCTCCAGCTCAAAGAGACGCACATAGTCGAGCATGTCGTCGTGGATGCTATCGATGAACTCTCCGCCCAGTTCAGTGGTTAGCTCTGGCGCAAACAGCCCTTGTGCGGAATAGATTCGTCCGCCGACGCGTTGGCTGGCTTCGTAGAGTGTTGCCGTATAGCGGTGTCGCGAGAGGTGATACATAGCGCTTAGCCCAGCCATCCCGGCACCCACAATCACAATGCGTGCAGATTGGGGTGGACGCGCCTCAGCGGAACGCAGGATCGGAGTCGCAACCAAGGCGGTTGCTGTGAGTGCCCCTGCACGCTGAAGAAACTCCCGACGCGACAGCCGCTCTTGAAAGCGGGTGTACTCGTGCTCTGTTAAGCTGGCAAGATGAAGCCATTGGCGCACCTTTCGGAAAAAGGGCGTGCGTCCCGATGCCGTTGTCCGTTTCCGTTCCATATGGCAATTATAGCCCATTTTGGAGCGCGTAGGGGGGGGGTACACTAATTGGGTCATGCGCATCGGCTGGGTTTTGCTGGATTTCGGAGCGATTGTGGCATTCACACTGATAGGGATTTACACGCACCACCAACGCTTACCCTCCTTAGCGCACTTTTGGGGTGTGTTCTGGCCGTTTGCGTTAGGATGGTATGGGTTGGCACTACTCACCAAGCTGTACACAGCTCGCGCGCTTCGGGGCGCCTTTGGGTTCACATGGGTGGTGGGATGTGCGGTTGGGGTGATGCTTTACTCGTGGGTTGTGATGGCGCGTCCTGTGGCGCTGTGGAGTATCAGCGTTCCGTTCTGGGTGCTGTCGACGCTCTTTATCGGGGTGCTGACAGGTGGAACAAGGCTGATTGTGGGCGGTATTCGCCGTTCTCGGATGCGCGTGAAGGGATAGGCGATGCGACGCTGGCGCTGGGTTTGGGGACTACTGCTCCTCGTAGGGCTGGTGTCGGGAGGGGTTGGGGGGTGGTTCTACTGGCAGGTGCGTCCTGTCAGTTCGCGATTTGCGCCCCAGTTGGTACGTTTGACCCAGCCAACCTCTGCGGAGGTGCTGGCGCAACGGCTGGCGCAGCGGCGACTGATACGACGCCCCAACCTGCTCGCATGGTGGCTTCGGTGGCGTGGGAAGCCCGTTCTCACACCAGGCGACTATGAGTTCAGCCCCAACCAAAGCATGCTGGAGATTGCCGACATCCTGATCCACGAACGGTTTACCCACAACTGGGTTACCCTTCCAGAAGGGTGGACGGTGCAGCGCATCGCCGAGCGTCTGCATGCACGCGGGATCGCCGATGCTCAAGAGTTTCTGAGGCTATGTCGTCAGCCGAGCCTTTGCGAGGCGGTCGGCTTGCCGAAACCGCCGATCGCATCCTTAGAAGGCTACCTGTTCCCCAGCACCTATCGGCTTCCTCCAGGTAGTGGCGCCGAGCAGGCAGTGCTTGCGATGCTCCGTGCCACCTACCAGGCAGTCTACTGGCCCTATCGGCAAGCGATGGATCAGCAAGGGCTGACTCTGCATGAACTGTTGACTATCGCCTCTCTTGTGGAGAAGGAGGTGTATAAAGACGAGGAGCGTCCGCTGGTCGCCTCAGTCATCTTTAATCGGTTGAAGCGCAAGATGCCCCTACAGATCGATGCCACTGTGCTGTACGGGATGGGGATATGGAAGTCGCGCGTGCTGTATAAAGATTTGGAACACCATTCGCCCTATAACACCTATCGGGTCAATGGCTTGCCGCCAGGACCGATTTGCAGTCCGAGCATAGCGAGCGTGCGCGCCGTGCTGAACCCCGCCCAGACAGAGTATCTGTTTTATGTGGCGCGAGGGGATGGCGGGCACCAGTTCTCGCGCACCTACGAAGAGCATTTGCAAGCGATTAAAGCCATTCGCGGGCGATAAAGGGGCAGGAAGGTTTCCTGCCCCAGCAGGCAACGGCACCGTTGTTGGCTTTACCCGCGTAGCAGGGAAAGCACCGATTGGGGAATGCTATTGGCTTGTGCCAGCACCGACATGCCCGACTGCATCAAGATCTGTTGTTTTGTGAACATGGTGATTTCGGCGGCGAAATCGGCATCGCGAATGGTCGACTCGCTGGCTGTGACATTCTCTTTGGCGACATTGAGGGAGCGGATGTTGCTTTCCAGCACATAGCGTTGAAACGAGCCCATATCGCCCCGTATTTTAGAGATTTCGGAGATGGCGGCATCGATAATCCGCAAGGCTTCGTCGGTCGTGTCTTGCTGGGTGACATCGATGGTCGCGAGACTCTTGCCTGGAGCGACGGTAGTGCCCAGTTTTGTGGCATGCACATCCATCAGCGAGAAGCGCACGAACTGTCCTGCATTGGCGCCCACCTGAAACTGGAGCATCCCCGCACTGACCAGAGCCACGCGTTGGGCACCGTTCGTGCCGTAGTCGAAGAGGTTCCCGTTCTCGTTCAGCAGGAGAGTGTTGCCGTAGCCGTCCGTGAGCCGCAGTCCGGAGTCGCCCGTGCCGCGTCCGCCGGTGAAGTTGACCGTTGTAGGACCCTGCACGGTGTTGATCGTTACGGCAGCGACGGCATCGGTGCCTGCGCCTGAGAAGTTAGTGCCTGCTTGAGCGGAAAGCACCCCTGTTGCATCGTGGAAGGTGATTTGGTATTGGGAACCGTACTCTTTTTGTCGCAAACGCACACTGTAGTTGGCACCGACAGACACAATCTCCGCCACGACCCCAGTTTGGTTAGAGACAGCATTGATCTTATCCACGAGTGAGCGCAGGGTGTCGGTGGTCTCTGCTTGAATCGCAAGACCGTTGATGACAATATTGCCGCCTACGGGCAAGAAGGTCTCGGTGGTGGCGAAGGTTCGCGTGGTGGTATACAAGGCGCGTGTTGCGGGCGTGGTGACATGAATCGTCACATAGCCGCTGGCGGTCGCCAAGCCGTTGAATAGCCCCCCTACAAACACGCCCGAGATCAGGTTCGGGTTGGTTACTTGGGCGGTAATGCCCGAAGTGCCGTCCAGTAGTTTCTTGGTGCCGAAGGCGGTTTGCTCGGCGATACGGTTAATGCTATCGACGAGGGCGCGGATCTGAGTCTGGTCCGCCATCAGGGCGGCGTAATCGTTGACCCCCGTGTTGGCGGCGTGGAGCACCAGCTGGCGCATCGTGCGTAGGGCAGTATGCACCTCATCTAAAGCCGCCTCGGCGGTCTTAATCATGTTGGTAGCATCCTGCGCGTTGTTAATGGCTTGCTGCAGCCCTGCAATCTGGGAGCGCAGGTTCTCGGAGATGATGAGCCCTGCGGGGTCGTCCGCTGCGCGGTTGACCCTTAAGCCCGAAGCCAGCCGTTCGATAGTGCGTCCTAACGCGTCGGAGGTCAGCCCGACATTCCGCAGAGCGTTCTGTGCTTGTATGTTCGTATTTATCCGCAGACTCATTCCATCGACCCCCTTGTGGTTGGGTTTCTCCGCAAATTTGCTGGGAGTTATTATCGGAGCGGTACGCCCGCTTCTTTAGGGTGGGCTAACCGATAGGTGATTGGTTCACCATCAAGTGGAATTGGCAATCGAGTGCCTCCGCTGCTTTGCGACACATGACCATCCGATCCAAAAAGATTTCGAAATACTCCATCAAGCTGGCGACCGAGGTGTCGATGTCGAGGCTGAGTTCGATCACGCGTTCCTTTGCCAGCACCCGTAGACGCGCCCGCTGTGTGGCGAAGTTCACCCGATCGTGGATATCGAAGGTATCGCGATGGGGGTTTTGCACGCGTGAGAAGTGGACATCCGATTTGTCTGCTAAGATCACCGTTGCGGCGGCGTAGTTGACGGGGTAGCCTGTCGCCTCCTCGTGGTTGCCGATGGCGCTAATAATGACCGCAATCTCTTCGGCGGGCATCCCCATCTGAGTGAGCAGATGAAATGCCAACACCGCACCGGTCTGGGCGTGGTGATCACGGTTGATCACATTGCCGATGTCGTGTAAGAATCCTGCGATGGCAGAAAGCTCTGCTTGACGCTCGGTATAGCCCAATTTGAGGCACAACCGCCGTGCGTTGTTTGCCACCAGCCCTGCATGGCGGAGCCCATGCTCGGTATAGCCCATCGCATGGAGCATCTGGTTCGCCATCTGGATATAGGTGCGGACGGTCTCGTTGTTGCGTACCGTTTCCAGAGTCACTGAGCTCATAGCGTGTAAGATTCTCGGTATGCGGGGCAAGTCCCTGTAAAAGTACGGGCAGGAATCGTCGACGGAGCGTCTAAATTGCCCTACGAGGTGCAACAGAACCTATGTACGGTATGCGTGGCTCTGGACGAATGTTCCGATTGTTGATGCGCCATGCGGGCGTGGCGCGCGAGATGGGCGGTGAAGAACTGTCGCTTGCGGTTCAGCGGGTCGACCAGATGTTCATCCAAGCCTTAGAAATGGGCGCCTCTGATATTCACATGCATCCCGAGCATAACGCCCTGCGCATTCGGTTTCGTATTGACGGCGTGCTTCACGAGCAGGAGGTGGTTTCGCAGTTGGATCTAGCTCAGGCGATGGTGGCACGCATCAAACTGGCGGCGAACATGCACTTGGACGAAAAGCGCGATACCCAAGATGGGCGGATCGACATGGAATACATGGACCGCCGGCTGAGTGCGCGTGTCTCGTGTATCCCCACACTGAACGGCGAGCGGATTGTAATGCGTATCTTGGACCCTGCGAAAACTCAGGTCAAGCTCGAAGCCCTGGGAATGCCCCAAGATGTGCTGGCGAATTGGCGCCGTTCGCTCCAAGTCGCCTACGGCATGCTCGTGGTCACAGGTCCCACCGGCTCAGGAAAGACCTCCACGCTCTATGCCTCGCTGCATACCCTGGATCGGGTTCATCGCAATATCGTCACGGTGGAAGATCCAGTGGAATATGAGTTTCCAGATAATGTCATGCAGGTTCAGGTTACGGAGAAGGTGACCTTTCCGCGTGCGTTGCGTGCGATGCTGCGTCACGACCCCGATGTGATTATGATTGGCGAGATTCGGGACAAGGAATCGCTTCAGATAGGCATTCAGGCGGCGCTCACGGGGCATCTGGTGCTGTCTACCCTCCACACGAATAACGCTATCGAGACCATCAGCCGAATGATTGATATGGGTGCCGAGGACTACCTGATTTCAGCGACCCTCCAGTGTGCAATGGCACAGCGGCTGGTGCGCATCATCTGCCCCGATTGCAAAGTGCCCTATCAGCCCACAGCCGATGAGTTGACAGCGCTCAAGATTCCGCCCGAAGTTGCCAGTCAGAGCCGATTCTTTATCGGGCGCGGATGCAATCAGTGTCGGGGTACAGGCTATCTTGGACGCACAGGCATCTTCGAACTGCTGCGGATTAGCCCTGCGATTCGGGAGGCAATTGTGAGCCGTGCCTCAGGCGATGCGATTGCTCAGATCGCCCAAAAGGAGGGCTTCTGCACAATGCTGGACGACGGGCGCGACAAAATCCTACGCGGGATCACGACGCCGCACGAAGTGATCCAAGCAGTCTATGCCGGCGTTTACGAATCCTGATGCCCATCCAGTTTGAGATTCTGCAGGCTTCGGTGCGTTCCAACGCGCGGCTGGGACGCTTGACCACCCCTCACGGGGTCGTCGAAACGCCCGTGTTTATGCCTGTGGGCACTCAAGCCACTGTTAAGACCCTAAGCCAAGAGGAACTGGAGCAGTTAGGCTTCCGCCTGATTCTGGGCAACACCTACCACCTTTACTTGCGTCCCGGTGCGGAGCGCATTGCGCGGCTAGGCGGACTGCACCGCTTCATGAGCTGGTCGGGAGCCCTTTTGACCGATAGTGGCGGGTTTCAGGTGTTTAGCCTTGCCAGCTTACGCCAGATTGATGAGGCGGGCGTTACTTTCCACTCGCATTTGGATGGCTCGGAACATCGGTTCACGCCCGAACACTCGATCCGAGTGCAGGCGTTGCTGGGAGGCGATATCCTAATGGCGTTCGACGAGTGTCCTCCCTATCCAGCAGCGTACGACACGGTGGCCCAGGCGGTGGAACGCACCTACCGATGGGCTATTCGCTCGCGCGCGGCGTGGGAACAATCTCGAACCGAAGGCGCTCTGTTCGGCATTGTGCAAGGGGGTGTCTATGAATCCCTGCGCCAAGTGAGTCTGGAACAGATTACCAGTTTGAACTTTCCCGGCTATGCGATTGGAGGGGTCTCGGTCGGCGAGCCAGTGGAAGCGATGCATCGCATCACGGAGTGGACGGCGCCCCGATTGCCTGCCGATAAGCCACGCTACCTGATGGGGGTGGGCACTCCCGAAGACATACTTCATGCGGTGCAGGCGGGGGTTGATATGTTCGATTGTGTGCTTCCCACACGGCTGGGGCGACATGGAGCGGCTTTCAGCGCGCAGGGGCGACTCAACCTGCGTAATGCCCGCTATGCCGAATGTAGGGAGCCGATTGACCCCACCTGCGACTGCTGGGTCTGCCGACGGTATACGCTGGCTTACCTGCACCACCTCTTCCGTACAGGCGAGATGCTGGGTTATCGTCTTGCTTCGTATCATAATTTGGCATTTTACGCGCGCCTGATGGCACAGATTCGCCAGCGTATCCGCGACGGCACACTCTAATGCTTGTGGGCTGGAGAGGACTCCGCGTGTTTCTCGCCTTCGAGGGGTGCGGAGTAGGGGGTGAGTGGTTCAGGGAGTTTCAGCCACTCGATAGTGCCCTCTTTGAGGTCGTACACACCACCGGCGAAGGTGAGTTTGCCCGCTTGAGCGCGCTCTTGGATGATTGGGCTTTGCTTCCACAGCGTTCGCAGGCTCTCAAGCACATTCTCTCGAATGACCCGCTCCACCAAAGCCTCCCCTTTGAGATGTGGATAGTTTGCCTTCACGATGCGGTATGCCGGCTCTATCTTGGCAACCAATGCAGGGAGGTTGCCCTCCAGTGGTTTGCCGCGGGATTCCACAGTGGCTTTCACCGCACCGCAGTGAGTATGCCCCAGCACGATGACCAGGGGCGTCTCCAGATGGGCGACTGCGTACTCGATGGAGGCGATTTGGAGGGCATCGGGCACATTGCCCACCACCCGCACTCCGAACAGGTCGCCCAGTCCCTGATCGAAGATGAGTTCGGGAGGCACGCGCGAGTCGGCGCAGGTCAACACCACTGCCTGAGGATGTTGCCCTTCGTAGGCGAGCTTCTGCCGAGTCTCGGGGTCGGTACGCGGAAGGGTCAGTTTGCCTTGGGCAAACTGCTTGTTGCCCCAAGCGAGTTTGCCCAGAGAGGTCGTGGGGGGCACCTCTTTGATAGGCGCCAACATTCGCCCGACACCCACGCCCATGCCTGCTCCCACCAAAGCCGTTGCGAGAATCCTAACAAGCGTTTTCACACTACAGGGGTTATTCCATATTCTGCGGGAGTGGTGAGGTATCCTAAAGTACTGCCCCTAAGGAGGTTAGACCGATGCAGGAGCGCATAACGACCCTCGCAGAACAGATTCGGGAAGCTATCGAGACCGCCGATGGGAGCTTAGCGTCGCTGGTGCAAGAGGTTGCCCCCCAAGATATTGCGGAAGCCTTGAGCCTACTGGAAGACCCTGCCCAGCAGGGATGGGTGCTGGTGCAGCTGGACGAGGCGCTCGCATCGGAGGTGTTGGACTATCTGGAGCCTGCACTTGTCGAACAGATTTTCGAGCATATCCCCGATACAAAAGCGGCGCGCCTGCTCTCGGCACTGCCTGCCGATGACGCCGCCCAGATTCTGGAACAGCTGGAAGAAGACAAAGCGCAAGTTCTGCTCCGTCAGATGGCGCCCCCTGAAGCGCGCGAGGTGCGCGAACTACTCGAGTACCCCCCCAACACGGCAGGACGCTTGATGGTGCGCCAGTATGTGCGCGTCCGTCCAGAATGGACGAGCGAACAGACCTTAGATTACCTGCGTCAAGTGGGCCCCGAAATCGAGACCATTTACTATCTCTATGTGGTCGACATCCGCCAGCGACTGATCGGAATCTGTTCGCTCCGCGAGCTGGTGCTTGCCGACCCCAGCAAGCGCATCGAGCAGATTATGGAGACCGACCTTGTGGTCGTTCATCCCGAGAACGACCAAGAGGAGGTAGCCAATCTGCTTTCGAAGTACGACCTGCTCGCCGTGCCCGTCGTGGATGAGCTGGGACGCATGTTGGGAATCGTGACCATCGATGATGTGGTGGACATTCTGGTGAGCGAGAGCACCGAAGATGTTCTAAAGTTGGGCGGTGTGGAAGCGGTGGAGGAGCCGTATCTCACCCAGCGTCCATGGGACTTGGTGCGTCGGCGTGTGCGCTGGCTCATTCTGCTCTTTTTGGCGGAGCGTCTCACTGGCACGGTTTTGCGCCACCACGACGAAGAGATCCAGCAGTTTAGCGCGCTGGCGTGGTTTATTCCGCTCTTGATAGGGACGGGGGGCAACGCAGGCTCGCAGACCACCACGACCATCACCCGCGCGCTTGCACTCGGAGAAGTGCGCATGAACCATGTGTTGAAGGTGATAGGGCGCGAGATGGGGACAGGTATCTTGTTAGGGCTCCTCATCGGCGTGGTGGGTGTGGCGAACGCCTTTTTGTGGTCAGGAACCTTGTCGACAGCACAGCGCATCGAACTGGCCATCACTGTCGGATTGGCGCAAATGGCGATTATTACGATGGCGACCACGGTGGGAGCAACGCTTCCATTGCTGGCGAAACGACTGAATATCGACCCTGCCGTGATGTCCGCACCCTTTATCACAACGCTGATTGATGCCGCAGGGTTAGTGCTCTACTTCTGGATAGCGAAGTGGATTATCTTTTAGATTCTCGGACAACGCGCCAGACGAACCGAGGAAGGTTCCGCACCTTTCTGATCTTGCGCGGGTCTTGCAAGAGTCGCCAGAGCCATTCCAATCCGTTCTGCTGGAGCCAACGGGGGGCACGGCGCACGACCCCTGCATACACATCGAAGCTCCCGCCAACACCGATCAGCACAGGCACCTCCAACACCCGGCGGTGATGGTGTGCCCACTTCTCTTGACGCGGCATCCCCATCGCAATGAGAAGCACATCGGGGCGCGCCGACCGAATCTGGTCGATGACCGTCGGCTCCTCTTCGGTTGAGAAGTAGCCGTGATGGGTTCCCACAATCTGGGCTTGGGGAAACGCGGTCAGCAAACTCTGTCGGGCGCGTTCTGCAATGTTTGGGGCGGCTCCCAAGAGGAAGAGGCGATACCCCCGATCGTGGCTCAGCCGAGCCAGATTCCATACCAGATCCACACCAGAAACCCGCTCGGGAAAAGGCTGTCCACAGTAGCGCCCTGCCCACAATAACCCTGCGCCGTCGGGCGTCACTAAGTCTGCCTGTTCCATCAGATAGCGGAATTCGGGGTCATCCAGAGCGAGGAGAATGGCATTGGCGTCTGCGGTGATAACAAGGTGGGGCGCGCGTTCAGCGATAAACTGTTCGATAGTGTGCAACGCCTGTTGCATCCGCACACGATGGACACGCACGCCGAGAATGCGCGCCGTCTGCATCGGCTCCGATCGCTGTGCCACCAACGCCCCGTCCATTTCAGTATCAAGGATACCCAACGGAGAGAGAAGTCTGCAGGGACCTATGGGCAACAACCTGCATAGACCCATTTTTTTGCCGACAATACGAATCGATGCCAATTGACTGGCAACAGCTACGAAGGCGTGTGCATCGGTGCGATCCCGTGCGGATTCGTGGGCGTGTTGTAGGCACGGTCGGCTTGATGCTCGAATCGCAGGGACCGCCTGCTCGTCTGGGCGAGCTCTGCTGGGTTGAGCGCGGGCGCCATAGCCCCCCACTGACCGTGGAGGTGGTCGGCTTTCGGCACGGGCGCACGCTGTTGATGCCACTTGGGCCGCTGGAGGGCGTGGAACCGAACAGCGAAGTGATTCCCACGCGACGGATAGCGGAGGTTGGGGTCGGTGAGAGCCTGCTGGGTCGTGTGTTAGATGGGCTGGGCAATCCGATAGATGGCAAGCCTGCGCCGAGTTGCGTGCATCACTACCCTTTGATGGCGCCTGCCCCCACCGCATTGGAGCGCCCCCCTCTGCGCACTCCCTTGCCTACCGGCGTGCGCGCCCTCGATGCGCTGCTGACATGTGCCCAAGGACAGCGGGTGGGGATCTTCGCAGGGAGCGGCGTTGGGAAAAGCACGCTCATGGGAATGCTCGCCCGCCACGCCAGTGCGGAGGTGAATGTGATTGCCCTTATCGGCGAGCGTGGGCGCGAGGTACGCGAATTCATCGATGACAGCCTTGGCGAGGCAGGGCTGCAACGCTCGGTGCTGGTGGTCGCCACCTCCGACCAGCCTGCCATCGTGCGCCAGAAGTGCGCCTTCACCGCAACCGCGATCGCGGAGTATTTCCGAGATCAGGGCAAGCAGGTTCTGCTGATGATGGACTCGCTGACACGCTTGGCGATGGCTCAGCGCGAGATCGGGCTCTCTGTAGGGGAGCCGCCTTCGGCACGCGGCTACACCCCCTCCGTGTTCGCTCTGATGCCCCGTCTGCTGGAGCGTGCGGGCACGAACGCGCAAGGCACGATCACTGCCTTCTACACCGTACTGGTGGACGCGGACGATATGAACGACCCGATTGCCGACACGGCGCGCGCCATCTTGGACGGGCACATCGTGCTGTCGCGGGCACTCACTCAACGGGGGCACTACCCTCCGATCGATCCCCTCGCCAGCCTCTCACGCGTGATGCCCAACATCGTCGATGCCGAGCATCAACGACGCGCCAACCGCTTGCGCCGCCTGCTCTCTGCCTATCGCGATGCAGAGGACCTTGTTCTGATTGGGGCTTACCAAAAAGGCACGCACCCCCTGGTGGACATTGCGTTGGAGCGTATCCCTGCGATTCATGCCTTTCTACAGCAGACGCCCCACGAGCATAGCCCCTTCGACGAGACCCTAAAGCAGCTCTACACCCTAACCGATGATATACCCGACAGCCTATGAGACGCTTTCGGTTTCGCTTGGAGCGTGTGTTGCGCTATCGGCAGAGTCGTGAAGAGGTAGCATACCGTGCCCTTCATGATGCGATTCGCCAGCGTGTGCAGCATGAGGCGGAGATCACTCAAGTGCGCGAGCAGATTCGTTCCCAGGCGCGCCTGGCATTGAGCCCGCTTGATTGGACACGGCGTGAGCAGACGCTTTCAGCCTTGCAGACACGGCTGGAACGCCTGCTGGACACCCTACCTCTGCTCCAAGAGCAGGAGGCGCATGCGCGTCAGGTCTATCTCCAGATTCGTCAGGAGCGTGAGGCACTCACCCGATTGCGCCAACATGCCTACCAGCGCTTCCAAGGCGAAATCGAGCGCGCACTCCAAACCGAAACAGATGAGGTGTTGGCTCTTGCGTATCAGCGAGTCGTTCCACAGAACCCTACAGCGGATTCAGGAGATTCAGACGCGCCTTAACACGATACAGGGTTGGCTTCCACAGAGCGAGGCCACCCAGTTTGCGGAACGCGTGCCTCCGGTGGGCTTCCCTGCAGCGAGCACCCTTCCACCAGGTTGGGCGCTCAAACCTGCCGTTGCCCCCCAAGTGCAACGCTGGGCACCGTTGGTGGAACCTATCGCTCAACGGTATGGGCTGGAGACCGAATTCATTCTGCGAATCATCGAGGCAGAATCGGGGGGCAATCCGAACGCCATCTCCCCCAAAGGCGCCATCGGCTTGATGCAGTTGATGCCCGAAACAGCTCGCGCACTTGGGGTGCAAAACCCCTATGACCCCGTACAGAATGTGGAAGCTGGAGTGCGCTACCTCAGACATCTACTGGATCGGTTCGGCGACCGACGCCTTGCACTGGCAGCCTACAACGCCGGACCGGGAGCGGTACAACGGTACGGTGCAGTCCCACCTTTTCCAGAAACACAGCGCTATTTGGAGAAGATTTTGGGATGACCTTAACGGAGTTTCTTTAATCGGCTTGTGAGGGGAGGGAAATCCCCTGTTAATGGTCACATTTTTGAGTTCACTACCCCGCCCAAAGCCCCAATTTCCCTGAAATAATACCCCGCCACGCATCACACAACCACCCAAAAGCCCCCAACACACACCACACAACAACCCCCACACGCCCCACAACACAAAACACGCCCCACACACAAAACACGCCACACCAACAACACCCCACCCGCACCCACATCGCACCACTCAACACCGACGACTATGCCCAGCTCTTCGCCCAGATTCAGGGATAAAGAGATTGCTTTTTTAAGCAGGAATCCACACTGCGATGGCGTAGCTTTAAGTGGCGTATCGACGGCGATACGACGATGGACGCGATGTTGTGGTTGCAAAGGCTAACACGCTGGGCGCGTCTGTTTACTCGCTGGGATGCGGAGGCTGACGATCTGGTGATGGAGGCTCTGCACGCTTGCCGGCGCCACTTTGGGTCTTATCCGTGGGAGGCGCCCCCAGAAGCGCATCCGCAACTGCTGGGCCGGTGCCAGCGAAAAGTCCGCTCCCTCGCCATAGACCATAACCGCCGCGCTTGGGTTTGCCATGAACTCCTGCTGGTGGATACTCCTGTGGGTGAAAGCCTGGCGTGTAGGGACGACACCGAAGCGATGATTGAGCCTCTGGCGGTGGAGCAGTTTATCGGGAGCCTCCCGCCTTATTTGCGTGTGGTCGCCGAGTTGTACGAAGCGGGCTATAATATAGGTGATGCCACCACAAGGGGGTATTC
>PSLB01000039.1:0-14673 GCA_040289385.1 Armatimonadota bacterium
GTGGAGTGACAAGACCACGGGCCGCGCCACACAGCCACTCCTCCCCTTGATGGGAGATACCTGGAATGCGCGCTGGTAGATACTCAAAGCACCGTTCACATCTGCAACATGCCGCAAAACGGTTGCCAATGCTGTGTACTGTGTAGCGAGGGAGTCCGTGTATCCCCCCAATTCATTGGGGGGATTACAGCCCCCTCGCGCTCCCCTACTTTTCTAAAGGACGCCAGCGGTGGAGCTCCGAATCTAAGATTCGGAACGCTTCCTCAGGACCTTCCGAGCCCGCTGGGTAGGTCGGTAACGGGCTATCGTCGCTTTGCCATGCCTTCAGGATGGGGTCTAACACGCGCCATGCCCACTCCACCTCGTCGAAGCGTAGGAAGTGCTGGCGATTGCCCTCCAACACATCCAACAGCAGGGTCGTATAGGCATCGAAGCCCTCCTGATGGAGTTCGCGATAGCCAGCGCGTAAAACGATAGTGCGCGGAGTCAGCTCCAGCCCTACCTTTTTTGCCTGAGCCACCAAGTAGATGGCTTCGGAAGGCTTCATCTCGAAGATGAACCAGTTCGGCTCCAGCCGATCCAACGGCGTCTCGCGAAACAGATGGAGCGGCGGTGTTTTGAACTGGATCGCAATCTCACTGCGATCGGCTCGCAGACGCTTGCCCGTACGCAGATAAAACGGAACCCCACGCCAACGCCAATTGTCCACATAGAGCTTGACCGCTGCATAAGTCTCCGTCGTCGAATCGTGAGCCACCCCCTCCTCCTCCAAATAGCCCGGCACACGCTCGCCTTGCACCACCCCTGCCGTGTATTGCGCCCACACCGCAAACGCGTTCACCGCTGTGCGAGGGATGGGACGCACACTCTTGAGCACCTTTACCTTCTCGGAGCGCAAGTCATCATACACTAAGCTGGAGGGTGGCTCCATGGCTGTCAGGGTAAAAAGCTGGATGAGGTGGTTCTGTACCATATCGCGAAGCGCCCCCGCCTGATCGTAGTAGCTGGCACGCCCTTCCAGACCCGCACGCTCCGCCGCTGTAATCTGCACATGCTCCACATGGTTGCGATTCCACAACGGCTCCAGCAACAAGTTTGCAAAGCGGAACACCAAGATGTTCTGGACGGTCTCCTTGCCCAGATAGTGGTCGATTCGGAAGATTTGATCCTCACGCCAGTAGGCACGCACCTGCTGGTCGACGGCGCGCGCACTTTCGATATCGTAGCCGAACGGCTTCTCTATAACCAGCCGTCGGTACCCACGAGTCTCATCGTGGAAGCCCATCTGCGCCAGCAGTTCCGCTGCCGCCGCAAACACGCCCGGAGGCAAGGCTAAGTAGAACACCGCATTCGCCTGTACCCACGCCCCCAACTGCTCGATCCCCTTCTCGTCCAGCCCGCCCTGCACATACGCCACAAAGCGTGGGGCGAACTGTTCCCACCCTGTGACGCGCTTACCGTCCGCCTCAAGCGAGGCTCGAACCTCGTCGAGATAGTGTTCCAAAGTGTGAGGACGGCGCGCATACAAAACAATACGCACATTCTTCGGTAGCATCTGGGCGCGACACAACTGAAGGAGGGCAGGAATTAGCAGATGCCGTGCCAAATCGCCCGTCGCCCCCAAAATCACTATCACCGTCTCCTTATCCAGAGCCGTCCGCACAATACCCATAGCATACCCTATCAGGATATCAGCCTTGCAAAAACAGCAATTGTTTCGCAGTGTCAGACAACCACTGTCATGAACCCCATGGCTAAAGCTAGGGGCTTGCAGCTAGGCCGGTTGGCCCGCCGCGTACGACCGCATACGGGCGGCCCTGCGGATGTTCTCCGCAGCGATGGCGTCGGCCGGCCCAGCAAAGCCGCACTCGACGCAACAGAACTGTGCCTGCGTAGTTGGCCTTCGCCACATGCCCGCAGGCCGGACAGGTGCGCGAGGTGTTCCGAGGATCAACGCACACCACCGGGACACCGGCCAACCGGGCCTTGTACTCAACGAAGGAGCGGAGCTGATGGAACGCCCAACTGTGCGGGACGCGACGCTGAGCCTTGAGAACCGTTATCCGTTCACGGATGCCTTTGAGGTCTTCGAGGGCAATCCCGCGACTGGTGCCTTTGGCCTTCGCGACCAGCCGTTTGCTGATGACGTGGTTCACGTTGCGGGCGAACCGCTCCCATAGCCGACGCTTCTTCAAGAGGCGTTTGGCGGACTTCGTACCCTTCTTCTGGAGCCTAGCCCGCATCTTCGCATGGCGCTTCCGCAGGCCGTTCAGATGCCCACCAGAGTAGGTGTCGCCGTCCGAATCGGTGGCGATATTGACGATGCCACGGTCAACACCTTTCCAGGAGAGGATGCGCTGATCGTAGACGATGGCTCCGTGCTGGCTGAAGGACGGCTTCTTGGACTTGTCCCGCTTGTACGCCTCTGCAACCTTGCTGATGGCGCGGACAGTAGGGGCACGGCATGCCGTGCCCCTACAGATTGTGAAACGCGACTTCGGCGATGGCGTTGCAGGCCGCGTTGAACCGCTCCATCGTCTCCAGCAGAGCGGCCAACTGCTCGGCATCGGGTTGGAGTTTGACAAGCAGTGTCAGGTTCATGCCTTTATTATAGCACAGAACGTTCAGTTGGTTCAATGGAAGGAGGGAGCCGCCCTTCCTCCCCACGCCTGAAGGCGGGGGCTTCCGGGCGGCATAAGGAGGTGATGGCAGAAGGACACCCTCCACTTTAGTCGGCGTTCTGTGATTCGCGTCACATAGCGCGAAACTCGATCAGGCGTTCTACATAACGCGCCAAAATGTCGGTTTCAATATTAACTCGATCTCCGATCTGGCGCCCGCAGAGGTTCGTTATAGTCCATGTGTGCGGAACAATCCACACGCTAAAGGTATCGGCACCAACATCGACAACGGTGAGGCTGATCCCGTCGACTGCGATGGAGCCTTTGGGCACGATATAGCGCATATAACGCGAATCGCGGAGACGAAATGCCAACACGCGCCCGTTTCCCTCCTGACGGATTGCGACCAGTTCGGCAGTCGTGTCGACATGTCCTTGCACAAAGTGCCCTCCCAGTCGGCTCGTAGGCATTAGCGGACGCTCCAAATTCACAAGGCTACCTGGTAAAAGGTCGCCGAGATTGGTTCGGCACAGGGTCTCGGCGACCATCTCAAATTGCATTTGGTCCTTCAGAAGGTTCTGGACAGTCAAGCAGACGCCATTCACGGCGACGCTGGCACCAATCGGTTCGGTGAAAGGGGCGCGCAGGGTGAGCCGTGCGCCGCCTCCCGACTCAACACCTTCCAGCGACACAACCGTTCCAACTGCCTCCACAAGCCCTGTGAACATGGCAGGAGTATACCTTTGGTGGCATGCATCGGGTGTTATGCATCTTTTCCCCTGGAGGCGATTAACGGTTCCAAGAGAGCGTAGTCTGAGGGGGCGATCTTGTTCCCATAAGCGTCGGTGCAGTAGAAGCTCAGCAGGGTGCGTCCTGCCCAGTGCCCCAAGCGTGCACTGTGGATGTTCCAGCCCAGTCGAGAGAGTGCATAGGAAGCCCGATAGAGCGCGCCAGCATCCAAGGGTGTCTGAAAATCGATGACGGTGTAGCAATCGGAGGCGTTCTCGTGGAACTGTACCTGATGGACCACCAAGGGTGCATTCGGGTCTTTCTGATGGTCGCGCAGCAGGTCGGCTACCGACTGCTCGCCCTGAAGCACCTTGCGCAGATCCCGTTCCACTATCGCGCACTGATTGAGTGTGAGCGGTCGATGGCGTAAAGTCAGCCACAGAGTGTCCAAAGCCACGCGCGGCGCATCTTCGCGGGTCAACACACGCGCCGAGCTGACCTCCACTTCGTGGGCATACAGCACGCCCGCGATCTTGCTCAGTAGCCCCGGCTGAGGGTCGTCGAAGGTGCAGAGGGTCAACTCCGTGTAGGGCGATTCTGGGGCGTTGTGGAATTCGATGACGGGGCCTTCACCCTGGCGCACGCGTTGCACATAGTGGATATGCAAGCTAATCTGGTCGGGTGTGGTGTTGAGCAGGTAGCCAGAGGGCATCTGCGCGATATGCTGTTCGATAGCGTGTTGGGGGAGAGGATGTCGGGCGAGCGCACGCATTAGGCGTTTGCGTAGGGCACCGACGGCGACGGTCTCGGTAGGCATGCCCGCCTCCAGTGCGTGCAGGCTCCGCCGATACAGCTCCTGTAAGAAACTCGCTTGGGCTGGCGTCCAGATGCGCTCACCAACTGCTTGGGTGTCCGCACAGGTCAATAAGTAGAGCATTTGGAGCCGCTCGACGCTGTCCACAATGCGTGTAAACTCGCGAATGGTTTCGGGTAAGTGCAGGTCGCGCTGGCGCGCGGTCTGCGCCATCAATAGGTGGTGGCGCACGAGGAACACCACATCGGCACGCGCTTGGTCGTCCCAGCCTAACTCGGTGAGCCATACCTCTGCCAGCTCGGCACCCACCTCGGCGTGGGGGCGTTCGGGATGGCATTTGCCAATATCATGTAAAAGGAGTGCCATATACAACACTTCAGGACGCGACAGCTGCTCCAGTACCGTGTGCCACAGTTCGCGCCCTGAAAGCGCATGCCACGAATCCAGAATACGAATCGCCTGAAGGGTATGCTCGCCGACTGTAAACTCGTGGGTGGGGTCGCCAGCAGGAAGCGCCATCACGGTACGCCACAAAGGCATCGCCCAACTCAACACTCCCGTGCGTGCCATCGGCTCCAGCATGCGATAGACCCACCCTGAACGACGGAACAGATCCTGCAAACACTGCCCCACCAGATGCGGAGGGGGCGGAGGTGCATTCCGTAAGGTCGCTTCAATACGCTCTTCGATTGCGGGGCTCAACCTCAGTCGATAGCGCTGTGCCAGCACGAAAACCCACAGGCACCATTCGGGGGATTCGCGTTCCAGAGCTGGGGCGGGCGTAATCTCCATGTTGACACTGTCCAGCCCGATCCCCAGCACGAGCGGGGCGCGCACCAGCCGTTCGATAGCGCGTTGGGTTAGGCGCGCATGAGTCTCTAAAGTGGGGTAGAGGGATTGGGCGAGCTGTTCACGCGTCCATCCGAGCTGTTTGGCGATACGGGCTTGCTTTGTAAGCGTCAGCTGTTCGCGTGCCTCACCTCCCACTCCGTGAAGGAGCGCACGCCACCACAGAAGCCTCTGGGTCGCGGATTCTAACGCTTCCGCCTCCACAGAGGTCAGCAGATTCTCGGCACACAGGCTTTCCAGCACTTGGTGGGAAGTCACCCCAAATCGGGCTTGTGTCATCCAGTTGAGGGTGTGGCGGTCGCGTAGTCCCCCACACCCCTCCTTCAGGTCAGGCTCTGCACGCAAGATCCCCTCACCCCAGCGTGCCCAACGCGCCTGATACTCTTGGTACCGCTCCAACACAAAGCCTGTCGGGTCCAGCGTGCACCAAAACACCCGCTGAAACGACTCGGCGATCTCCCCATCCCCCCCCACGAAGCGCATGTCCAGCAAGCCCGTGCGGGTCTTTTCGTCTAACGATTCGCAATCTTCCACCAGCCGATAGGCATAGCCTACCTTGAGGTGAGCGTGCGTGTAAAGCACCCCCATCAACAACTGAAAGAGATGTTTCACCAGTCGCTCGGTGAAGGGATCATGGTCGTTTATGGGCACAAAGGTAAGGTCGATATCGGAGGCTGGAGCCAGCTCTTGGCGTCCGTAGCCTCCCGTCGCCAGAATCGCAATCGGCGGGGTCTTAATATCGCCCATTTCGGAAACCGTTTGCTTATAGGCATGGTGATAGAGGGCGTTCAGGGCACAATCGATGACCCGACTGTAATCGAGCATCCAATCCCGAATGTTAAGCTTCGGATCGCTAAGTCGTTCGATCAGGGCGCAGCGCTGTGCCACCAACCATTCGCCGATTGCTTCTGGTGTTTCAAGCCCTACGGGTGCTATCATCTATAAGATTGTACCCCTTAGGGTATAATCTCCGCAGAGATGGAAAATCAGGCGCACCATCAAATGTGGGGCGGGCGTTTTGAGGAAGGTTTAGCGCCCGACGCCTTTTTCTATTCGCACTCTCTGCCTGTCGATATCCGCCTATGGAAACAAGATTTAGAGACCAACATGGTGCATGTGCGCATGCTCGCCATCACGGGAATCCTCAGCACTCAGGAGGCGAACACGCTTCTGGACGCTCTGCTGGCAATCCACAAGGAGATCGACGAGGGCGAGTGGGTGCCCAGCCCCGAAGCAGAAGATATCCATACAGCCATAGAACAGCGGCTTTACGAGAAGGTCGGGGCGTTGGCGGGCAAGCTTCACACAGGGCGCAGTCGCAACGATCAAGTGGCGACCGACCTGCGCCTTTGGCTGCGCGAGATGGCGCTCAAGTTGGCGAACCATCTCTATCGACTGTGTGAAACGCTTATCGAGACCGCCGAATCGCATACAGCGACCCTCTTGCCTGGCTTGACCCACCAGCAGCATGCCCAGCCCGTCTCGCTGGGGCATCATTTGATGGTGCATTGCTGGGCGCTCCTGCGTGATATGGAACGGCTCTATCAGGCGGCTCAGAGAATGAACCTCTGTCCCCTCGGCTCTGGCGCTCTGGCAGGAACCTCGTTTCCTATTGACCGAGAACTAACCGCCAACGAGCTGGGCTTCCACATGCCGATCCCAAACAGCATGGACGCCGTCTCCGATCGCGACTTTGTGGCGGAGTTCCTCTTCGTCAGCACAATGATTATGCTTCACCTCAGCCGAATGGCACAGGAGCTCATTCTGTGGAGTACGCCGGAGTATGGTTTCGTGGAGCTTGCAGATGCCTACACCACAGGCAGTAGCATGATGCCTCAAAAAAAGAACCCCGACATTGCAGAGTTGATTCGCGGGCGTTCGGCGCTGGCGATCGGCAATCTCACGGGAATGCTGGCATTGCTCAAGGCGCTCCCACTGACCTACAATCGCGATCTCCAAGACGACAAGAGCCTGGTGTTCCAAACGGTGGACTTTTTGATGCCGTCGGTGCGCTTGATGCGCGCCCTTATCGAGACCGTCCAGTGGCGTCCTGATCGGATGCGCGCCGCATTAACTGGCGACTTCTCGACGGCTACCGACCTGGCAGATTATCTGGTGCGCAAGGGGATGCCGTTTCGCGAAGCGCACCAGTGTGTGGGGCAAATCGTGCGTGCCTGTATCGAACGCAATTTGGGACTGGAATCGGTCGATATAGAGTTCCTGCGTCAATTTTCGCCTTTTTTTGAAGCGGATGCGCTGGCGATTTTGTCTCCTGAAGCCTCCGTGCGCGCCCGCACGAGCTATGGAGGCACGGCTCCCGAATCGGTTAAAGCCCAGATCGAGATGGCGCGTTCCGCATTGCAGGTGCTGGAGCGACGCTTGAGTGACCTACACACGCCTGTGTGATGCACGCTCGGCTCCGTTCGGATAGTTGGCGATTTCGGTGGCTCCCACTAATGACCGCACTGGCAGGGGTCATAACTGCTTACTTTTTGCAAGAGGTGCCTCTTTTCCGTCGGCATGCCCTGCTTGTGACTCTCTTGATAGGAATCGGCTTCTTTGTCCCTGCGATTCGCCATCGCCTGCTGATCCTCTTCGCTTATGGGCTGAGCCTCTACTTTTTGAGCAAATCGTTGAGTGTGTGGTTTGGGGCGCCGTTGGGGGAGATCAGCCCAGTGGATCGGGTCGCATGGGTCTTTGTCGGACTACTGTGCGGGGTCAGTGCAATCGGGATGGGTCAGCGGTACCCGCCCGCATGGACCGTCTCCACTCTGCTGGTGGCGTTGGCTATCTACTTTGCGACTTACACCTATGCCGAGCTGCGGCTGGGCAACTGGCTTCAGGTACTGGCAGGCTTCGGCTTGATGAGTGTAGCTTTTGTTCAGGCAGTGGTTCACTGGGTAGGGGGCTCCCCGAACGGCTCTTGCAGGTACGGGCAGAGCCAGCGTTGACTACGGTGCGTTTAGAGAAGCCTTCTGATCTTGCTTTTGGGAGCGGAGATGTTCCAAGTAGGCACGGATATTCGCCTCGTCGCCGTGGTCGGTCGGTTCGTAATATGGCAGGTTCCAGCTGCCTTCGGGCATGTAGGTTTGAGCAACCCAACCGCCAGGACAGTCATGGGGATACAGATAATCCACTCCGTATCCCATCGCCTCCAGCTCGGGGTGGGGTGCGTTGCGCAGGTGTGAAGGGATAGGGGGCAAGGGGAGCTGGCGTACATCTTTTAGGGCGCGTTGAGTCGCCACATAGCTGGCGTTGCTTTTGGGGCTGGACGCTAAATAGGTCGTGACATGCCCCAAAATGATTTGGGCTTCGGGCATACCCACACGCTCCACTGCCGAAGCGCCTGCAGACGCCACTACCAGCCCCAGCGGGTTTGCGTTGCCGATGTCCTCGCTGGCTAAGATCAAGAGTCGGCGCATAATAAAGCGCGGATCCTCACCCGCTTCCAGCATCCGTGTCAGATAGTGGAGAGCCGCATCGGGGTCGGAACCGCGCACCGACTTGATGAAAGCCGAAATCGTATCGTAATGATAGTCGCCTTGCTGGTCATAGCGAACGAGCGGCTTTAACAGGAGTTGTTCGATAAGCGTTAGCGTTATCGTCCCACCTTGTGGAGTTTGCAGGGCTGCGGTTTCCAATACATTGAGGGCTAAGCGCGCGTCCCCGTTTGCAGTGCGTATCAGATGGGCTTTGGCATCGGGGGCTATGCGTAGCTGGCGTGTGCCCAGTCCGCGTTCTGGGTCGCTTAGGGCGCGATCGATGAGGTGCTCCAGTTCCGGCTCGCCCAGCGGTTTGAGCGGTAGCACTTGCGCACGCGAAAGGATGGCGTTCGAGAGGACGAAAAAGGGGTTTTCAGTGGTGGCGCCGACAAGAGTGAAGGTGCCCTCTTCAAGGTAGCCTAACAGGGCATCTTGTTGGGTGCGGTTGAAATGGTGGATTTCGTCCAGAAGCGTGGATCGACCTGTGGTACGTCGATGTTGGCGCGCCCGCTCGGCAATCTTCCGAGTCTCACTCACACCGATGGAGACCGTAGTGAGCAAAGTTGCCTCTCGCTTACTCGTTCGGTTTACAGGGTGCGCTTCCACCAAGCGAGGTACTGTTCGAGACGGTGTCGCCTCAGATCCGGCGGTCCACTGCGTGAGAGCCCATGACTACTCTCCTGTGGGTAGCGTATATACAGAACCTCTCGTCCCAACCGCTTGAGCGCTGAAAAGAGTTGATCCGCCTCGCTAATCGGACAGCGGAGGTCGCCTTCACTGTGTACAATCAGTAGGGGTGTTCGAATCCGTCCTGCGTAGGCTAAGGGGGAGCATTCCCATAGTTTCTGTGGGGAATCCCACCAGTTGCCTTGCCAGTAGCGGTCGGGGATTTGCGGGAAGTCGGAGGTGCCCGCCATGCTCACCAAGTTCACTACGCTCCGATCGGTGATGGCAGATCGGAATCGGTCGGTATGCCCCACAATCCAGTTGGTCATGTAGCCGCCGTAGCTGCCTCCTGCAACTCCCATGCATTCGGGGGCGACGAAGGGCAGGTTGGCCAGATAGTCGGCGACGGTCATGAGGTCTTTGAAGTCGCGATTTCCCCAGTCGCCCTTGATAGCGCGTGCAAACGCTTCGCCGTAGCCGACGCTTCCGCGTGGATTGGTATACGCGACAATATAGCCTTCGCTGGCGTGAAGCTGGAACTCGTGGAAGAAGACCCGCCCGTACATCGCGTGCGGCCCCCCGTGTATCATCAGAATGGTGGGATAGCGTCGGTTAGGGGCGAAATCGGGTGGCTTCATCAGCCAGCCGTGAACCTTAACGCCGTCGTCGGTCTCAACCTCAAACTCTTCGGGTGCGACAATCTCAACCTCCTCCAACAAGGGCTTATTGAAGGCGGTCAAGGCGCGTAGGGTGAGGGTGTTGCCAATGCGATCGCCTGCGAACACCTCGTGGGGGGCAGTCGCTGAGCCGATAATCAGAGCGGTTCGATGATCATCTTGAGCAACCGAAAGGTCAGCCACCTCGAAATCGCCGTCTAAAAGCTTCTCGAGACGAGTACTGTCGACGCGCACTCGGTAGGGATAGACTCCGCCGCGCTCGCTTACCAGAAAGTAGAGACTTGTGCTGTCTGCACTCCAAATTAGAGGAGCTCCTCCACCAAATTCGCGAACATCGGTCAGCGTGCCGACCCCTACGGTGTTATCAAGCATTGGGATTAGATCCACCCCCTCGCCCCCCTCTGCAGGAATGCGCCACACATGGTCATTACGAGGGGACGGATCATCGGGGAACAGGTTGCCGATATAAGCGAGCCATTTCCCATCGGGCGACCAGCGCAGAGCGTATTTGGGTCCGTCGGGCGCCGCAATCTGTTCGGGCTTACCCCCTGACACGGGCACACGCCAGATCTCCATACAGCCCCAATCGTCTTGACGCGCTGGGTCCCGATTGCTCAAGAACGCAACCCACTGCCCATCAGGCGACCATGTGGGGCTCGCCTCGTTGAACTCGCTTTGTGGAGTGAGGGCGCGGGTCTCACCTGTGCGGACATCGACCACATACAGTCGGTAGCGTTGATTAAGAAAGACTCCATCGCCATCTAAACGCCAATAGGCACGCGTGATGACCAACGGAGGGTTCGAAAACCCCTTCTCCTGACGCTCTTTGACAGCGGACTCGCGCCACTCGGGGGCTTTCTCGCGGAAGGTGAAGGCGATTTTTGTGCCATCGGGCGACCAGGCGAATTCGCCAATAGACCCTTCTGGCAACTGGGTCAGCGGGCGTGCTTCCCCCCCATCTACGGGGATAAGGTAAATCTGGCCCTTGGGCTTTTGACGGTTGCTTACGAAAGCGACATGCCTTCCGTCAGGCGACCAGCGGGGTTGGGAATCGTTGAACTCTCCGTAGGTAAACCGCTGCGGTTCGCCGCCTGCAAACCCAACGCGCCACAGGTTGGAGAAATATTTATTCTTGTCGGTGTCTACCCACTTCTGCACGAACACAACTTGTGAACCATCTGGCGCAATCTCCGCACTGCCTACCAGTCGAATGCGGAACAGATCCTCGATAGCGATACGCCGTTTCATAGCGTTTTAAGTGTACCTCCTTCGATGTGAGTTGCTTCTTCAATTTGCAGGGTGGAACCAAATGCCCCCCTTGACTTTTGGATCCGCTATCGGGTATTATTTAGCCACACTAAACATTGAGGAGGTCTGTCGTGAACGAGAAGAAGCCTTTGCTGGAAGTGCGGAACCTGTGGGTCAAACTGCCTGACGAGGAGGCATTCATCCTGCGCGGGTTGGGTCTGACCATTTATGCTGGCGAAGTGCATGCGCTTATGGGACCTAATGGTTCGGGCAAGTCCACGCTTGCGAAGGTGTTGGCGGGGCATCCGGGTTATGAGATTACTGAAGGTGAGGTGCGCTTCAATGGCGAGAATCTCTTGGAGATGGAGCCCGATGAACGGGCGCGGGCTGGGCTATTCCTTGCCTTTCAGTACCCAATGGAGGTGCCCGGAGTTACTATTGCGAACTTTCTGCGCCTGGCTTACCAGCGACGGTTCCAAAAAGAGGTCAAATACACTGAATTCTACAAGATTTTACTTCAACACCTGAAGCGGTTAGAGATGGACGCCTCCTTTGCGGCGCGTCCTGTAAATGAAGGCTTCTCTGGGGGTGAGAAGAAGCGTTTCGAGATTGTGCAGATGTCGCTTTTGGAACCCTTACTCGCCGTGTTGGACGAGACCGACTCGGGACTGGATATCGACGCTCTCAAGATTGTTTCGAACGGGGTGAACGCAATGCGATCCCCCGAGCGCGCCTTTCTGGTCATTACCCACTACCAGCGTATTCTGAACTACATCACTCCTGACTTCGTGCACGTGATGATGGAGGGTCGCATCGTGCGATCAGGTGATGCTCAGTTGGCGCTTATGCTCGAAGAGAAAGGCTACGACTGGGTGCGTAGTGAGTTAGTAGAGGCAGGGGTATAGCTCTGGAGGTGAGCACCATGGCACAACAAGAGATTCTCCGTTTAGATGAAGACTATGTGCGCAAGTACGGTTTCTACGATACGCTCAAGCCGGTGTTTGAGACAGGCAAAGGCTTGAGCCGACGCGTCGTAGAGGAAATCTCCTACCAGAAAGGCGAACCGAAGTGGATGCGCGACTTCCGCCTGCAAGCCTATGAGATTTTCCTTGCGAAGCCGATGCCTACCTGGGGACCCGACCTTTCAAAGCTGAACTTTGATGAGATCGTCTACTACATCAAGCCGACCGATCGTCGAGGGCGCAGTTGGGACGAAGTGCCTGAGGACATCAAGCGCACTTTCGACCGGCTTGGCATCCCCGAATGGGAGCGTAAGTTCCTTGCAGGGGTCGGTGCGCAGTACGACTCCGAGGTCATCTACCACAACCTTGCGCGGCAGTGGGAAGAGAAAGGGGTCATCTTCGTTGATACCGATACCGCTGTTCGAGAGTATCCCGATCTGGTGCGCGAATACTTCGGCACGATTATCCCTCCACACGACAACAAGTTTGCGGCGCTCAACTCGGCGGTCTGGTCAGGCGGTTCCTTCGTCTATGTCCCCGCTGGGGTGCATGTGGAGATTCCTCTGCAAGCCTATTTCCGGATCAACGCGAAAAATGCGGGACAGTTCGAACGCACGCTCATCATCGCTGAAGAGGGCTCCTTTGTCCATTATGTAGAAGGCTGTACTGCGCCTGTTTACGCCGAGTCGGCTCTGCATAGTGCCGTAGTAGAGATTATTGTCAAGCCTGGTGCACGCGTTCGCTATACCACCATACAGAACTGGTCTAAGGATGTTTACAATCTCGTGACCAAGCGCGCTGTGGCCTATAGAGACGCCGTGATGGAGTGGGTGGATGGCAACATCGGCTCGGGCGTGACGATGAAGTATCCCTCGGTGTTCCTCATGGAGCCCGGCGCTCGAGGCGAAATTCTCTCAGTGGCGTTCGCAGGTGATGGACAACACCAAGATACGGGCGGGAAGGTCATCCACGCCGCTCCGTTTACCAGTAGCCGAATCACCTCTAAGTCCATCTCTAAAGGTACGGGGCGTGCCAGCTATCGTGGACTGGTCCAGGTGCTGGAGGGCGCACACCACAGCAAATGTAATGTAGAGTGTGATGCACTCCTACTTGACGAACAGGCGAAGACCGACACCTACCCCTACATCGAAATCAATGAGAAGGAGGTCACTATCGGGCACGAGGCGCGCGTGAGTAAGGTCAGTGAGGAGCAGTTGTTCTATCTGCAGTCGCGCGGGCTTAAGAAAGATGAAGCGCTCACACTCATTGTGTCAGGCTTTATCGAGCCGTTAGCCAAGCAGCTGCCGATGGAGTACGCTGTCGAACTGAACCGCCTCATCGAGTTGGAGATGGAAGGCTCCGTCGGTTAGTTTCCTATTCCCCTGCCTGTTCCCCGATGCTGGGGAAAGGCAGGGCTGGCTTGTTCCTGTCCCGGCCACGCCATCCCTAAGTGTTTGGCGCAAAAATGCGTCTCTCGAGTGTAATCTGTTGCTATAGTGCTTTCCAGTTGGCGGTCTCTGAACCAGACCCATCCCAAACTGATCACATAGACTGTCAGCCACACCAAGCTTATTCGCCCCAGCCAACGCACCATCACCGAACCTGCCTCTGCTGGCGAGTCGTGTCGCGCCTGCCAGACAATGAACAACAACACCCCAGGCAGAAGAACCCCCATGAGGAGCACTCCAGCAAAGCCGATCCAGCGCATAACGTACGGTTCAAAGGGAAGTCGTTCAAGAATCTGTATTTGCAGTCGATTGGTTCCAAACCGGTGGCTGCCGCTGAAGTGGCCGCTGCCGTGGGCGTGGACCGTACCACGGCCCTCCGTTACCTGGACTACCTGCGCGCATGCGGTCAGGTGGCGGAGGAGGCGGCCTACGGCACCGTGGGGCGCCCAGCGCGCCTGTTCCGCCTGGTGGACGCCGGCTAGTGCTCCCCTCCCCCCGGGACCGCAGGCCACCAGGACCGGCCCCTGGACTCCGGGGAGGCGTTGCCTTGAGACACCGGGGGCCCGGGGGTATAATGGGCACAGGATGAAACACGCACGATCGCTCCTTGCGCTGTGGGCCGGCAAACTGGCCATGGGCGCTGCCCGGGCCCTCGGGCGGGGCGGTTCCAGTTTTCCAGGCGGGCTGGCCCGAGCCGTTGACCCCGGCATCCTCCGCTGGCTGGCGGCGCAACCGCCCGGCGGCAATGCGGTGGTCACAGGCACCAACGGCAAGACGATGACCGCCAAGATGCTGAGCACCATCCTGGCGGCCGCAGGCCGGCGCGTGGTTCACAACCGGGCCGGCGCCAATCTCATCGGCGGCATTACCGCCGCGTTCATGGCCCACGCCAGCCTGTGGGGTGCGGCGGGGGGCGACGTGGGCCTGCTGGAGGTGGACGAGGCCACCATGCCCCTGGCGGCGGCGGAGGTGCGCCCCCGGGTGGCGGTGGTCACCAATTTTTTCCGGGACCAGCTGGACCGCTACGGCGAACTGGTGACCACCGTGCGCTACGTGCGTGGGGGGCTAAGCCAGCTGGCCCCCGGCGGCACCGTGTGCCTCAACGCCGACGACCCCCTGTGCGCCGCCCTGGGCGCCGCGCCCGAGCCGGAGGCGGCAACTGCCCTGGAGGCGGGGG
>PSLB01000040.1:0-14618 GCA_040289385.1 Armatimonadota bacterium
TATCGTGCCAGCCCGCGGAAGCGGGCTAGGTGCAAGCCCCTAGCTTTAGCTATGGGGTAGTTGACTCGGCTCAGTGTCGGAAGTGGCGGATGTTGGTGAAGACCATCGCAATCCCCAGTTCGTTGGCGGTGGCGATGACTTCGGGATCGCGCTTGGAGCCTCCGGGTTGCACAATCGCACGGATGCCTGCCCTGCCTGCCAGCTCCACGCTGTCGGGAAAGGGGAAGAAAGCATCCGATGCCAGCACGCCGCCCTGCGCTCGGTCGCCTGCCTGCTCCAAGGCGATTCGAACAGCGCCCACACGGTTCATCTGCCCTGCGCCCACACCGCAGGTCTGCCTGTCATGCGCAATCACAATCGCGTTGGACTTAACATGCTTGACCACGCGCCATGCAAAGTGGAGGTCTGCCCACTCCGACTTGGTCGGCATGCGCTCGGCGACCACCTGAAGCTGTTCAGGAATCCAGTCGAGGGTGTCGCGCTCGGCATAAAGGAGTCCTCCTGTCAGACCGCGTACCGTGAAGCTGCCTTGAAACTGGCTGGACGGCAGGAGCGTGCCCGTTTCGAGCAGGCGCACGCTTTGACCCCAGCCCTTGCGCTCTTGGAACTGCTGAACCGCTTCGGGGGTGAACGCAGGGGCAACAACCACCTCGAAAAAGTGTCCGGGTTCCGTGATAGCTTCGGCGCAGGGGCGATCCACAGGGCGATTGCACGCCACGATACCGCCGTAGGCAGAGATGGGGTCTGACTCCAGCGCGCGCAGGAACGCCTCGGTGAGGTCTGAGCCGAGGGCGACCCCGCATGGGTTCGTGTGCTTGATAATGGCGCAGGCAGGTTCCTCGAACTCGCGCACCAACTCGATAGCCGAGTCGGCATCCAGCAGGTTGTTGTACGAGAGCGCTTTGCCCCAGATTTGTCGGGCTGTTGCGAGGGTGCTTTCGGGCGCGAACGGCTCGCGATAGAAGCCCGCCTGCTGGTGGGGGTTTTCGCCATAGCGCAGAGTCTGGAGGCGACGGTAGGTGAGGATGAGCGACTCAGGGAGATGACCTTCGGGATCGTATCGGCGGAACCATTGGGCAATCAGAGCATCATATTCGGCGATGTGCGCAAAGGCGCGGCTGGCTAAGCGCGCCCGCTCCGCTCGGCTCAAGCCGCCCGCCTCTAGACGCCCCAATACCCACTCATAGTCGCTGGGCGCCACCACAACCGCCACATGCTCAAAGTTCTTCGCACCCGCCCGAAGAAGCGTGGGACCGCCGATGTCAATCTGCTCGATCAGCTCAGTCTCCTGAACTCCGGCACGCCATGCTTGCTCAAACGGATAAAGGTTGACCACCACCAGTTCGATAGGGGATATCTGGTGCTGTTCGAGCGTGTGGCGATGTTCAGAAAGGCTCAGGTTGGCTAATAGCCCCGCATGTATTCGAGGGTGAAGGGTCTTAACGCGCCCGTCCAAGATTTCGGGAAAGCCTGTGTATTCGGAGACCTCTTGGACGTGTAAGCCCCATGCACGCAGGGCACGCGCTGTGCCACCTGTGGAGAGGAAGGCAAACCCCAAGCGGTGAAGCCCTCGTGCAAAAGGTTCCAGTCCGTTCTTGTCGAAGACGCTGACCAGTGCAATACGGGAGTTCACAGCGGTATTGTACCCGTTTGGCGGGAGTCGCCTGCATTCGCTTATCGGTTTGGCACTGGTTCGTTGGGGTTCAAGAGCCCGCCTTGATTCTGTAAACGAGCGATCGGGAAGTACCCCAAAAGAGAAGCCGTTCTGTTGCGTCGCTGAGGATAAAAAACCTGTCGCCTGTGCCATAGCATTCGTCGCTTTTCGGGAGCCATAATAGGGTTATCGTAAGGAGGCAGCTATGAGAACAGCGTTCTTCGGATTGGTAGTGTTACTGACACTGTCTGCACACGCCCAATCGGTTTATCAAGCGTCCCCAACGGACGATGTATGGTATTACGATAATGCGTTCAACCCTGGCTTCACGGCGATTCTGCGCGTGTGGGGCACGGAACAGCATGCGGTCGATCCCACGGGCGCGCGCCCCGCTTTGAACTACTCTTACTCACTGGCGCGCTGGGATGTGTCTGCGATTCGCGCGGGGGTCCGCTATCAAGTGCTTTCTGCAGAGATTCGCGTGGTGCAAACAGCCCCGCCAGGCTACACTCTGGACGAGGGTATCCAGTTTCCTTTAGAGGCGCGCACGCTGACCCACTCCCAGTTCACTGAAGCTTCTTGGAACTACAACGCCCCCAATAATCCGTATCCCACCGAAACCCTGCTTGGAACAGGGTGGATGGATTTCTACACACTCAGTGCGCCTTTTGTTATCCCGATTCGTCTGGAGCCTTCTGTCTTCGAGCCCTACTTTAATCAGGCGGTCAACGAGACGGGCGTTTTGGGGGTTGGTTTTGTGGCGCGCATGGACCCTGGGGCGCAGGGTGGGACACGAATCTACCGTTTCTATTCGCGCAACGATGCGGGAGGGCGCGCCCCCGTGCTGGAGGTTCGCTACCGTGTCGCAGGGGATGTCAACAGCGATGGGTGCGTGGATGATGCCGACCTGCTGACCGCACTCTTCCAGTTCGGACAGACGGGAACACCCTCCGCAGACCTTAACGGCGACGGAACGGTGGATGATGCCGACCTGCTGACGGTACTGTTCTACTTCGGGAACGGGTGCTAAAGGAATCCCAGCCTTGGGAGACATCCCATGCGACGCGCCTTTACGCTGATTGAATTGCTGGTCGTTATTGCGATTATCGCCATCTTGGGGGCGATTCTGTTCCCTGTGCTGGCGCAGGCGCGTGAGAAGGCACGCCAGACGCACTGCCTCAGCCACCTGCGCCAGGTGGCACTCTCCGCACAGATGTATCTGCAGGACTACGAGGAACGCTTTTTCCCTGCATACTATCTGGGACCGGACAACATGGTAGGGGTGCGAACCTACGGGCATTACGGCTGGCCGTGGCTCTTATACCCCTACGCTAAGGTCTACGAGGTTTTCTGGTGCCCTTCGGAGCCAGAGAGCAACTGTCGGCAGAAGGATAACCCCTACTTTGGGTATGTGTTCGGGCGTTTTCCTGCGGTGGGCATGAACCAGCAGACTCTCTCGCCTGGGACGGATCCCTACAATCCTGAGGAGTTGCCGTATATAGGGGTTGCGCTCAGCACGGTGGGGCGCCCCACCGAGATATTAATGTTTGCTGAGAGTATCACGCTGGATCGGCGGGGCGGTGTGCAGTGTACGGGATATGATCGGATTGGCTACTACCGTGTGGAACCGCCTGAGCTATGGCAGGGGGCGCCGCCGCTCCAGCCGCGAAGTTATGGGCATGTGTGGCCGCGTCATCATTTGGTGTTATCGGGGGATGCCATACGCTCGGGCTTTGTCAGCGTCGCCTTTGTGGATGGGCATGTGAAGCCGATGAGTTTAGACGCTTTGCGTCGTGCATACTACTGGCGTTAGCCTACTGGGCAACGACCCGCCAGCCATGCGGCTTCCGTTGCGCCCGATAGCCGGTGTGGACAAGAAGCTTCTCCAGAGCCTCTTGGAGCGTCGCATCTTGCACCTCCAGCACCACCTTCGGGTTGCGACTCGGTTCGGCAGGCACCCATTCAATAAGCATCTGATAGGTAGAAGCCAGCTCTGCTAGGGCTTCGGCGAGCGGTGCATTAAGGCGTAGAGTCGCGCGCTGAGCGGGCGGATACCCCACAGGCACAAACAGCGCACGGTAGCGGTCATCCACGCTCCACCACAGCACCACCACACGCTCCGATGCGCTTTGCAGAAAGGGGGTCAGCGGCAATTCGATTGTGCGTCCAGAGGGCAACACGCCTTGCCATACCAGTTGTCCCTCGCGCGGCGCCGTTTTCGGGTCAGCAGTCCAGATAAGGCTGGCGGTTGCTGAATGATTCAAGCCAGCGATCAGCACGGGGATCGACTCACCGTTTGCCAGACGGCGCCATTCTACATGCACACCGCTGTAAGTGGGCGCCAGCGTGTGGGGCGCATCTTCAGACTTGCCGAACCCAAAGCCTGCCTCGACACCGCGACCCGGCTGGGTGAAGAAGAATGCGACGAGTAGCACGCTTGCGGCGACAGCCCCTGCCCACATCCAGCGCCAGAACAGCACCCGCTGCTGCGCCTGACGGGCGCGCGTGTGGGCCCGCACATGGGTCATAATCCGAGCATGGAGGTCTGCAGGCACGGGCGTCTCGGGCAGGTGTGCCATCTCTTGCCAGACCCTTTTTAGGAATGCGTGTTCCCGTCGGCAGGGTTCGCATCCGCTGAGGTGCGCCGCAACCGTATCGGCAATCCCCCGATTAAGTGTGCCATCCAAATAGTCATGCAGTAATCCCCGTACTTGTTCACAGCGCATCACTTGTTTCCTCCAGAGCATCATCTGTCTGACTGGTGGGATATCCAAAAAGTTCCCGATGGGGTTCCAGAAGCTCGCGCAGGGTGTTGCGGGCGCGGTTAAGGCGCGACTTCACCGTGCCTAACGGGAGCCCAGTAATCTCCGCAATCTCTTCGTAAGTGCGTTCCTCGATATGGAAGAGGATCAGCACCGTCTTTTGGTAGTCGGGCAGTTGGTCAATTGCTTCCATCAGCACGCGCTTGCGCTCCTGTTCCAGCACATAGGCGTCCAGATCGATGCTTTCGTCGGGGACGGGGCGTTCCATCGGCTCGTCATCCTCTTCGCCTTGAATTTCCAGAGGAAGATGTTCGTGCCGTTGCTCGCGCTTGCGAAAATCGAAGAACACATTACTGACGATTCGGTACAACCATGTAGAGAGTTGGGCATCGCCGCGGAAGCGTTTGAGGGCATTATACATGCGCAAGAAGGTCTCGGCGACGACATCGGCGGCGTCATCGTGGTTGCGGGCGAGTCGGAAGGCATACTGATAAACCTTCTGCTCGTAACGGCGTACCAGCATGTCGAAGGCGAATTCGTCGCCCTCTTTGAACCGTTCAATGAGCTGTTCGTCGCTAAGTTCATATCCACCGAGCATTCTGTCCACTCCCACCTACTGCGTGCGCGCTGAACGAAGGGCGTGTTGCTCCTCCTCCGAGAGCCCAATAGGCGAGGTATTGCGCTGAATCGGTTTGGCGTAGACCCGCATCTCCTGACGGCTATGGATGCCGCTGAGCACAATCCCATCGCCGTGCTGATTGAGCAGGGCAATCGCAAAGCTCTGCCGTCCACCTATGTCGGGAAACGCATCGTAGCGCAACAAGCCCACATTCTGAATGCATCGATCTGTTTGGCTCTGAAGCTCCTGTAAATGGTTCCCCTGCGCCTTGAGAATTTCTTCCAGATGCGCTACTCGACGCAGGGTCTCGTAGAGAGTGTGTTCTAGCGAACCGCCTTCCGAATGGGTCAACAAAAGGCGCCAACGCTTCTGAAACCTGTGCCAGCGCACCGTGAGCCATAGGTTCCACACCAACAGGAACCCCATAGCGCCCAACAGAATCGCTATCCACTCACTCTGGTGTAGGCTCGCTCCCATCATCTTTTATCCCGCACAGCAAATTGTACCTTGAAAACCTTTGCAATGGTGATAGGGTAGGGGTGTGCGGCTCACTCTCTACAAAACTTCATCCCATACCGAAAATAGACTCAACGGTAGGTGATGAGGACATGCCAGAGCGCGTACTGATTGTGGAGGATGAAGAGGATTTGCGCTATGTGCTGGTGCGTCAGCTTCGGATGGATGGCTACCAGATCGAGACCGCCGTCGATGGGGAAGAGGCGATCCAGAAGATCCAGACTGATGACTATGCGGTCATTATCACCGACATGCGCATGCCGCGCAAGGATGGATTAACCGTCGTGAGTGCTGCACGCGAGTTCTTGCCCGAAGCCGAGGTCATTGTGCTGACGGGGCACGGATCGTTGGAAAACGCGCTTCAGGCGTTCAAGGCAGGCAACATCTTCGCGTACCTGCTCAAGCCGTTAGACGATATCGGCGTGCTGAACACTCAGGTGGCACACGCTATCGAACGGCGCAATATGCGCAGGCACAACAAACAGCTATTCGAACAGCTTCAGCAAGCCTACGAAGAGCTCAAACAAAAGTCGGAGACGTTGGTACAAAACGCAAAGATGTCCGCTATCGGCACGCTGGCTGTAGGGGTAGCACACGAGCTGAACAATCCACTGACTGCAGTGGTCGGTTTCGCGCAGATTCTTCAGGAGAAGCTCAAAAACCAGCGTCCCCTCAACTGGAGTGAGGAAGACTATCAGCATGTGATAACGGCTGTGGAGAATTTAGTGCAAGGGGCACACCGTTCGCGGGATATTGTGTCGAGCCTTTTGCGCTATGTGCGCCCTTCGCGAGCAGAGATGCGCACGCCTGTGGATATCCATCAAGTTCTGCGCAATGTATTCGTGTTCACGGAGCATCTGCTGTTGCGCAACGGAATTGCGCTACACAAGCAGTTTGCCTCAGACCTCCACCCTATTCAGGCGAACCCATCGCGCCTCCAGCATGTGTTCATGAACCTCATCGTGAACGCTCAACAAGCGACGCCTTCAGGTGGCACGGTTACGGTGTGTACCGAGTGGTCAGAGCATCCCAAAGGGGTGTGGGTGCATGTGGAAGACACGGGCGTTGGGATCGCCTCCGAAGACCTCCCCCACATTTTTGAGCCCTTCTTCACGCGGCGGGATGAGGGAACTGGCTTAGGGCTATCGCTGGTGCGTCAGATTGTCGAGGAGCACGGCGGGCAGATTGAGGTCTGGAGCGAAGTCGGCAAAGGCACGCGTTTCTCGGTGTTTTTGCCAGCTGAAGGCGTGCGCGAGCAGTCCCCGCCCGATGAGCCGTCCCTCTTCAGCGAGAAGGTCGCCTGATTACGCTTCCCACTCAAAATAGCTGCGTGGCGTTTCGTAGAGTCGGACACGCACCAGGCGTGTCGCGTTGGTGAAATGGGGTATCAAACGCGCCACAATAAACGCAACTAAGTTCTCGCTGGTTGGGGGAATCTGGTCAAACGGCGGCACCTCTTCGTTGAGGTAGCGGTGGTCCAGCACCTCCAGAATCTCCTTCTGCACGAGCGCATCTAACCATGCGAGGGGGAGAACCATCCCTGTGGTCGGGTCTACCGGACCCCGCACAGTGACTTCCAGACGGTAGTCGTGCCCGTGCCCGTAGGGGTTCGCACATTTACCGAAGTGGGCGCGGTTCTCCGCTTCGCTCAGCTGGGGGTTATAGAGCCGATGGGCGCATGAGAAGCTGTAGGCGCGTGTCAGCGATACAGGATGGATGTTTTTCCCAGAGGGCAACGGCTGGGGCTCACCAGTGTAGGCAGAAGCCAGCATTTCTGATTCCAACACCTCCACTTGTTCTATGGGGATGTGCACTTTCGAGTGGAGCGCGTGCCAGAGGTAGATGGCTAAGTTCTCGGTGGTGGGCAAGTGCTGTTGGAAATAAGGATGCTCTGTACTGAGGCAGCGATGGTCTAACTCGGTATCGATAAGGTTGCGCACGATATGCGCGATCTGTTCCCAGAGGGCAGGGGGCGTTTCTGGTGAGGCTGCGTAGCAAACCCGCACGCGATAGTTGTGTCCGTGGTGGCGTGTGGCGTTGCCAAAGAGGCGGGCATTCTCCTCAGGGCTTAGGTGGGGCAGTCGGTAGAAGTGCGACGCCTCAAAAGCGAACTCTTGTGCCATACGTTGGACGCTCACTCTATAAGTTTACCTCGATACCACTGTTCCACGAAGGTGCGGTATTCGGCTTGGGCTTGGAGAATGGGTTCCCACCATTCGGGGTGCTGGGCGTACCAGAGAACGGTCTCCCTAAGAGCCTCCTCGAATTGGGATTGGGGTTGCCAGCCTAAGGCACGGATTTTGTAGGTGTTCAGGGCATAGCGTCGGTCATGCCCGGGACGGTCGGGGACCGTTTGGAGGAGGGTTTCGGGTTTCTGCAGAATCTGCAGAATGAGGCGTGCGATTTCGCGGTTTTGGCGCTCGTTGCCCCCAGCGATGTTGTAGGCTTCGCCGATTTGACCGTGTTCCAAGAGCAGGGCGAGGGCGCGCACATGGTCAGCCACATAGAGCCAGTCCCTTAACTGCGTGCCGTCGCCATACAGGGGGAGCGGTTCCTCACACAGGGCGCGTACGGTGAAGAAAGGGATCAACTTCTCAGGGTACTGGCGCGGACCGAAGGTATTGCTGGGACGGGCGATAATCACGGGGAGTTGATAAGTTCGGTAGTAGGCGCGTGCCAGCAGTTCTGCCCCTGCTTTGCTTGCAGCGTAGGGGCTGTTGGGACGCAAGGGCGATTCTTCGTCGAAAGTCCCCCGCTCGATGTCGCCATAGACCTCATCGGTGCTGATGTGCAGAAACCTCTTCACCCTCTTTTCGCGTGCCACCTCCAACATCAGGAAGGTTCCGTACACATCTGTGGTGATGAAGGCGTCGGGATGGAGGATGGAGCGATCGACGTGGGTCTCCGCGGCGAAGTGAGCGACGGCTTCCACGCCCTCCATCGCCTGTTGAACCGTTTCTCGGGAGCGGACATCGCCGTGGAGAAACTCGAAGCGGGGGTTGCCTTCCGCTTCTTTTAGGTTCTCGCGCCGCCCAGCATAGGTCAGGGCATCCAGCACGCGAATGACATAATCGGAGCTTCGGAGCATGTGGAGAACGAAATGGCTTCCGATGAAGCCCGCTCCCCCCGTGACCAGTAGCGTTTTCGCCATATTTTGAGGATACCCGACGGTTCCCCTGTCCGTTTGGCACAAAAGTTGCTGTTATGGGCGATAGGGGGCAAAGCCTGCCCTCGTAAGGAAGTTCTCCTGCGAGGAAGCCACTATGAGCAAACGGAGCTGAGTGCGATCGCACTCAGCTCCGTTTTTTTTATGACCCGATGCGAAAACAACCGTGCCAATCGGGTTTATCGGGTTTAATTGTTTCATGCGAGATGAGATGCCGGGGGCCTCGCGTGGGCAGAAGGTTTTAATCATCGGCTTTTTCGTACTTCCCATCGTGCTCACTCTTGGGGTGTTACTGTCGCCAGCGTTCCGCAAGCTTCGTGCCCAGCAGTTAGCCAAGAATGAGCAATTGCTGACCGCTGTTGAGGCGGGCGATCTGTCTCGTGTCAAAGCCTTACTCCAAGCGGGTGCGAATGTGAATACGTGCACATCGGGTGGGCTGACTGCGTTGAGCTTGGCGGTAATACGAGGCTACGGCGAGATTGCTCTCCTGCTGCTGGATCATGGCGCCAGCCTCGATGCGCGCGATAAGTCGGGAGATCGCCAGCAGAGAAGCCCTGGCAACTCCCCCGTGCACTATGCGGCGATCTATGGGCGCACGCGCATTCTGGAGAGAATGCTTCAAGCAGGGGTGTCGCCTAATCTGCGCAATAAGAACGGGCGTACCTTGCTCATGCTCGCTGCAGAGAATGGCCATGTCGACACGGTTCAGCTGCTGTTGTGCGCAGGAGCGGATGCCAACGCTCGAAGTGCGCTTGGGGAAACCGTTTTGGACTGTGCGCGTCGCAGTAAAAACCCCGAGGTCGTTCGGCTAATTGAAGGCGCTATACGCTTTCCAGCAGGCGGGCAAGCGGGCGGTTAAGGGCATCCAGTACCGCTGAGGCGGTGGCGCGCGCCGTATCCCCTCGCAAAAGGGCGCTCCCCACCAGCTCCTGACGCCCTTCACCGCTTTCCCACAGAAGGATGACAGTGATCACCGCATGTCCAGTTTCGCCTTGCGTTTCGTTAGTGCCAAGCAGGGTGAGCGTGAGATTTGGGGGCAGGAGCGGGCGGAGCGCGTTCAGCACGGCTTCCGCAACGAGCATCTGAGGGCGTGCTTCGCCTTCAGCAGCGCCCTCCAGCGTGCGATTCTCTAACTGAAGATAGCCCCATGCTTTGGCGCGACGCCCCTCGCGCTCGTAGGAGACGCTCTGGATTCGGAGACGCCGTTCTGAACGGGTCTCCACCATCGCCTGCATCGGCAGTGTCAGTTGTCCGCCACGCGCCGTCGCCACGCCCTTCATCATCATGCACTCTTGACTGGCAAGGTTAATCAGGTTATCCACCGTAGCGGCGTAGTGAACCTGCTCGCGCTCGCGGGTACGCTTGCCGCCTTGGTAGCCGTAGGAGACCGAGAGAAGCCTATCCACCTCGGGGATTTGGATGTCGGCGATGCGTCGGCTGATGTGGTGTGCCAGTAGCCCTGCCTCCTCGCGTCGGCGCAGGGTTGCCATCGCAAATTCGTCGCCTCCCCATCGGCAGACGAGGTCGGTTTCGGGGTCGCTCTCCTCCAGAAGCACTCGCGCGACCTTTCGAAGCACTTCGTCGCCAATCAGATGCCCGTAGCGCTTGTTGAAGACCCCAAAGTTGTCTAAGTCGAAAAAGAGAATGGTGACTTCCCGCCCCTGAGCCAGCTGTTCGATGCTCCATTCCCGCAGAGTGTCCGACCAGGGTAAGCCCGTCATGGGGTCATAACTGCGCCCGATTTCGGGCAGGAGGTCAAAAACGGTGAGGATGCCCGCCAGTTTCCCCGCCTGAACAATCGGCACAACGGTTCGCCGACTTTGATGAAACCATTCTGCTACCGTGCGCAAGGGAGTGTCGGGGGTGAAGGCAGGGATGTCGGTGTACATAACCTCACGGACAGCGGTTTCTGGGGGGATGCCCATTAGCGGGGCGTATTCGAGAGTGCCCACCACCTGTTGCCCGTCGTACACAGGCAATCCACTGAGCTGGTGCCCGCGTAAAAGGATGAGTGCGGTCTCGACGGTATGGTCGAGATGCACCCACACGCGAATCGGTCTCATCAGATGGGCAATGGTTCGCACGAAAGGTTCACGCTCCCGTTGACGCGCGGAATGCGCGTCCTTCTGCCTCTGGGCAAGGGCAGACATACCTTCTACGACCGTTAGTGCCTGTGTTTCCAATCCCCAGCCTCCATGCAATCCTTTCCTTTATGATACACCAACTTTGGGAGTGGTGTAGCCAGTATTGTTGCGAGTTTTATGCCGAATCTTCTGCTTAGCGTGCCAGTCGCTCATACGGCACAAAGACGATCTCAAAGTCTTGTCCGCGTCCTAAGCTAAGGTTCCGCAGGAGATTGGCTGTTCGGATGCCGATCTCGCGCGGATTCTCGATAAGCAGCAGTTGGCATCTTCCCTCATGATACCATGCCTGTGCTGAATCACGCCAGGTGAAGATGCCCAGGTGAGTTTTAGGTGCTTGGTGGATCGCCTGCTGCGCGACCTCTGCACCCATCAGAAAAATTCCGCTTATTTTCGGATTGTCTCGTAGGCGTACCACCGCTTCAGCCGCCTTTGCGCTGTGATCTACAGCGATCAGCTCGGCTTGTAATCGGCGGTTGTTCATCAAGCCGTGTCGGAAGCCGTCCCAGAATTCACTAACTGCGTGGGGAACAGGATGCCCCGCCACGACCGCCACGCGTCCGGAAGCAAGCCGTTTCGCGTACCACGCGCCTGCTTTGCGACCGACATCGTAGTAATAGGTGCTGACTGTGCCCAGCCGCAGACTGCGCGGTAGGTCCACGCCCACCAGCACCAGCGGAATGCCCGCTCGTACTGCCTGCTCGATTGCATTTAGCGACCAGGTGTCCTGAGGAGCGCAGAGCGCCAGTGCACGCCACTTGTCCATTTGTGCCATCTGCTGAGCGATTGCGTCTCGCTGATTTGGCGTAAAATAGACAATTTCGGGCACGATGCTCGGGTCGAGACGGCTCTTTAGCCCCGATTCGAAGGCTTCCCAGAAGTCGTTGCGTGTAGATTGGATATACACGCCTACGGGAAATCGGAACTGCTCGGGTGTCGGCGCAGGTTCACGCTGGCACGCGCTTAGCAGAATCAAAATGCCCATGCAGAGCCATTGCCGCATCGCTTACTCTCGTAGAAGTGCCTGCAGTTCGGGGTACAACCGGTTATAGGCGTCGACTGTTTGGAGCGGGTTGCCGAACAGCCAGTCGCGCAGGGAGCCTGCCAGAATCGAGCCCGATGTCATGGTAAAGATGCCGTACTGTCGGTATGACTCGGCGCGCACGGGATCGTTCACTTTAGCAGCCACCCGCTGAACGCCGAACATCTCGCGTGCCATCTGCACCACCATCAGATTGGTATTGTCGCCGTTCGTGCAGGCGATGAAGGCATCCGCTTTGTCTACCTCTGCTTGACGGAGCGTGTCTTCGTCCAGTCCATTACCGAGGACGACTCGACAGCGGTGCGACTTTCCCAGTCGTAGAAGCGAGTCTTGCGAGCGGTCGATGACCGTAACCGAGTGTCCCGCTTCGCTCATCAGGAGTGCCAAAATCGAACCGGTGCGTCCACAGCCCATAATCACGATGTTCATCTTTTTGCCTCCTTCGGTTTGCTATATAAACAGACCTGAACGGGCACCTTTCGGAGGACCGTTTCGACTGTTTCGGTCAGCAGTTGGCGCCCTAGCAGTTGGCGATACGCCGCGGTGATGCACACCATATCACAGCCGTACTCTTGCACGGCGTTGACGATGGCGAATCCGCAGTGATGGGTGGGGCGTATCTGGATGGTGAACTCGTTGAATCCCAACTCCTCGATGATCTCGCGTGCAGCGAGCGCATACACCTCGCCCCGTTGAATCTTCTCTGCGGGGCAGCAGCTGAGGTCTACCCCCCGCGAGACTTCCACGAAGCACAACACGGTCAGGTGCGCGTCGAAGATTTGCGCCATGCGTACAGCGTAGCGCAGTAGATCACACTCTTCGGGCGTGTTCGTAAAGGGCACAAGCAGATGGGTAGGTGTCCCCTCTGCTTCGTGCTCCGATTTGCGCCGTCGCCAACTGAACAGTTTGAGCCCCATCGTCGTCCGTTTCTATATTTTTCCATTATAGCGTTTCTCGAGATGCTTCCACATCAGTGCGCGCATTAGTCCCCACAAAATTATTAGCGAGCCTAAAAACAAGCCCTCCCAGCTTCCCAGTAGCCAATATTCATGGTAAATGATGTAGACTCCCAGAACAATCATAACGAGGCTGATGCCGTAGCGTAGTCCCATTCTCATGAGCGGTTCTCCAGTTCTTCCCGCAGGAGTTCTTGGGCGCGCTGGGGGTTGGCACGCCCCTGAGTGGCTTTCATCATCTGTCCCACCAGAAAGCCGAGGATGCTGGTCTTCCCAGAGCGGTACTTTGCAACCGCATCTGGGTTATCTTCCAGTACCTTACGCGCTGTGGCGCGCAGAACCGACTCGTCAGAGATTTGGGTCAGCCCGCGTGTTTTGACTATCTCGGAAGGCATTTGTCCGATTTGGAAGACCTCGTCGAACAGCTCCTTGGCGATCCGTCCTGAAATCGTTCCCGACTGTATTAGTTGAACGAGATCTGCCAGGTGGCTTGGGGTAAGGGGCGATTCTGCTATCGAACGATGGGTCTCGTTCAGGCGAGCCTGTAGCTCGACGGTGACCCAATTACAGGCGGTTTTGGGGTCCACGCCGAGAGCGATGCACCGCTCGAAGTAATCTGCGGTATCATAGTCGGCGGTGAGCACGCGTGCATCGTAATCGGAGAGCCCGTATGTGCGTCGGTAGCGGTCGGCTTTGGCGAGCGGGAGCTCGGGCATGGTCTGACGGAGGGCCTCAAGCCATTCCTCGGTAATCTGGATGGGGACGATATCAGGCTCAGGAAAATAGCGGTAGTCTTGCTCGAACTCTTTCGTGCGCATGGGGAAGCTATAGGCGCCCTCTTCGCTCCATCCGCGAGTCTCTTGCACCACTTGCCCGCCCGATTGCAGAATTTGGATCTGACGCTGTATTTCGAACTCGATTCCGCGCACAACGGATCGGAACGAGTTGAGGTTCTTCAGCTCGGTTTTGACGCCGATTTGGGTGGCGCCTTCAGGAGCGACGCTGATGTTCGGCTCGCAGCGGAGAGAGCCTGCCTCCATCTTGCCGTCGCACACTTTCAGATAGGTCAAGATAGCACGCAGTTGCACGAGGTATTCACGCGCCTCTTCTGCGGAGTGAATGTCAGGTGGAAAGTCGGTGACGATTTCCATCAAAGGCACGCCCGCGCGATTGTAGTCCACCTCGCTTTCACCCGGCAGATAGTGAAAGAGCTTGCCCGTATCCTCCTCCAGGTGCACCCGCCGAATGCGAACCTTCTTACGCTCGCCGTTCACATCGATTTCGATGTAGCCTCCCGTCCCGATGGGGTGCACCTCGCCATATTGAGAGATCTGGTAACCCTTCGGGAGGTCGGGATAGAAGTAGTTCTTACGATAGAAGAGCGTCAGTGGAGCAATTCGGCAGTTGAGGGCAAGAGCGGTGCGGATCACATGCTCCACAGCCTTTTTGTTGGGGACAGGTAGCGTGCCAGGCAAACCCAGACAGATGGGGCAAACATTGGTGTTGGGCGCATCGCCGAACCGCGTGGGGCACGCACAAAACATTTTGCTCTCCGTCAGCAGTTGCGCGTGCACCTCCATCCCGATGCTGGGCAGATATCGCATAGTCTCATTAGGAATTATACCTAAGCGCAGAGAGGGCTGGTGCAGAGATGCATCTGTTCTGCAAACCCGCGGAGAAAGAAGCCGGAATCGCCACGCCTGTAGCGAATATCTCCCCACAGGAGGTGAAAGCTGACTTCCTACGCAGAAGCCCGAAACGG
>PSLB01000041.1:0-14594 GCA_040289385.1 Armatimonadota bacterium
CATGGCTAAAGCTAGGGTCTTGCAGCTAGGCCGGTTGGCCCGCCGCGTACGACCGCATACGGGCGGCCCTGCGGATGTTCTCCGCAGCGATGGCGTCGACCGGCCCAGCGAAGCCGCACTCGACGCAACGAAACTCTGCCTGCGTAGTTGGCCTTCGCTACATGCCCGCAGGCCGGGCAGGTGCGCGAGGTGTTACGGGGATCGACGAGCACCACCGGGACACCGGCCAATCGGGCCTTGTACTCGATGAAGGAGCGAAGCTGATGGAACAACCCCCAACTGTGCGGGACGCGACGCTGAGCCTTGCGATTCGTTCCCTTGGCCTGGAGCCTGGCCCGCAGCTTGGCATGGCGCTTCCGCAGCCCGTTCAGGTGGGCACCGGAGTAGGTGTCGCCGTCCGAATCTGTGGTAATGTTGATGATGCCGAGATCTATGCCGAGCCAATCGTCGGGGCTTCCAGAAGGCGGTTCGGGCACGTCCACCACCACGGCGAGGTAGAACGTCCCGTCCCGGTAGATGAGGTCAGCCTGTCCACGAATGCGCTTCAAGTGGGCGGCTTGATACCCGCAACGGGGATAAGCTGCCGGCCCCGGAGCGTCAGAATGGACACGCGATCATTGCCTTTCCAGGAGAGCACGCGCTGGTCGTAGACGATGGCTCCGTGCGGGCGGAAGGACGGCTTCTTGGACTTGTCCCGCTTGTAGGCTTCGGCGACCTTGCTGATGGCGCGGACAGTAGGGGCACGGCATGCCGTGCCCCTACAGATTGTGGAACGCTACCCCGGTGATGGCGTTGCAGGCCGCATTGAACCGCTCCATCGTCTCCAGAAGTGCCGCGTGTTGCTCCTCGGTCGGCATGAGCTTGACCATCAGTGTCCGGTTCATGTTTCTAGTATACCACAAAGTGCTCAATGGGTTCAATTGGACAAGGAAAGCGGCCGTTCCTCTCCGCGCCTGAAGGTGGGGGCTTCCAGGCGGCGGTGACGGTGATGGGGAACAGGTTAGACGACATCTATCGCGAGCGGTAAGAGGTGTTTCTCACAGACTCTGGGGTGGGAGCGTGCGAAGGCGCATCCCCTTGCCACACCGAGAGTATCGGTCGCCCATGAGTTGCCGAGTAGGTGGTCGTAATCGGCTTCGTGAAGGTCATCGGGTGCACCCCTATCCAGAAGATCAGCGCAATCAGCGGGAGAACCAACGCCACCTCGTGCGGACGCAGGTCGGGCAGATTCTGCCAGCGATCAGGCGTCGGACCGTAAAACGCACGCTGGAACATCCACAACATATAGACCACCGCCAGCACCGTGCCCAGCGTCCCCAGCACCACCCAGCCGACCGATACAAGCCCCGCCTGCGCCGATTTGAACGCTCCCAGCAGACACAAAAACTCGCCGACAAAACCGTTCGTGCCCGGTAAGGCGACCGAAGCCAACATCACTATCAGAAAGAGCGCAGAAAAGATCGGCATCTGCGCTTTGAGCCCCCCCAACCGATCCACATCCAGCGTGCCTGTGCGCCCGTACAGAAAGCCCAATAACAACAACATCGCGCCCATCGTGATGCCGTGATTAATCTGCTGGAGCACACTCCCTACGAACCCCTGCTCCGTCGCCGAGAACAGCCCCATCATAATAAAACCCGCGTGGCTCAGCACAGCATAGAGCGCAACCTGCTTCATATCGAACTGCATCGTCGCCACAATCCCCGCATACACCACCGCCACCGCAGCAAGCGCTATCCCCAACGGGGCAAACGCCTGCGCCTCCTGCGGAAACAGCGGCAACCCAAAGCGTAGGAACCCATATGCGCCCGTCTTGAGAAACACCACTACCACAGGAAACGGCGCCGCCCCCATCGCTTGCGGCCACCAAGTGTGGAACGGAACCAACGGCAACTTAACCGCAAACGCCACAGCAAACCCCAAGAAGAGCCAAGTGCGCAAGTCGCTCGGAATCGAACCTTCCCGCACGAACTCCTGCAAGCGCATCAGCTCAAAGGTCATCACGCCTGTCGCCCGATAATGCTCAAACGCCAGCACGATCGTCGACACCAACATCCCCAACGAGGCCAAAAAGTTATACAGGAAAAACTTCAACGCCGCACTGCCTCCCTCGCGCCCCCCCCAAAGCGCTATCAGAAAGTAGGTCGGTACCAGCGTCAACTCAAAAAAGACATAAAACAACACCAAATCCAACGCCATGAAGACCCCAAGGAGCGCACTCTCCAGCACCAGCATCCAGATTAAAAACTCCTTCACGCGCTCGGTGATACTAAACGAAAAAACGAGCGCCAGCACACTCAGAAACGTCGTCAACCCCACCAGCCATAAGCTCACCCCATCCACACCCAAAAGATACTGAACCCCGTCATCAGGAAGCCAATCGACGCGCTCCACAAACTGGTACCGTGCATCGTTGGGGTCAAAAGAGGTCACCAACACACCCGCCAATCCTAAAGTAATCAGGGCAAACACCAGCGCAATACCACGCGCCATCACTTCGTGACGACGCGGCACCCATAGCAAAACCAATGCGCCAATCGTTGGCATCCATAAAATCCAGCTCAAAACCTTCACAGCCCATTCCATGGCGGGACAATTGTACCTGCTGGAGGCGTTACTTGCCTACTGCGCGCAAGCGGTTGGCAACCGACGGGATCACCTGCGCGCGCAGATGGATCCCCTGCTCCTGATAGTCCACCGAAAGCACGAAGCCGTACTCGTAGCACTCGGCGAGCAGAGCGGTCGCCGTGTAGGGGAGCCATACATCCACATAGACCAGCATCGCCTGCAGCGTGCGCACCAACCGATCCATCAGATGGGGGATGCCCTGTGCTTGGCGAGCTGAGAGATAGACCGAGTTCGGCGTCTCCGCAACCAGACGCGTCAGCCATGCACGGTCGGCAACCCGATCCGCCTTGTTGAAGACCGTGAGAATCGGCTTTTGGTCTACGCCCAGCCCGATGAGGGTGGTCTCTACGGCATCGCGCTGGAGCTCCCAATGCGGGCTGGAGATGTCGATAACATGGATCAGGAAGTCCGCCTCTTGCACCTCTTCGAGGGTGGCATAGAAGGCTTCCATCAGCATCGGGGGGAGGTTCTCCACGAAGCCGACCGTGTCCGTCAGCAGCACCGACCAGCCGTCTGGGAGCACCACACGGCGCGTGGTGGGGTCTAAGCTGGCAAACACGCGGTTATCTACCAGCACTTGTGCGCCTGAAAGCACATTCAGCAGGGTCGATTTACCGGCGTTGGTGTAGCCGACGATGGCACCGTGCGGGAACGGTAGTTTACGGCGGGAGCTGCGCTGGTGAGCGCGCTTACGACGAATCTCTTCGATTTCGTGCCGCAGGGTGGTGATGCGTTCGCGCACGCGTCGTTTATCTATCTCTAACTTGGTCTCGCCTGGGCCGCGCGTCCCGATACCGCCGCCGAGCCTCGAGAGGGCTGTCCCCAGCCCAGACATGCGGGGCATCAGGTACAGCAGTTGTGCTAGCTCCACTTGCAGGGCGCCTTCGCGCGTGCGCGCCCGCTGAGCGAAGATATCCAGAATCAGCTGGGTCCGATCCACGACGCGCGTTTGCGTCATCTCCTCCAGATTGCGCTGTTGAACGGGGGTCAGCTCCGTATCGAAGAGAATGACATCGGCTTGCTTCTCACGGGCAATGGCGAACAGCTCTTCTGCCTTGCCCTTGCCAACAGCAGTGGCGACATCGAGGGTGTGGCGTTTTTGGCGAATCTCGGCGACCAGCTTCACTCCTGCAGATTGCGCTAAGGCGCGCATCTCTTCTGCCCAGTACGACTCCTCGTCTCCCATCTCAGGGTGGCACAAGACTAAGACCCCGCGTTCGGGAGCGTTAACCTCGCTCATTCGATGTGGGATGGTGTCTCACCTCCGAAATTGAGTTCGAGCTTCTCGACACGCCGCTGGTGGCGTGGCTCTGCGCTGAACGGCGTTTGGAGGAACGCAGACACGATGCCTTTCGCCAGCTCCTCACCGACGATGCGCGCTCCAAGACACAGTACATTGGCATTATTGTGGGCGCGCGCCATCGCCGCAGAAACGGGATCGCCTGCGTGCGCTGCCCGAATGCCCCTGCGCTTGTTGGCGGCGATGCACATGCCGATGCCTGTCCCGCAAATCAGCACCCCCACAGCGTCTGCGCTTTGCCCCAACTGCTTGGTCAGGGCGTGGGCGATGTCAGGGTAGTCCGCAGGCTCGCGCGAGTAGACCCCCACATCCACTACTGCATAGCCCTGCTCCTGAAGAAAGCGCTTGAGCGACTCTTTGAGTTCGTAGCCAGCGTGATCCGAACCGATTAGAACGGTTCTCATCGTGTCTGGGAACCGTCGGCAGCGGCGCGCAGGGCGGAAGCACCGGCACCAGGGGCATGCAGTTGCTCACGCAGAACCTCCAACGCCTTCTGCAACTGCTTGTCTTTGGAGCGATCCTCGTCGGTGATGCGCCAATCCTCATCCGACTTCACCTCGATATCGGGCTTGAGCCCACCCACACGCTTGCCGTCTACCACTTTCGCGTTCAGGTCGTAGCCGTTGGGGGTGAGGTACTTGGCAGTCGTGATGGCAACGGCGGTGGTCTGTGAGGTCGGGATGACCGTCTGCACCAGCCCCTTGCCGAACGAATCTTCGCCGATAAGGATAGCGATCTTATAATCGCGCAGGGCACCTGCCACAATCTCGGATGCGCTGGCGCTACTTCCATTGATCAACACCACCATCGGCATCTTCAGGTTGTGGTAGAGCGCAGGATCGGAATAGAGCTTGTCGATGAGCCCTTGACGCCCTACAATCTGCACCGCCACCTGCTTCTCCGGGAGAAACAGACTGGCAACCTTCACAGCCGATTCGAGCAATCCGCCCGGGTTGGTGCGCAAGTCCAAAATCAAGGCACGCCCACCATTCTTCTGGATATCGTTGAGGGCTCTCGAAACGAGCGTAGAAGCCTTCTCGTTGAACTGCTGGAGCCAGATACGGTAAATCTTGTTCTCCGTGTCCTCCAGATAGACATCGACAGTAGGGCTTTCAATCAGATCGCGTCGGATCGTGACCTTGATAGGCTCAGGTTCGCCTTGTCGTCGGAGGGTGAGCTCAACAGTCGTGAAGCGCGGACCGCGAATGAGGTGCACCGCCTCGTCGACGGAGAGCCGTTCGAGGCTTTTGCCATCGACCGCAATAATGATGTCGCCTGCACGCACTCCTGCCCTCTCAGCAGGACTATTGGGCAAGGGTCGCACCACGCGCGCGCCCTCTGGTGCATCTTCCAGCAACGCTCCAATCCCTGTGAAGTTGCCTGAAGTATCCTCCTGCATGCGCTTGAAGGCTTCTGGATCCATAAACCGCGTGTAGGGGTCACCAACCGCCGACAGCATCCCATCGATACTGGTGTAGGTCAACTTATCGACGGCGGGAGGCTTGCCATAGTAATGGGTCTCGATTTCCGACAACACGCTCTGAAATGCCTCCACAGGGTCGATCTTTGCCGACTTGTTCATAACCCCCAGTTGGCTTTTCAGGAGGGCGAGCGCATTGGCTGGGTTTTCAGAAGGGTTGCCCCACATCTCGGCACTCAGGAAACCGAGAACAAAAAGAAGCCCCATCGCAGGAATCAGTAGCAGAACCTGACACAGCGTGCATCCGTGTTTCATGAGCGCACCTCCTTCTGCGATTGCGCCAGCCAGCTAAGGGCACGGTCTAAGGCGGGGTCGCCATTCGGTTGCCCACGCATGGTGGGCGAGGAAGTCACACGGTCGTCAGGTTGAACGCCCCGCTTGTCGAACACAGTTCCGTCTGCGCCGTAGTAGCGTCCGACGGTGAGCGTGAACGCCGAGCCGTCTTTGAGTTGGTACAACACGGCTTGTGAGGCATCGCCTGCGGTTGGCATGCCTATCAGGCGGGCTTTCGCACCTGTTCTGAGCGCGAGTGCCATCAGCTCCGTCACATTGTAGGTTCCCCCATCGATAAGAACCGCTATCCGCAGGTTCGTGCCTTTGGGTGCACCAGACAAAAGCAGGGGACGCTTCTTGTAGGTACTGCCCTCGCGCGTCTCAACCAGCCCGACCTGACGCACACGGAGAAGCTGGCCCAAAATCTTCAGTGCCGACTCCTGCTGACCGATGGCGGTTTGGCGCAAGTCCAAAATCAGCCCGCACATGCCCCCCTGCTGGAGCGTGCGAATCGCCTGATCGAACTCGCGCGCCGCTTGAGTATTGAGAATATTCAGACGGATGTAGCCATACTGCCCCCGCACCCGACTGTATTCCAACGGCTTCACTCGGGTCTCCGCACGCGCGATTTTGAGCTCTATGCTTTGTCCCCCACGGGAGACTTTGAGGGTCAACTCAGGCTTTTCGCCTGTTTTCGGGAGTCGAGTAAGCCTCTGGATGGCTTCGCTGATAGGGATCGCCGTGCGGAGCCGTTCGCGGGCGCGCCGATCCGCATCCCGAATCTGTTGGCGCTCGCTATGCAACCGCTGAAGCTGAGCCACCTCGGCAAAAGGATCTTCCGAAAGCACCCACTGACCGTCAACCTCTGTGATCAGATCGCCTGTTTTGAGCCCTGCCTTCTCAGCAGGAGAATTCGGTAAAACAGCCACCACTTGTATCAGCCGTTGGGCGACAGGCGCCGTCTCATTCGTGTTGCCGACTTTGATTGTCGTCTTACGTTGAATCAGCTTCAGTACAGCCCCGATTCCACTGACCGTCCCGTTGAGCGCCTTGAGGTACTGCTCTAACTGTTGAGGCTTCAAATATTGCGAGTGCGAGTCATCTAACGCAGCGAGCATGGCCTCCAGCGAGCCCTGCATCAGTTTGGTCTCATCTACGGGCTCCACATACTCGCGCTTGACCAGATCGAGCACGCGATAGTAGAGCGTGACCATCGCTGGCTCCGACACGGTCGAATCGGCTTTTGGGGTGCGTGCATCAGAAATCATCGGAGTAAAATCGCGTTGAACAATCATCGAACCACCTGCAGACGCCGTTGGCGGACGCATCGCCACGCGTGCCCACCAACCGCCCACGAAAGCGAGCCCCAGCAGGAGCAGGCTAACCCCTGCGCGTATCCACTTGCGTTTCACGCCGTATAAACCCTCCGTCTATATTGTATCCCATGAGACCGAAAAAAACAAACTCTCCATCCCTACAGCTTCGGCTGATGGAATGGACTTTTGCATCGCTGAATCTGCAAGGCCTCCCTTTATGATACCGCAAATCGGCGCAGTCGGTTCCAAGAACATTCGCTGATGGCATTCGTCTAAGCCAAGAGGTATCCTATGGAGGGGCAACAATTATGAAAAGGCGCGTTATTGTCAAAAGGCGCGTTATTGTCGTTTTGGTAATCGTATTTGCTGTTGTCGGACTGCTCCGGTGGCGTAGTCGCGCCAACCAGGACAACCAGAATAACCAACCCCAGTACCGAACCGCTGTCGTGGCTCGCGAGGATGTGGTGCGCACGATAAACGCCACGGGCGTCCTACGCACCTACAACATCGTCGATGTAAAATCGAAAGCGGGCGGTATTGTAAGCGAGATTTTAGTGGATGTGGGCGATGTCGTTCAGAAAGGGCAACTGCAGAAAGGGCAACTGCTGGCGCGAATCGACCCTGCCGACACGCTCTCGGTCTATAATCAGGCGAAAGCCGACTTAGAAGCGGCGAATGCACGTATCGAGCAAGCCCAAGAGAGCCTGCAGCTCCAGCGAGAGCAAATTGAGCTGGCACTTCAGCAAGCGGAAGCCAATCTGGCACCGGTGTCCGCACGCCTAAAACAAGCGCAGGAGCGCGCCCGAACCCAACCAATCATCACCGAAGCGCAACTCCAATCCGCACGCACAAACATCGAACAGTTAGAGAAGGTTACCATTCCCCAAGAGCAAGCGCAAGCAGAAGCCAACTACAACTCTGCACGCCAACAGGTCGAGATCGCTCAGCGCAACTATGAGCGACTCCGCTCGCTTCTGCAAAAAGGATATGTGGCACAGCAGCAGGTAGATAATGCCTTAGCACAGATGGAAAGCGCACGAAGCCAGTTAGTCGCCGCCGAGAAACGGCTCCAGACGCTCGAAACGGACATTCAAGCGCGCTTGGAGACGGCGCGCGCACGAGTTCGCGAAGCGGAAGCCAATCTGCGCTCCGCAGAAGCCAACCGTGTCCAAAACGAACTGGCGCAACAGGCGTTGGAAGAGGCACGCGCTCAATATCGACAAGCACAGGTCGCTTTGGAACAAGCGCATGCAAACCTGCGCCAGATACGGCTCCGCGAGGCGGATATTGCCACCGCCAAAGCCCAACGCGCTCGGGCAGATGCGCAACTCTATAACGCTAAAGTACAATTAGACAGCACCACCATCACGGCTCCACTAAGCGGTGTCGTAATCGCCAGACTTGTCGAGCAAAGCACCATCGTCCCTCCAGGTACCTCCCTCTTCTCGCAGGGGAATACGCTACTACAAATCGCCGACACTTCACGCATGTATGTGGAGGTCTCCGTAGATGAACACACTCGGTAAACCACCAGAGCGCCATCCAGCCGGCCAACCCTACGGTACGCCGCGGTCCAATCACCACTACAACACGGCGCATCCAGAGATACTTGGGATCCATCGAAAGGCAGAGTTGTGGTTAGGGGCGTTTCTCCTGCGTCAGGTAAAAACCGAAACCATCCCCCACACAAACGGCGCGCTAAAAAGCAGACTGTCAAAGCGATCCAGCACCCCTCCATGCCCGGGTAAAACACCCCCAAAATCCTTGACTCCCACCGCGCGCTTGAGCGCAGATTCGAATAAATCGCCCAGCTGCCCCAAAATGCCGACCCCTATGCCCGTAATTAATGAGGCTGCACTGGAAACCCCGATTGCCTGCCCCACCCCATAGCCCACCACAGCACAAAGTATAAGATTTGCCAGAGAACCTTCAGCTGTTTTTGCTGGACTAATAAAATTGGCAATTTTGCGCTTTCCCATGAACTTTCCGACAAAATAGGCACCCGAATCACCTGCCCACAACATCGCCATAAGCCATACCACCCACAAGACACCCTGCTCTACCTGAACCCCTGCGATAATTGCGGGTGTTAGATCGGCGCGAAGGCGCACAACAAAGCTCATCAGCCACCCAATATAGAAGGCGCCAAACAGCCCGTATCCCAGATTTGGCACAATAGGCACCACACCCCGACGCCACGCACGCCCCAACTCTAATATAGAACTTACCCCTAACGCAGGCAAAAGACTCACTTCTAATCTCCATTCTGGAAAGGAGCGGGTCAAAAGGGGCAAACTCGCACCCCATAACAGAAGAATCGGGTTAAGCTGATAACGATGCCCCCCATTCTGACGATAGACACGCGCAAACTCCAGCAAACCCATCCCGACAAGCAAGGAGCAAGCCCCTGCAAAAACCCAACCGCCCGGCACCCACAGCACCGCCAGAAATAGCGGAATACCCACTAAAGCCGTCAGCACACGCGTGCGCAACATTAATGGCTCTCGCTTTGTTCGCTCGGTGCGGAAGCGCGCCCACTCATTGGGGGCACCCAACGCACATAGATCGTCAAGCCATCAACACGCTCCACTTGAACCAACTCGCCTTCCTCAATCGGGGGGTCTTGTGCAATCGCACGCCACAGAGTCCCGTCCACAAACACCAAGCCCTCTGGATCAAGTCGCTTGCGCACGCGTCCGACCATCCCAATCAGCCGCTCCTGACCACTTACCTTTTTGCGGAACTGGGCACGCACACCCGAATAGGTAATAAACGCAAAAAAGCTGGCCGTCATCAGAGCCATGGTGCCGATGAGCCATAGGCTCACCCGCATCACTGGCGAATCGGACTGGAAGAGGATGATAGAGCCTATCAGAAACGACAGGATTGCCCCAAAGGTAAGGGCCCCGTGGGTCGGGGTAAACAGGTCGGCGACGAAGAGGGCGAACGCCAACAGGATCATCGCCACGCCCAGCGCATTCACGGGCAAAACCGACATCGCATACAACGCTAACAGCAGGCTAATCAGTCCAATCACGCCCGGAAAGGTTGCTCCTGGGTTCTGTAGCTCCGCAATCAATCCATAAAATGCCAGTAAAAACAAGAAGTAAAACACATTCGGGTGGGCAATAAACATCAGAAGGGTCTCACGCCAGGTCTTCGGTATCTCCTGCATGGGGGCGTCCCGCGTGTTGAGGGTTATGGTTTGCCCGCGTGCTAACATGATTTTGCGCTCATGCATCTTGTTTAGCAAATCGGCAGGGCTATTGGCGATGAGATCGATGACCTTTAGCCTAAGCGCATCGGTTTCTGGGATAGATGCCGCTTCGGTCACTGCTTTGACTACCCATTCCTCGTTGCGGCCGCGCTGGCGGGCAATCGTTTTGGCAAAGGCGACTGTGTCGTTCATCACCTTTCTGCGCATATCTTGGGGGATTTCACTCCCGTTTCCGCTTACAGGAGTCGCCGCGCCGATGTTCGTACCAGGCGCCATCGCGGCAATGTGTGCGGAGATGGTGAGAAACACGCCTGCGGACCCTGCACGCGCCCCCGAAGGATAGACGAAGACCGCTGTCGGGATGGAGCTATTCAGCAGAGCGCCGGCGATATCGCGCGTGGCTTGCAACTCCCCTCCAGGCGTATCCAGCAACACCACAAAGGCAGAAGCGTTGCGTGCCGACGCCTCGCTGAGCGCCCGGATCAAGTAGTCCGCCGATGCCCGATGCACAATCTCCTTGAAGGAAATGTAGTAGACTACTCCCTTTGGGGCATCGGCAAAAAGGGCACCCAGCCCCCACACCAGCCAAAACCAACCCAGTACCGCTAAGCGTCTCATCATCTCACCATCCTAAATTGTACCTGCGGAGGGGAACATGCTATAATCTTACGGAGTCCATGAAACGCTGATGTCTACCGATAATGAGGTTAGGGTTCGGGAGGTTCGTAATCCGATGACCGTCTGCCCGAGGTGCTTCGCGGAGATTCCCGATACGAGCGTCTTCTGTCTGGAGTGTGGCGCACGCATTCGTGAGGACACCACCGACAGCCTCTACGCAGAAGGCTCCGATCGCGAGGTCTACCCCGAGATCGCGCGGGCGAACCTGCTTCGCATGCAAGGTGAATATGAACAAGCCATCGAAATCTGCCTCAACATCTTACGCCGATACCCCAGCAACGAGACGGCGCACGCGCTTTTAGGAGACATCTACGCCGATCAAGGCAAGCTGGAGGACGCCATCCAGTGGTACGAACTGCTGGTTGACCTCGCCCCTAGCAACGCGGTCTACAGTGCCAAGCTGATGAACCTACGCAGTTTGCGTGCGGCGCAAATCGCCCCACCCCCGCCCATCGAATCACCCGATGCTCCCGCTCCCACCCCTAAAGTGTGGGCTTACGGACTCTTCACTCTGCTGGCATTAATTCTTACTGGCGCAGGCTTCATGGCTGGCTTACGCATGCGAGCTACCACCGACAGCACAGAAAACCAAGCCACAAAGCCCTCCATACCTGTGGAAAGCCGAGTGGTTCCCCCTCCTGTAGAATCCCCTCGCATCGAAGCACCGCTTCCCCCGACCGCGCCTCCTATTGAAGCGGGAACCCTCTTGACCGGGATGAGCGAAGGGGAGGCACGCTTGGCGCGTGTCTTGAGTCAACAACTGAAAGGGCTTCCCGTATGGTGTACCTTCGATGTCCTCACCCAACGTTGGCTGGTGCGTGTCCGCTTACAAGGGGGGGCACTCACGCGAACGCGCATTCTACAAGAAGCGCTTGCCACAGCACGCGCTTTCTTCGAACAGGCGCCAGGGACACCCAGCGTGGTGATTACGGTGCTGATCCCCACCAATACAGGCGGAGACAACGCTATCTTCTCTGCCGACATTCCCAGCACTGTGGTCCCGCCAAGCCCGACAGAACTCACCGACGAACAGCTCAACACCCTTTTCCAGTCAATAAATGTTTGGTGGAACAATACGGTGGGGCTTTAGACCCCACCCATCTGACTCGCCAGCATATTCAGCAAGCGACGCCTATGGTCGAGATAAGTCTCCTTCTCACGAGAGAAATAGACATGGTTGCTCAAAAACAACACAGCCATCTCCACCTGCGGGTCGAACAGAATCAGCGTCCCTGTAAATCCCGAATGCCCCACGCATCGTGTAGGGAATAGGTCGCCGCGAGGAAGTAAGGGGTTGGGATGAGCAAAAAGCCCTAAGGTATGCATCGCAGGAGCCCGTGAGGATTCCGTCGATTGGGGAGTAAGGAAGGTACTCACAGAATAGTAGGAAAGCAGAGGGCGTCCGCCTCCGAGGATCATGCGTGCGAAGCGTATCAGGTCCTCCAGTGTGCCGAACAGCCCCGCATGCCCTGCGACACCGCCCATCGCGTGGGCATTCTCATCGTGAACCTCACCAATAAGGGGCTTATCAGGGCGCGATTCGGAGTTTGCCGTCGGTGCTATCCGCTCCTTCCACTCCTCAGGGGGAAGATAACCTGTGCTCTGTAGTCCCAACGGCTCGGCAATCTTCTTCTGAAAGAGTTCGTTCAGTGGGCGTTCGTAGACCTTCTGGAGCACCGCGCCCATCAACATATAGCCGAGATCGCTGTAGGTGTACCCTTTGTCAGGCTGGCGGATGAGCGGTGTTTTAAGCACCGCCTGTAGCACCGCCTCGTGTCCCTCACAGTGCTGATAAAACGGTTTCCACGCAGGCAAGCCACTTGTATGGGTCAGCAAATGTTTGAGGGCCACGCCACGCAGGTGCTTCGCCTCTGGGAAAAAGCGCGTGATGGGGGTCTCCAAACTCAGGCGCCCTTCCTCTAACGCCAGCAGACTCAGCGTAGTGGTGGCAATCGGCTTGGTCAGCGATGCCAAATCGTACACCGTCGTCGGGCTTACGGGAGTCTTGGCTTTGGGGTGAGGCAAGCCCCAAGCCCCCTGAAAACGGACGCGCCCCCCCATCAACACCGCGCAGACCGCACCGGGGAAGACCTTCTGCTCTATCGCCTCCTGCATTAAAGCATCTATTGTGCGTTCCATGCAGAAAGGAGTATACCCGCTCTCTACAGGAAAAGGGACAAGTTTCTGCCCGCTCGGCGTACCTGCGAATACCCCCCGAACGGCTGAACTGCCTCACCCGTCGGGAACTCATCGATCGGGGCTCTACCGTAATTGATGGCAAAGTTCGATACCGTTGGGCGGAGAAACACCCTGCACGGTTTATACCCCAAGTGCCAGAAAAGTTTATCAAACTCTTTTCGCATCAGGGAGAGACCGTATTGGATCCGTTCTGCGGATCGGGCACGACGAATGGGGCGGCGCTCCAGTTGGGGCATTCTTCTATCGGAGATCGATGCTCATCCCCGTTCGGCACAAATGACTTACGAACGCCTCCAGAACGCAATATTGCACCTCTTCGCCGACGACCAACCCTTTACGCCCCATCGAGTTGTCAACGACTCCGGCCTCTCGGCTATGGCGCAAATTCCGCACGACACTATCGACCTGAGTGTGACGTCCCCACCTTACTTTGATGTTGTTGACTACGGGTACGAACATCCAGAACAGTGGGGCAACATTCACGAGTATCCACTCTTCTTAGAGAGAAAGGGAGACTAAGCAAAAACGGGTTGGGCAGACATACAGAAAAAACGAGATCTTCTGGAAGAGCTACTCACAGATTCACAGCTGACCACCCGCGATCCTGATTCAATGCCCCCCTGCCCTTCAAAATACACAGAGCCGTCCAGCGGAATTTGAACCGGTCCGCGCCAGGTGTGCAATACCAGAACCGTAACCCCCTCCACCTCGCGCCAGTCGATAGAGGGAACCCCACCTGCGAAGACAAGTAAATCAGTTATCCCTCTATAGTGAATCGTTCCTTTCCGTGCAATCCGTGCTAAGCCTCTTCCATCTGGGCGTGTCACCCATAGCTCACCCTGAGCTCCATCGTAGATGGCAATCCATTTTGAACTTGGCGCAATCGAGACCAGTTCCACTCGCCCAAACTGCCTGCCAAAGCGTACGGTTTTATCCACCACAACGCTCACCCTTTCGTCAGAAGGTCCAGTGAAACCGTAATAGCGACTGACATAGACCTTGACTTTATCACTGGAGGCAAACAGTTCTCTGGAGTAGGTTTCCAGTCCCAAAATAGCCCTTAGAACGGGCGGCATCAGCACCAGACTCACCAATACCAGACTCACCAATCCGACGCTTAGGGCGCCAATAAGCGAGGGCCAGCGGCACGCAAACCATCGGCGTGTCGAGGGCTTGGCAGCCGGTGGCTGGGCTTGCTGGGCTTTCTGAGCCTCTATCTGCTCGATAGCCCGCATAAGCGCCTCTTGGCTGACCCCTGCCTCCCCGGCGATGGATACCAGTTGACTAAGCGTGAACTGGTTCTCTTGCAAGTGGGTCGCCAGCTTGAGGATCTCACCTGCCTCCTCTGCACTGAACACGCGCTGTGTTGGCTGAGAATCCTGCTGCATCTGCTCTTGCATCGTACTCCCCCGTGTAAGGTGTCAACTGCCCCATAGCTAAAGCTAGGGGCTTGCACCTAACCCGCTTCCGCGGGCTGGCACGATAGGCCGGTTGACAACGGCC
>PSLB01000042.1:0-14329 GCA_040289385.1 Armatimonadota bacterium
GAGGGCAAGCCCCCGGCTTTAGCCGTGGGGTAGTTGACAGCGGTGAGCCCGAATTCGGGCACGCGAGCCAGCCAAGCTTCAAGCGGCATGCGCCCCTCGACAAGAGCGTGAAGATGGCGGACGGGCATCCAAGCGATTGTTGGGCGTTGCACAGCAGGGGAGTTCGGCGTGGTGGGCTTGGTTCCTGCCAAAGGTGGGTATAATCGGGACTATGCAACGGAGCGGAACATTTCTGGTTCAAACGACGCCTGCGGGGACGACCTTCACCCCTGAAGATTTCGATACGGAGACCCGCATGATTGGCAAGAGTGCCGAGGAGTTCGTGTGTCATGAGGTATTGCCTCGTCTGGAGCAGATTGAGCAAGCCAAAGAGGGCTTGATGCGTGAGCTGGATCGGAAAATGGGCGAGCTGGGGTTCACCGCTGCCGAGGTGCCCACCGAATATGGGGGGTTAGACCTTCCGAAGACGACCGTCGCCTTGATTGTCGAGAAGCTGGGTGCAGAACCTGCCACCTGCCTCACCCTCCAAGCGCATGCGGGGCTGGCGATCCTGCCCCTTGTATTGGAGGGCACGCCCGATCAGAAAGCACGCTATCTCCCCAAACTGGCTTCAGGCGAGTGGTGTGGCTCCTTCTGCCTGAGCGAAACAGGAAGCGGCTCTGATGCCTTGGCGATGAAGACGCGTGCCGTTCCCGATGGGGAAGGCTACCGCCTCACGGGCGAAAAGATGTGGGTAACCAACGCAGGCTTTGCTGATTTGTTCACCGTGTTCGCCAAGCTAAACGGGGAGCAGTGCACTGCGTTTCTGGTGGAACGCACTTTCCCGGGCGTCACGCTTGGGCGTGAGGAACATAAGATAGGTTTGCACGGTTCCAGCACACGGCGAGTCGCCTTCGAGAATGTGTTCGTCCCCAAAGAGAACTTGCTGGGCGAGGTGGGCAAAGCCCACTATATTGCGCTCAACACGCTCAATCTGGGACGGTACAAGATGGCTGCCAGCGCACTCGGCACCGGCAAATACGCCTTGGAACTGGCAACCCGATACGCCAAGGATCGTCATCAGTTTGGGCAACCGATTGCCAGCTTTGGGCTCATTCGCCAGAAGCTGGCGGACATGACCACTTTGCTGTTTGCTCTGGAAAGCATGCTCTACCGCACAGGTGCCCTGATGCAGGAGTGGTTCGAACCCCTCCACGCGCTGCTGCCCGACCATCCCCAACTCCCTCTACGCTATCGTGAGGCGGCTTCTGAGTATGCAGGGGAATGCGCCCTGCTCAAGTTCTTTGGGACGGAGGTGCAGTTCTTCTGCGCCGATGAGGGCATGCAGATTCACGGAGGATACGGCTACACCGAGGATTTCCCGATTGCAAAGATCTTTCGCGAGTCGCGTGTGCCACGCATCTACGAAGGCACAAACGAGATCAATCGCCTCAACCTGACTCAGCACCTCATCCGCCAGATGCAACGAGCAGGGCTTCCCCTGATAGAAGAGTCCCGCACGGCGCGCCCTATCGAGGGCTTACCTGAAGAGCCGAGCGCGATGCTGACCACCTTAGTGGAAGGGTTCCGCCAAGCGACACTTTATCTGTTCCGTCTTGCTTGGGAAGCCTACGGCGACCATTTGCGCGAGCAACGCCAAGAGGTGGCAGGCGCCCTTGCCGACATGACGACCATGCTCTACGGATTGGATAGTATCCAGGCACGCTTGCCAAAACTACAAGGGCACAACAGCACTGCTGGGCTCTTGGCGGGTTTGCTGTTCGCGCGCTACGGAGCGCAGGTAATGCGGGATCGAGCAGATTTAATCCTGAACGCCGTGAACGCTCCTGCCGAAGCGCATCGACTTGTGGAGCGCATGCTGCCGCTTCCGCGGGTGAATGCGGTGGATACGCGCAACCGCCTCGCAGAGTTCGTGATAAGGCGCGATGGATACCCCTACGACCCATGAGAAACGGGGCATACTGTATGTGGTTGCAACCCCCATCGGCAACTTAGAGGATATTACCTTGCGCGCGTTGCGGGTTCTGAAGGAGGTCGCCTTAATCGCCGCGGAGGATACCCGCCACACGCGCAAGCTCCTCGAACGCTACGGGATTGCAACCCCGCTGACCAGCTTCCACCAGCACACGGGTGCCAACAAGCGCCACGCCCTTCTCCAGCGATTGCTTTCGGGCGACTCGGTGGCGCTCGTAACGGAGGCAGGGACACCGGGAATCTCCGATCCCGGAACCGTGCTAGTCGCCGAGGCTCATGAAGCAGGCATCCCCGTTGTGCCCGTGCCCGGACCCAGCGCCCTAACCGCTTTGCTCTCAGTGTCGGGGCTCCCTGCCCATCGGTTTCGGTTCGAAGGGTTCGTGCCGCGCAAGGACGGGGCACGGCGACAGTTCTTCGAATCGCTTCGAGAAGCCGATTTGACGGTGGTGCTCTACGAATCGCCCCATCGCCTGCTCAAGACTCTCCAGACCGCCTACGAGGTGCTGGGCGAGCGCCCTGTGGTCATCGGGCGGGAGTTGACCAAACAGTTCGAAGAGATCTTTCGGGGCACTCTGGGGGAAGCTCTGGCTCACTGGCAAGTTACCCCCCCAAAAGGCGAGTTCGTGATTGCTATCGGAGCCAAGTAGTCCCCACAAAACGGGTACACTCTTCCCGTATGCTGGATCTGTCCTCGCTCAATCTGGAGCAGCTGGAAGCGGTGTTGCATAAGGACGGTCCGCTGCTGGTGTTTGCGGGCGCAGGCAGCGGCAAGACGCGTGTCCTCACCTATCGGATTGCCCACCTGATTCACGAACACCAGGTCCCGCCCCGGCACATCTTGGCGGTGACCTTCACCAATAAGGCAGCGAACGAGATGAAGGAACGCCTGCGCCATCTGCTTGGGAACGCCATTCGCGGGCTGTGGGTGGGAACCTTCCACTCGGTATGCCTGCGCATCCTTCGTGAAAGCGGCACCGCTATCGGTATCCCGCCGAACTTCGTTGTGTACGACGCGGGTGACCAACTGGAGGTGGTTCGGCAGGTGCTGACTGCACTCAACCTCGAAGAGAAGCAGTTCAACCCGCGCGTGATTAGCAACCACATCAGCCGTGCAAAGGAACGCCTGCTGAACCCCGATCAGTATCAAGCTCAGGCAGTAGACTTCTTTGAGCGGATTGTTGCCAGTGTCTATCGGCAGTATCAAGTGTTCCTGCGTTCGGCGAACGCTCTGGACTTCGATGACCTGCTGGTGCGCACCGTTGAGCTGTTCGAGACCCAGCCGTTGGTCAAAGCGCGTTATCAGGATCAGTTCCGCCACATTCTGGTAGACGAGTATCAAGATGTCAACTATGCGCAATATGTGCTGGTGCGTTTGCTGGCAGAATGCCATCGCAATGTATGTGTGGTCGGCGATGATGATCAAGCCATCTACGGCTTTCGTGGTGCAGAGGTGGAGCTGATCCTGCGGTTTGAGCAGGACTTTCCAGATGCCAAAGTGGTCAAACTGGAGCGCAACTATCGCTCTACACAGGTCATTCTGGAGGCGGCGCACAAAGTGGTCAGCGAGAACAGCCTCCGCGCCCCGAAAAAGCTCTGGACAGATCGAACGGAAGGCGCCCCCATCACCTTCACACAAGCCATCGATCAAGAGGACGAGGCGCATATCGTGGCAGATTACATCATCCAGCAAGTGCGCGCCCATAAGCGTTCGTTCCGAGACTTTGCGGTGCTGTACCGAACGAATGCCCAATCGCGTGCGTTCGAAGAACGGTTCCTGCACGATCGCATCCCCTACCGACTAGTGGGGGCCCTCCGCTTTTACGACCGACGCGAGATCAAAGACTTGCTGGCCTACTTAAGGCTCATTGCTAATCCAGACGATTCGGTAAGCCTCAAACGGATTATTAATGTGCCCCCTCGTAAAATCGGGCAGAGTACCCTGAACACCGTCCAGACGTACGCCAGCGAGTGGGGGATAAGCCTCTATCAAGCGTTGAACGATCCCCGCCTGCTTGGGAGCCTATCGCCCCCTATCTTGCAGGCGGTGCAACAATTTGTGCTGTTAATAGAAGATTTGCGTGCGTTTGCCACCGCGAATAGCCTCACAGCGACCGTCAAACACCTCTTAGAGCGTTCTGGCTACTTAGCGTGGCTGGAGAACAAAGGCGATTCCGAGTCGTTGGATCGGGTAGGTAATCTGAGCGAGTTCGTGACGGTGGTCGAGGGGTTCGAACGGCGTATTCGCGATGAGGAAGAAGAGATTGAGGGCAGTCTCAACGGCTTTCTCCAGCATATTGCCTTGCTGTCGGATCTGGACACGCTGGACGAAAGCCGCGATCAAGTGGTGATGATGACCTTGCACTCGGCGAAAGGGCTGGAGTTTCCTGTGGTTTTTCTGGTGGGTCTGGAGCAGGGCATTCTGCCCCATGCCCTCAGTGAGACTCCACGCGAAATTGAGGAAGAGCGTCGACTGCTTTATGTGGGCATGACGCGTGCAAGGGATGAATTGCACCTGCTGTGTGCCCGCTCACGCACGGTTTGCGGCTCACGCAAAGAGGCAATTGTCTCCCCGTTTCTGCACGCCATGTCGGATTTGCCGATGCCCTCACTGATCCAGAGGCACTCCCACACTGCGATGCCCTCTGCTCTTCCTTGGACGCCGCCGCACCGTCGGCAAGCAGAGACGCCCGCCAATACGCCTTTCCTGCCCGGCCAGCGCGTGCACCATCCCGAACACGGCTACGGTATCGTCGTGCGCACGCAAGAGAAGGTGGTCACGGTCATGTTTCCTGGAGGCAAGGGGATGATGACCTTCCCCTTGCACAACTGCCCTCTGGAGAACACATAGCGTCTTTAACAGACTTTTAATCTTTAGTTGGGGTATCCTTCAGGAGGGGGATTCCTATGCGAAACAGAGGCTTTACGCTGATAGAGCTGTTGGTGGTGATCGCAATCATCGCTATTCTGGCGGCGATTCTGTTCCCGGTGTTTGCACAAGCGCGTGAGAAGGCACGACAGACCGGATGCCTTTCGAATGTTAAGCAGATCGGTATCGGCTGTCAGATGTACGCGCAAGACTACGACGAGTATCTCCCCCGCAATGCCTACGCGGATCCGCCTCGCGTGATGGAAGGGGACCACTTCGTCAACTGCTCCTCGCCCCGCTGGATGGATGTGATTCAGCCCTACATCAAAAATGTGGATGTGTTCAACTGCCCAAGCGACCCGTTCGCAGCGATCACAGGAACGCTTCCTCACGAGGGCAATCGCGCCCATACCTTGATGCCGAACAAACGCTATGTCTATCAGCCCCTGATGGGCGATAGGTCTATCGCGAGGCGGACTGTGGCGACCCGATGGGAACCACCAATGTCGGGCGTCGCTTCGGAAGCTATGCGATTAACAATATGTATTACGCAAGCTGTAGTGCCACCATCCAGTGTACCCCGCCCAATAACCAGCCGTTGGCAAAGATTGCCATGCCAGCGGACACTGTGCTGATCGCCGAAGTGCAGGGCCACGGACAGAGTGCGGACTTCTACCGACGCGACCTCACCGATCCCCATCCCACAACCCCAGTGGACACCTTCCCTTCCCCGCACTGTTAAACCGCCGCAACGATGGCGCCATACTGGGGCGCCACATGAAGCTAGCGAACATCGTATGGGCAGACGGTCATGCGAAAGCAACCTCGCTGGGGTTGCCGTTCTGATCGGGGAGTTCGAAATCGGGGGCAGGCTTTCCGACAAGCGTTTCCATAGGGGGAGTATACCCTTTTATTCCGATACGGATTCCAGCCAGATGGTCTGCGTTGCGTCCAACGAAACTGCAATCTGCCCCAGTCGCCACAACTCCAGAACCGCCAGAAACGAGACCAGCACATCGTAGATGTCGCGCGCCTCGAGCACCGATTCGAAGCGCACTGGCTGGGAGGCATCGCGAAGCCGATCGCGAATAGCCCTCATGCGGGCGTGGAGCGAGAAGTATCGGCGTTCAGGAATGGCAGTAGGTGCGGGGGCGGCACGCTGAAGCAGGCGTCGCAGTGCCAGCCAAAGTACATCGGGAAGTTCTGTTCCTGCAGGCAAAGAGTTGGCGACGGCGTCTAGGTCTGGGGGGCAGTTGCGGAAAAAGATTTGCATTCGGAGCGATTCGCGTTCTTGAAGGTAAGCCACTCGTGATTGGTAGGATTCGGGCAGATGCTGAGGGGTGAGCCATTCGGGTTCGGGCTCTTCGGGTTGGGGCTCGGGCATGAGGAGCCGTTCGGCTTTGCGCTCGGTAAGAGACGCCAGAATAGCCATCGAGTCGGACGCCTCGTCCAGGTCGCCCACCGAGCGCCAATACTCGTAGCACGCTCGAGCGATGGGCGCCAGGTCGATATCCAGCAGGCTCAGTTTTTGGCGGTTGAGCAGGTGCACGAGCCATCCCAACGAGCCGAAGCCCAACGGGAGCTGGAGCGGCACGCGTGGGGGCGCCCATTCTGGACTGCCAATATGAAACCGTCGCATAGAACAATTCTACCCCCCCCTCGTATAGGTGTTGCATAGGTGTTGCGGTTTGCCGAGAATTTATGGAACATTCCTCATGGAGGACGCTGATGAAGGCACGGTGGCGGTTTCTGAGCAACGAGAGTTGGGCGATTATTTTGATTTGCTTAGCAGACCTCCTGATCACGCTCGTTTTGATTGATAAAGGGCTGGCTGCGGAGGGCAACCCCTTGATGCAGTTCTATTTGAGGCATGGGGTTTGGGCATTTGTGCTGGTGAAGAGCGTGATGGTGGCGGCGCCGGTGGTGATTATCGAATGGGGACTGCGCCGTCGACCGCGCACCGTGATGGCTTTGGCAAGGCTTGGGATCGCAGGGTACTTGGGAATCTACACCTTGATGTTTCTGACGATCAATGTTCCTACGATGCGTGTCGCCCAGGAGCCTGAATGGGTAGAGCTTCCGCCGATTGATCGGGAGCTTTTACAGAGAGAGCGTGAGGGATATCTGCCTGGTGGGGCGTCCTCCACCCATGAGAAAGAACCGCCTATTCCGGAATATCGCCATCGGTAAGTTGGAGGCGCGTGAGGTAGGTTTCAAGCAGAATCGCTGCGGCGACCGCATCTTGGATTTGCTTGCGCCGCTCACGACGCACCTCCCCTGCGCGTAATCGGCGTTCCGCCTCCTGAGTGCTGAGTCGTTCGTCTACCGTCTCGATGGGGGTAGAGAGCCGTTGTCGAAGTTGCTGGACGAACTGTTCGACTTGTTCGGCACGCGTGCTCTTGGCGCCCCACAGGTGCCATGGCATGCCTACCACCACGCGTTCGGCACCCGATTGCCGAATCCACACGACGACGGTCTCGATATCGTTGGGCAGGACGGCGGTCGGCAGAGCGATGCCCAGTTCGGTTTGTGCAATGGCAACACCGATCCGCTTCTCCCCATAGTCTAAGGCAACGATTTTCATGCGTCTTCCCAGTTCAGGATCACTTTGCCTGCTGTGCCTGAGGCGAGCAGTTCGAAGGCGCGCTCGTATTCGTGCCACGCCAGTTCGTGAGTGATGATGGGACGCACATCCAGTTTTCCAGAGAGCAAGAGGCTCTGCATCGTCTCCCAAGTTTGGTAGAGCCGACGCCCCAGAATGGCGTGGATCGTTACCGACTTGAAAATGAGCGTGTTCAGGTCTACCAAGGCGGGCCCTGCGAACAGCCCCAGCAAGCTGATGCGCCCGCCAGGACGGATGGCTCGGGTCAGCAACTCAATAGCCGATGGGTGCCCCGACATCTCCAGCCCGACATCGACCCCCACTCCGTTTGTGGCTTTCATAAGGGCGTGTGTTACATCCTCGCACGTGGGGTCCCACACGCAGTCGGCACCCATGCGCAAAGCCAACTCCCGCCGATAGGAGCGTACTTCAGTAGAGAAGATACGCTCCGCACCGCATGCACGCGCTACCGCAATGCTGAACAGCCCAATCGCTCCGCACCCGGTAACCAGCACTGACCTGCCCGCCACCTCGCCCGAAAGTACCGTATGCACCGCGTTACCAAGGGGATCTTGCACGGTAGCCACCTCTGGGGGGATGCGCGGATCGGTACGCTGGGCGTTTTGGGCAGGGAGGGTGATGAGAGGGGCGAAGCAGCCATCGGTATCGACTCCCAAAATGCGGGTGTTGAGGCACACATGGGCTTGCCCTTCTCGGCACGGCTTGCACTGTCCGCATACGATATGGCTCTCGCCTGCCACAAAGTCGCCGACTTGTAGGCTTTCTACCCCCTCCCCCACCGCCACCACATGCCCACAAAACTCATGCCCGATGATAAGCGGCGGTTTCAGGCGCGACTGCGCCCACGAATCCCACTGATAGATATGGAGGTCGGTCCCACACAGCGAGGTTCGGCTGACGCGTACCAGCACCTCGCCGTAGCGGGGAACGGGTTCCGGTACTTCGCAGAGCGCTAGCCCGACGCTGGGCTCCGTTTTGCAGATGGCATTCATCGGCACTGGCAAAGTATACCTCACCCTTGCGGGTACACTTTAATCCGTATGGACTTCGATGTGATTGTGGTGGGTACAGGTCATGCAGGTTGTGAGGCGGCGTTGGCGTCGGCGCGCATGGGCTGTCGAACGCTGGCAGTTAGCCTCAACCTGTCGCGCACGGCGCACATGCCCTGCAACTGCAGTATCGGGGGACCTGCGAAAGGGCATCTGGTGCGCGAGATCGACGCCCTCGGCGGGCAGATGGGCATCCATATAGACCTGACGCTCACCCACATCCGCTTCGTGGGGACAGGTAAGGGACCTGCAGTGCGCACCTTGCGCGCGCATGCCGACAAGGCGCTCTATCCTGCGCAAATGCTCGCCACCCTTCAAGCCCAGCCGAACTTAACCCTGCTGGAGGGCACGGTTGAGGAGCTTCTGGTATGCGATGGGGTCTGCTACGGCGTGCGTTTGCAGGACGGCACGGAGATCTTGGCGCGCGCAGTGGTACTGACAACAGGAACCTTTCTGAACGGGCTTTGTCATATCGGGGAGCATAAAATCCAGTCTGCACGGTTCGGCGACCCTCCCGCAACAGGCTTGACCGAACATCTGTGCCAACTCGGCTTCTGCGTGGGACGCTTCAAGACAGGCACCACCCCGCGAATCGACAAAAAGAGCGTCGATCTAAACCAGTGGCAGGAGGTGCCTTCTGAACCGTGCCCGCCCTTCTCGTACATGCACGACGTGCTGACGCCCCCACGCCCGCTGCTCCCTTGTTGGCAAGCCTACACGAATGAGCGAACCCACACCATTATCCGTGAGAACCTGCATCGTTCCGCAATGTACGGGGGGCAGATTACCGGAATCGGACCCCGATTCTGCCCCAGCATCGAAGACAAGATCGTGCGCTTCGCCGATAAAGACCGCCACCCCGTCTACCTCGAACAGGAGTATTGGGATCGGGACGACCTCTATGTGCAAGGGATGTCCACCAGCTTGCCTGAGGAGGTACAGTTAGCCTTTTTACGCACCCTGCCGGGTCTGGAAGAGGTGGTGATGCTCCGCCCTGGCTATGCGGTGGAGTACGATATGGTTTTTCCGGATCAGCTTTACCCGACCCTGATGACCAAGCGGGTACGCGGGCTGTTTTTGGCAGGTCAGGTGAACGGCACATCGGGCTATGAGGAGGCGGCAGCGCAGGGGCTGGTTGCCGGGATTAACGCAGGGCTCTATGTGCACCATCGCGAGCCGATGGTGCTGGATCGTGCCAGCAGTTATATCGGCGTGTTGATCGATGATCTGGTCACGAAGGGGGTAGAGGATCCGTACCGGATGTTGACGGGGCGTGCGGAGCATCGGATTCATCTCCGTCACGACAACGCAGACGAACGGCTCACGCCGATCGGGCGTCAGGTCGGACTGGTGGATGCGGCACGCTGGCAGCGCTACCAAGCGCGCCAAGAGCAGATTCGGGACGCGTTGGCGCAGCTGGAACGCCTGGAGATCAGCGGACGGCACAACCCGCAGCTGGTGGCTCTGGGAGGCACGCCTGTGAACACGCGCCTCTGCGCACGCGACTACCTCCGACGCCCCGAAGCCACCTATGCGATTATTCAGTCTCTCTTTCCGGAGGCGCCCACCCTCTCACCCGAAGTTGCGGAGCAAGTGGAGACGATTGTTAAATACGAGATATACCTCCGCAAGCAGCATCAGCAGATCCAACAGATGCGAAGGATGGAACATTGGTCTATCCCAGGCGACATCGACTATGAGCAGTTGCGTGCGCTCTCGCGCGAGTCACGCGAGAAGCTGGCGCGCGTTCGCCCTCGCACCTTAGGTCAAGCGGCGCGAATTCCAGGCGTGCGCCCTGCCGACATCGCTTGCTTGATGGTCTACCTTAGATCCCGAACGCCCAACGGCGCCAAGTGAAGTTAGAGGGTGCGTATCCAGCTCTGGGCACGGCGGAGACGCTCGATCACACGCTCTTTGCCCAAAACGGCAATCATTTCGAAGAGGCTTGGTCCTGTGGTACGCCCACTCAGTGCGACCCGAACAGGATGAATGACCTCTCCGCCTTTGACACCCAGCCATGCGATGACTTCGCGTGTCGCGCGTTCGACCGTCTCGGCATCAAACGGCTCCATGACGCTATAACGACGGATCAGCTCTTCCAGCATTTGCGGGATATGCGGTTGGCTATACCACTTGCGCACTGCCGATTCGTCTATCGGGTAATCCTCACGGAAAAAGAATTCGGTCAGTGTGACGACATCTTTGAGGAGCTTCATCTTTTCTTGTTCCAGTGGGATCACCGCTTCGGCGTAGGCGCGGGTTGCCTCGTCGGGTTCTGGGGGCAACACTCCTGCCTCTTGCAGATAGGGCAGACAGAGCGCAACCAGCCTCTCTTTAGGCAGATGACGAATGTAGTAGCCATTCATCCAGAGCAGCTTCTCGTGATGGAACACGAACGGATTATCGGAGACGCGCTCCAGCGAGAAGAGTTGGATAATCTCCTCTCGGCTCAGGATCTCGCGGTCGTCGCCTGGGTTCCATCCGCAGAGTGCCAGAAAGTTGAACATCGCTTCTGGCATGTAGCCCTCCTTAACGAACTCCACAAACTGCACATGCCCGTGTCGCTTGGAAAGCTTCTGGCGATCGGGACCCAACAGAAGGGGGAGGTGGGCAAACAGAGGGGGTTCCCATCCCAACGCACGGTATAGGTTCAAATGGCGGGGCATGCTGGAGATCCACTCGTCACCACGAATGACATGGGTAATCTCCATGAAGTGGTCATCCACCACATTGGCTAAGTGGTAGGTGGGGAAGCCATCGGACTTGAGCATCACGAAGTCGTCAGTGAGGGCGTTGCGGAACTCGGTGTGCCCGTGGATCAGGTCGTTGTAGCTGATCATGCCTTCCAGCGGCATGGCGAAACGGATAACGTAGGGGCGTCCTTCTGCTTCACGCGCTTTGACTTCGGCGGGGGTGAGCTTTCGGCATCGTCGGTCGTACATTGTGGCGGCGGCGCCCCTCGCTTTTTGGGCTTCGCGCATGCGTTCCAAATCCTCGGGGGTACAGAAACATTTGTACGCTTTACCCGCTTCTACCAGCTGGTGGGCAATCTCTTGGTAGAGGGCTAACCGCTGAGACTGATGGTAGGGGGCATGGGGGCCGCCCACATCGGGACCTTCGTCCCACTCGATGCCCAGCCAGCGGAGCGAGTTTTTGATATCGTCTTCCGAGCCGGGCACATAGCGGTTGCGGTCGGTATCTTCAATGCGCACGATGAACTTTCCGCCATGGTGGCGTGCAAATACATAGTTGAATAAAGCTGTGCGAATATTACCCACATGGGGGGAGCCAGTCGGGCTGGGCGCATAGCGGACGCGTACCATGTCCAAGATTGTACCCCAGCGGTGAGGTATACTGCTGTTGGAGGCAACGATTTTTATGCTTATTCGCAAACCGAACCGCTTAATTGATGAACGCAGTCCATACCTGCTTCAGCATGCCTACAATCCTGTAGAATGGTATCCGTGGGGCGCTGAAGCGTTTTTGACCGCCCGTGCCGAAGATAAGCCGATTTTCCTCTCTATTGGTTACTCGACCTGCCACTGGTGCCATGTGATGGCACACGAGTCGTTTGAACACCCTCAGATTGCGGAGATTCTCAATCGGTACTTTGTGCCCGTGAAGGTGGATCGCGAAGAGCGTCCCGATGTGGACGAGCTTTATGTTACCGCCGTTCAGCTGATGGCTGGGAGCGCGGGCTGGCCCCTTTCGGTCTTTCTCACAACGGATGGGACGCCGTTCTACGGAGGCACCTATTATCCCCCTCAAGCCTTTGCAGATTTGCTCCAGCGAGTTGCTATTGTTTGGCAGCAGAATCGGGCGCAGGTTCTCTCAGGGGCACAGCAAGTGAAGGAAGCGCTCCAGCAGGTGTTGACCCTACGCCAACACGAACTGAGAGGCGTTCGCAACCCCAATATCTTCCGCGCCTACAAAGCCCAGCTGATGAGCCTGTTCGATCCGCAATACGGTGGGTTGGGCGGCGCCCCGAAGTTCCCACCGAATACCGCTCTGCCGCTGATGCTCGATTTGGCTGTACTATGGGACGATGAAGAGTTGGGCACGATTGCGCTCACCACGCTCAACTTTATGGTGCAAGGGGGCATTTACGATCATCTGGCGGGCGGGTTCCATCGGTATGCCACCGACACCCGCTGGTTTCTCCCACATTTCGAGAAGATGCTCTCGGACAATGCGCAGCTGGTGCGGGCGTATCTCAAAGCTTACCACCTCAGTGGCGAGCCACTCTATGCGGAGGTAGCAAAACGCACCCTCGACTGGATGCTTACCGAGATGTCCTTACCCGAAGGAGTCTTCACCAGCGCAGTGGACGCCGATAGCCCTGAAGGCGAAGGGTATTACTACACTTGGACAGAACGCGAAATCTACGAGGTCCTGGGTCCCGAAGACGGTGCCCTTTTCTGTGCCGTTTACGGTGTCGAACCCGAAGGCAACTACCGTGAGGAGGCGAACCAACGCCCGACAGGCAGAAATGTGTTAGCCATGCAGGACACATTACAAGAGATTGCCCAGCAATTGGGGCTTCAGTTAGAGGTTTTACAGGCACGCCTGGCGCCGCTTCGAGAAAAACTGCTTCAGGTGCGCCGAACGCGTCAGGCGCCCGCGCGCGACGACAAAGCACTCACCGACTGGAACGCTCTGGCTATCTGTGCCCTGCTGGACGCCTTCGATATCCTCGGCGAGCCAGCGTATCTGGATCACGCCGAGAAGATCGCTCAGTTCATGTGGCGTACCGTCTATCGGCAGGACGGGACGCTGATGCACTGCTATCGACAGGGACAAGCCTACATCCCCGGCTTTTTGAGCGACTATGCGCTGTTTGGGCTGGCCCTGACCCAACTCTACGAAGTGACAGGCGACCCAGAGTGGCAAATGCGTGCCCAAACCCTTGCGGATCAGATGATAGCCCGTTTCGCCGATCAAGAGCTGGGCGGATTCTACGACACCCATACCCACCACGACTGGCTACTCCTGCCGATCAAGTCTTACCATGACCGTGCCCTCCCCTCTGGGAACGGTGCCGCTTGCCAGTTCTTGGCGACATTAGCGAAGGGCTGGAATCTTAGTGGTGCCGATAACCGTTATGCCCGCCTTGCAGGCGATACGCTGAATGCGTTCTGGGGCTTATTGGAGCAAAACCCCTATGCGGGCAGTAGCTTGCTGATGGGGTATCGGCTACTGGCGGGGACAGAGATGCCCAAGCCGAATATGGCAACTCCTACGCCCTTTGAGCCCGCAGATACCGAGACGCAAGCGGGTCCTGTTAAGGTCTACCTGGTGCCGCAGCCAGAGGGTCTGGTGGTGGTCTTCGATATTGAAGAAGGCTGGCACATCTATTCATCGGAGCCTGTTCCGAACCGTGTGCCGACACAGATTGCGGTCTCAAGTGACCTTCCGCTGGAGTTTGGCGAACCTATCTGGATGCCCGCCAAGACCATTTCGTTGGGAGGTGAGGAGGTGGCGGTCTACACCGAGCGTGCGGAGGCGTTGGTGCCGATAGCAGCGACGGTCGCAGAGGCATCGGGAGAAGGTTACATTCGGGTGCGGGTGGTGTACCAGCCTTGCACCGAGCGCGATTGTGGATTGCCCGTGACCCGTGAGTTCGTCTTGCCGGTGAACCTGCGGGAATCGTGAGTCGTTAGGGATTGCCCACCAGAACACGCCGCCGGGAGCCCCGGGCTTTAGCCCTGGGGAGGAGGCGGCGCTTGCTTTTTCCATCGTCATGTGTTACAATATGGGTGCGATGGACATCAACGCTGCCAGGAATATCCGCAACCGCTATACCGTCTCTCGGGGCGG
>PSLB01000043.1:0-14187 GCA_040289385.1 Armatimonadota bacterium
GAGGGAGCGCCGCCTCCTCCCCAGGGCTCGAGCCCGGGGCTCCCGGCGGCGCGTCCAAGAGGTGGCTTGACCGAACTGGACAACTCGGTGCGTGTGCATCTGGAGGAGGGGACATGAGGGTGCGCAGAAAGAAGCCTTATCGACGACGCTTACGAGCAACTAAACCGACTAACCCACTGGCGAGCGCAAGCAGGGCCCCCGGCTCAGGAACCATCGCCAGATCTTGTCCGCGGTTCGAGCCTGTGCCTGTGGCGCGTAGGTAGAAGTAGAAGTCGCTTTGTGCCGAGGTGCTCGTAAGCAGAGTCTGTGCAAAGCTCTTGGCGGTGGCGTCGGCTGAATACTTGAAGTTTCCACTGTTGAGGTTGTCAGAATTCCCGTAGGCGTGGTCGTATGCGATCTCCCACATGGCTAACTGGATGTCTGCCCCCGCTTATCGAGCTGGGTGTTGGGAGCCAAGAAACTGTCGCGTTGCGCCAGTAGTGCGCCTGCACGCCCGCGTGCCAGCCAAACCTGATAGATGTAGTTCTGGTTCAGGTTCATCCAGTGATCCAGATCCACACAGTAGGCGAAGTTGAATGGAATCGGGTTGGCAAGCGTCGAGCTGGTAATGGTGATTTTGTATTCGCCTGCTTTGACATTCAGGGTGTTGCGCCCATAGATAATCTGGGTGGTGATGCTTGGCTGAACTTGTGTGATTTTTTGAGGGTGATGTCGCCGAGGTAGAGCCGTTTATCGGCGTTGAATTGGGCATTACTGGCGTGCGCGGTTCCACTTACGCCGATGAGACCGCAGGCATCCGTTGCGAAAAGCAGAGTTTTTGTCTTCATAATGTGTTTACCTCCCGATAGGGGTCTGTAGGCAACCTGCGTGCCACTACGGGCGAGTTGGGCTGTCAGAATCGCGGGTTTTAGCGGAAGACTCGTGAATATGCCGGCAGGATTCGGTATACTTTTAGTATGCGCGCTCTGGTGTTATGGGTGCTTGGGTTCGGGCTGGGGTGCATCAGTCTGGCTCAGCCGATGGACAAGGTTCCCAACCCACGCACGACGGACAGGGGTTGGGTGGTAGATTTGGCGGGAGTGTTGACTGCGGATCAGAAGGCTCAGCTCAACGCACGCATCGATTCGCTGGAGCAGGAGGCGGGTGCCGAGATGGCCGTGGTCATCCTGCGAAAGACGCAAGGGGCAACCCTCAAAGAGTACGCCACCGAGCTGTTCAATCGCTGGGGGGTCGGCAAGCGTGGGGCAGATAACGGCGTGCTGATATTGGTCGCTCTCCAAGACCGGCGTGTGGAGATCGAGACGGGATACGGCATGGAATCGATTCTGCCCGACGGATTGGTGGGAGCGATTTTAGACGAGACAATGATTCCCCATTTTCGGAGAGGGGATTATGCGGGGGGCATTCTTGCGGGGACGGAGCGGATAATTGAGGCGATTCGGTACGCCCAGCGCACAGGAGCTTATGAGACGCCTGCACGCCCTTATGCCCAGCCGATAGCCCTTCGCCCTGCAGAGAGCGCTCCAGAATCCACGCCTGTGGGGTTGCCGATGGCGGTTCTGGCAATCCTGGTGGTGGGGGCAGGCGCGCTGGTTTGGGCGGTCAGTGTGCTGATGGAACGCCCGCCGAAATGCCCCCACTGCCAGAAACCGATGCACCTGCTGAGCGAAGAGGACGACGACGCTTACCTGAACACCCTCCAACGCACTGAGGAACACCTAAAGAGCGTGAACTACTTGGTGTGGTGCTGTGAGGCGTGCGACACGATGGAAATCATTCCCAAAGTCGCGTGGTTCACACCCTACTCGAAGTGTCCCAAGTGCGGGGGCTATACCCTTCGCGTGGGTACCCATCTTGTGCGAAGTCCCACCTATACCCGCACAGGGTTGGAAATAGAAACCCGAAAATGCAAGAATTCTAAGTGTGGGCATACTGAGACGCACGAGCGCGTTCTTCCTAAACGCCGTCGCGACGACGACTGGTGGCTTGGCACAGGCGGGGGGCAATCGTCGGATGGCTGGCCAAGCGGAAGTCGGGGCGGTGGTTGGTCAGGAGGGTGGTCGTCAGGTGGAGGTAGTTTTGGTGGTGGAAGCTCGGGCGGTGCAGGTGGAGGTAGTTTTGGTGGTGGAAGCTCGGGCGGTGGCGGTACAGGGAGGGGGTGGTAGGCGATGGAGAAACGGGTAGATCCGAAGATGGAGAAACGGGTAGATCCGAAACAGACCGAGGCGATTATTGAGGAGGCGGTGCGCCTTCAGCAAGCCCATGAGGCAGGCATTCCGCAGGATGTGCTGGAAGCCAGTGCCGAAGAGATGGGGGTCGCCCCTGAACACCTTCGTGAGGCGATACGCCGTGTCGAAGAGGCTCAAGCGCGCAAAGCGCGTCGGCGCCTTTACATGGTGCTGGCGGGTGGGGCGGTGTTCCTACTCTTGATGCTAAACTTGCTTTATAGCCACTCGGTACTGAACGAGGCGTGGAGCGCAGTGCAGTGTCGTCGGGCACAGTTGGAGAATGTCATTCAGCGTCGTGACTCGCTTATCCCCCGTTTGGAAGCACTGAGCCAGCAGGTAAATGCCCAACAGCGCGCGCGTTTGGAAAGCCTTGCACAGGCGTTGCGCACGAACTCCGAGCAGGCGCGCACGCTCCTGTTGCAACTGCAGTCGGATCCCGCCTTACGCAACGACTGGCTGGTAACCCGTCTTATGGACGAGATCACTGGGAGTGAGAACCGGATCGCGGTGGAGCGCAAGCGGTATTTGGAGGCTGTGGCACGCTACGAGCAGAAGGCACGCCAGTTCCCGATCGTTTTGGCGCGTCCGATTTTGGGGTATCCCCATACGGTAGAGCGTCACCTTGCAACAGGCAAATAAGGCTCGAGACCGCTTGCAGACCCACTGAAAGGTGGGGGCGAGCGCCATCGGCTTGGAGGGTATACTTTTGGCTATGCGCATCGGTGTGCTGACGGAGACCCATCCCTTAGAGCGGCGGGTGGCAGTTGTGCCTGCACTGGTAGAAGCATACCGCAAAGCGGGGTTCGAGGTGTTTATTGAGGCGGGGGCGGGCAAGCAGGCATATTTTGGAGATTCTGCTTATCAACAGGCAGGGGCAGTGGTGCTTGCGTCGAGCGCAGAGGTTTTAGAACGAGCGGAGATGGTGTTAGCGGTGCGTGCGGCGGGCGCGAACCCTGATCACTTCGAACAAGAGAGTGTATTGCTGCGTGCGGGACAGATTCTGGTGGGGCTGGTGGAACCCCTCTATCGACCGACTTCTGTTGCCCAGCTTGCCGAACGGGGCGTGACGGTGTTTGCACTGGAGCTGATGCCGCGCGTCGCGCGTGCGCAAAATATGGATGTGCTCTCCACGATGGCGACGATAGCAGGCTATAAGGCGGTTTTGCTGGCAGGGAGCCTGTCGCCTCGGATGTTTCCGCTTCTGATGACCGCTGCGGGCACCCTCTCGCCGTCGCGTGTGTTCGTGATTGGGGCAGGGGTGGCAGGATTGCAGGCAATGGCGACTGCTAAGCGTCTGGGCGCATCGGTAGAGGGCTATGATGTCCGCCCTGCCACGCGCGAGCAGGTGGAGAGCGTGGGCGCAAAGTTTGTGGAGCTACCTCTGGAGATCGCTCAGGCAGAAACGGCTGGGGGCTACGCACGCGCGCTGGAGGAGGAGACACTCCGCAAACAGCAAGACCTTCTCGGTGAGCATCTTGTTCGGCAGGAGGTCATCATCTGCACAGCGGCGGTGCCAGGCAAGCGTGCCCCGCTATTGATCCCCAAGCGAGTCGTAGAACAGATGCGACCTGGCACGGTGATTATCGACCTCGTGGCAGAATGGGGCGGAAACTGCGAACTGACGCGACCCGGAGAAACGATAGTGTATCGGGGCGTTACGGTGGTGGGTGCGGTCAACCTGCCGGCGACCGTGCCCACTGATGCCAGTCTCCTCTACTCGCGCAACCTCTGCAATTTCGTGAGCCACCTCAAAAAGGTCGGGATGCTCCCCGAGCTGAACCCCGATATCGAAGACACCATCGCTAAAGAGACCTTAGTCGCCTACAGGGGACAGGTGGTGCATCCACGCGTGCGCGCTGCGTTAGAGCAGTAAAGCAAGCCCCCTCCCTGCACCGTGCAGGGAGGGTCTGGCATGACACACCTGTTGCGCTTAGAATCGGTAGCCGATCGTTACCGCAAGTCCGCTTGCCCGATCGCGGCTCGCGCCGACGCGGTCAGTAATGTCGTAGTTCACCTCTACGCTATAATATTCGTTTACCCAGAAGGTGACGCCCACGCGCCCGCCAAAGACGTTCTTGCTGGGACCCGTAGTGTCAACCACGAATAGTCCGACACCCAGACGCAGCTGCCACTTGCTGTCGGTCTCGTCAACTGGACGCTCGTATACTTGAGAGAATAGGAGTCCCGTGATCGTACCGCGCGAACCACCTGTATGATGCGCATAGAGATCCGCGCTGAGTTCGGTGGCGGTGCTACCAAATAGGTCAATCCCAGCAGTTTGGTAGCTCAAGCCGACGGCGAACCATGTCTTATTCAGATGCTGTAGGTCGGCGTCTGTGGGGAAGAATGCACCTGCCCGCACTCGGAAAACGCCCTCTTCCCATCGGGCGAAGGCGGGAGCTATCCATAGCGCAGTCAGCACGAATAGCATACTCCAACAGATCCATCGTTTCCTCATTCATCGTACCTCCATGTTCGTTGTGGCTACAACGCCTGAGATTCGCTACTTCATAGGAAGTTCCTGCCGAAATCAGCCACATTTTGCCGATTTGCTGTCCGGTTTTGGCGCGTTTCGGAGTCTAATTATGAGTACGTAAAGTGGGGGAGCGTGAGAGGGCAGTAATCCCCCTCAATTGGGGATACACGGACCCCCTCGCGCATGGGGGATCATCATGGGATGAACAGGTATCTCCCGTGGTCACTAACCCGTACCTTGAAGGGGAGTAGTGGCCGTGTGGCGCGGCCTGTGGTCGTGTCATTCCATCTGGGGTGGAACGGCGTCGCAGAACCGGAGCGCAGGGAGAAAGCCCTGCGTGCATCCGGAATAAGGACGCCCCTCAATTGATTGAGGGGAGGACGTCACGGGGAAACGGACGCATCGGACGCCTCCTGATCGTCTTGGTGCTTCTTCATGATGAGCGCGTTATCCAAAGTCCGATGCTATACCTAAGCCTCTACTTCAAGCGAAATCGTGCAGAGTATTATCGCAAACTGGACGCTGTTCGGTCCGAAGGCGACTGGGAGAGCTGGATAGGCTTCTTCTTGGAAGGTGTGGAGCAAACGGCAACCAGCGCAGTGGATACAATACAACGACTAATCTCCTTATTTGAGGAAGATAGACGGAAAATCCAGTCGCTCCATCGTAAGATGCCCACGGCACTTCAGGTGTCTGGAGCGTTCTGCCAGCGTCCTTTGCTCTCGATGGGTCAGATATGTCAGCAGACCCACCTCTCATTCCCAGCAGTTGCGAAAGCCGTCGAGCCACTACAGAGGCTTGGAATCGTGCGCGAGATTACGGGTCAGCATCGCAATCGCCTCTTCGCCTACGAGGAGTACCTGTTGATACTGAGCGAAGGCACCGAACCGCTGTGATGGGGTGCAACAGCGTTGAGCAGGAAATCGACCACTAACGGGTAGAACTCGTCGGGGCGTTCGAACCGCGCCTGAGCATGCTCGCATTTCTCTGCCCACCAGATTTGCTTGGGTTCACCAGCGCGTTCGAACAACCGTTGGGCGTGGCGGGGGGTGATAAGCGTGTCGTGAGTGCCGTGGATAATCAGCAGCGGACGCGGTGCCAACCGATGCACCACTGCCTCCGGCGCCACTTTGTGGGGTGAGCGGCGAGTGATCAACGCACCAATCCAGCGGGACGGTTTCAACAGCACTGCCACGCCGTTGCCCAGACTGCCACGCCACCAGTCGTCAATGGCATCGCTCAAGCGGGCGTAGGCGGAATCTGCCACAACGGCGCGAATGCGTTCGTCTTCTGCGCTCGCGAGCAGAGCTGCCGCGCCCCCCATCGATGTGCCGTACACCACCACGGGCAAGTGGGGCGCAGTGCCCGTTGCAAAATCCACTGCTGAGAGCACATCCAGCCGTTCCTTGTCGCCGATAGTGACCCACTTCCCTTCGCTCTTGCCCGAAGCCCGAAAATCGAACACCAAGCAGTGAAACCCCACTTCCCACAAGGCTTTGGCAACAGGAAGCGGCTCGCAACGGTTCATCAAGTACCCATGGCACAGAATCGCTATCCCAATCGGCTTCGGTGCAGGAATCCACCAGCCGTGCAGACGCACCCCATCGCGTGAGGGGAAAGCCACCTGCTGGAATGGCAAGCCCAAGTCGCGCGGGGTCAAAAAAAAGGGGGTGCGCGGTGGGCTGAGACTTGCACGCACCACCACATAATTCCCCAACAACACCACACCCACCGCGACCACAAGCCCCACAAGAGCTACATCCAACATGGCGTGAAGTGTACCCCAAAGAGGTATACTTCTCCTACCGTGCATGAGGTGATTGAGCGGTATGCGCCGCGCTTCGCTGTGCTGAGTGGGGTCTCGCTCCTGATTGTACTCATGGCATGGCTGGGCATGGGATTGCGGATGCTGGAGCGACGCCAGCATCCCAACGCGCTCAGCACCTGTACGGAAGCCTATCTCTCTACCTGTCAATATCAGCTGGTCAACTGGCGGGAATGGCGCGCCGAAACCTTCAGCGAGGCGCAAAAAACCGATCGGCTCGTGTTTGTAGAGGTGGGCGCTTTTTGGTCAGGGCGCGCTAAACGGCTGGGGCGTGAACTGTTTCAGGACTCGGGCGTCGCTGATTTGCTCAATCGCGAGTTTATCCCTGTTAAGGTGGATGCCGACTCCGCACCCAAGCGGGCGCGGTACTTGCGCCAGGTGGCACAGTTGCTGAATACTCCTTTGCGCTATCCGCTGATAGTTATCTTCACCCCCGATGGCGAGCCGTTGGCGGCGCTTGCGCCCGAGACGCGCTCTGAACTGATGCGCCTGCTGGAGGCAACCAGCAAAAGCTACCGTACAAATCCCGAAGAGACCCATCGACAAGCAGATGCACTGACACGCCTTTGGGAACAGCGTTGGTTTCGCCCTGCAACACCTATCGAGGTCGACTCACTGGCAGAGCCGAGCCTGCCCGAACTGCCTAAAACTGCGGAAGACTGGATTGGCGGTCAGCCCGACCTGCTAAATGAGCTGGAATGGCTTTTGGCACAGTCGCACTCGGATCTTGAGGCGCGCTCGCTGTTGGTGGCGTTTCTTCACCACTTGCGTCAGAGTGTGCTTTGGGACCCCAAAAGCGGCGGATTTTACGCGCTGGCTGAAGGTGTGGATTACGAACTCAAGCCCATAGGAGGCAAGTTGCTAACCGAGCATGCGCGTCTGCTCCGACTCTACGCCCTTGCCAGCCGACACGATCGCACGCTGGCTCCAATCGCCCACGAAATCGCGCAGGCGATGCGCACAATCTTCTGGAACGAGCGTCCTGCAGGCTTCTACCACAGTACCCGCCCCCCTTTGACCGTGCGTGCGCTATCGGACGCCCCCCAAGGGCTGCATACGGATCGCACCGTCGTCGCAGAAAGCAACGCACTGGCTGTGCTGGCACTGGTAGACTACTGGCGTGTATTCGGGCATGCGTCATCTCATGGGAACTGGGCATTCAAGTCGGCACAGCGCACTTTGGAGACCCTACGGGCGATGCAAACTCCTGAGGGGCACCTGTACCACACCTCGCGCAGACAGACTGCCGAATGGCTTCGGGATTTGAGCCTGACCTTGCTGGCAGGCTGTGCAGTCGAGACGCTCCAGCCTGACCCCTCTCGGCGCCGTTGGTTGGCACAGCTTTCTCGTATGCTTGTTTTTTACATGGATCCAACAGGGGGGTACTACGATACCCCACGCTCGAAGCAGTGGGGGGGCTGGAGTCTCACTCCTGTACGAATGAGCGTAGATGACGCACTCCCCGCAGATAATGTGTTGGTGGCGCAAGCCTTGTTGGCGTACAGCCGAACCTCGGGCGATCCTGCTCTTTTAGAACAAGCGATGCAGACTCTGCGGGTGGTCGCAGGCGATCACGATCCGCAACAGTGCGGGCAGAGCTTCTCGTTTTTTGCTTTGCGACACGCCATTCGCCATGCAACGACGACTACTGGGACGCACTAATCGGTACACCTATCCCCTGTGGGTGCGGGGGCTATTGCAAGCCTCCGATCGCTCGGCTTACCAACAGGCGGAGAGCCTTTTCACCCGACTCGTCGAATCGCCGTATGAAGTGCTGGACATTACGCCGGCACCCGCCCTGTGGGGGCAGATGTTGCGCCAGTATCCGAACCGTCTGCAGGTGGCACTCTTTGCGCCTGTATCGCTCCTGAGGGTAGAACACTACTCTCTGGCGCTCTACTCAGTTCAGGCGCACCTTATCGAGGCGTTGTGTGCGATTGGGCGCGAGCAGGTCGACTACTACTTTCTCGATCTGTCGGAGCCTCTGTCTGAGAGTGTTCTAACGGCGGCGTTGGAGGCTTTAGAACTGGCGCGTCAGGAACGCCAAATCGGTGCGCTGGGGTTCAAAGCACGGACAGACCCCATGCGCGTGCTTTCGGTATGGAAAACCCACGATGCGTTCGAGCTGCTCTACTTGCCTGAGAATACTGAACTGCGGGCGGTTTTAATCCCCGAAGCGCGCGCCCGCCGTGTGGGCATCGTGTTGGAGCATCCGCCCATTGAGGAACCTCCCGCCGAGGCGGCACTGCAACAGACTGGTGCCGATGCTTTACTTATCCCGATTCGCTAACGAAACTCGTAGTCTACTATCTTCCACTCTCCGTTTTGCGGTACGACATACACGAACGCTGTGCCGACTGTGAGGTATCCCTTTAGATGGTATTCCAAACGGTAGCCTTCGCTGGCTTTGGGATGTTTGAGGTCGCTGGGGGCTGGTACAGCATCAATTAACTCGACTCCATCAATCTCACCCCAAACAGCCATGCGGTCCTCCCAAAGCTTTTTGAAATCCTTGCGTTCTTTGGAGAGGGCAGAGGTATCGACCAGTTTTTGGGCTGCGTCATACTGCTTGCGTGCAAGGGCACGCACAAACTGTGCCCCGACGCGTTCATATGGGGGCTTGCGTGCTTCTTTCATGAGCTGGACGCTCGCCATGACGACGAAGGCGATGCCTATCAGAGCGAATAACCATATCGTCCAGTGAACCTTGCCTTCCGTGCGGTGAATCATAGCAGGTCCCCTTACGCCTCACAGAATTGTACCTCATGGGCGTGAAAAACGGAACCGTATCGGGTACACTATCGTCCGGGGTGAATGATGAAGCGCTCAGGATTCACGCTCGTGGAGGTGTTGGTGGTGATAGCGATGATTGCGGTGCTGGCGGCTTTATTGTTTCCTGTCTTCTCCAGAGCGCGTGCTAAGGCGCGCCAATCCCATTGCCTTTCGAACCTGCGTCAAATCGGGATGTCGATAGAGATGTACGGCACCGACTGGGGCGACCGTTATCCCCTCGCGGTGGATCCCACTGACAAGTATACGCCCCAAATTTGGTGGGAGCATCCTGAGTGGCAACGCTGGATCCCGTATCTGCCGTTACTGCACGAGGTGCTCCAGCCCTATCAGAAGAGCCCCGAAATCTGGCACTGTCCAGCCGATACGGGAATGGAAATTCAAGACTTCACGGGCGAAGCGTTTCCTGCGCACCCCTCGCTGTACGAGCGTTACGGCACCAGCTATCTCTTCCGGACCGAGATCGCCTTCCGACAGATCATCCTCAGTGGAATGCAATTCCCAGCGGAGACCAATATGCTCTTTGATGGTACAGGCAAATGGCATGGCAGTAAGCGGCTGTTCGGACCCGATTATCCCCCTGACCCTGGCTACCACTATAATTGCCTCTTTGCAGATCTGCATGTGAAGAACATCACTTTAGAGCAGATGTGGCGCGCATGGAACACTCCCCTCTGATTCTCCGAGCCAACTGGGTGTTGCCGATTGCTCAGGAACCCCTTGCCGATGGCGAGGTGGTCATTGAGGACGGGCGGATTGTGGAGGTACGCCCTCGCACGACTCACGCTGGTGCCGATGTGTTGGATTTTGGCGACGCGATCGTGATGCCAGGGCTCATCAACGGGCACTGCCATCTGGAGTATACGGGCTTACGAGGCTACAACGATTGCATTCCCTTTTTTGATTGGATTCGCGGGCTGGTGGAGCTCAAGGCGAAAGTGCCTGACGCCTTCTGGTTGCCTTCTGCCCTGTTGGGAAGCGCCGAATGTCTTGCCAGTGGGATCACCTTCGTCTCGGATAACACTGACAAAGGGGTGAGCGTAGAGGCACTCGCGCAGGGAGGTGTTCGAGGACGCGTTCACCAAGAGATTTTCGGTATCGAGCCAGAGCCCAACGACAACACGCTCCTTGAAATCCTGAAAGGAAAGCTGGAGACCCATCGTGCCACACTTCTGCGCTACGGAGCAGGCGAACGAGTTGAATTGGGAGTTTCACCCCACGCGGTCTACACGGTTCGGGATAGCCTGCTCAAGGCTGTAGTCGCCTATGCACGAGCAGAGGGCTTGCCAATCAGTATGCATGCCGCTGAATCGTCCGAAGAGATTGCTTTGACGCGTTCGAGGTCGGGTTCGTTTGCTGAGATGTTTTGTCGGCGTGGGATCGCCTATCTCCATCCTCGGATCCAGCCTATAGAGTATCTCCATCAGGTGGGTATCACGGGCGCGTCCACTCAGCTGGTTCACTGCGTCAAAGTGGAGCCACGCGAAGTTCAGGTGCTGGCACAGACGCGTACTCAGGTCGCCCACTGCCCACGCTCAAATGCTCGGCTCATCACGGGCGTAGCGCCCATTGCCTCGATGCGCAGACAAGGGGTTCCGATTGTTGTAGGTACCGACAGCGCCGTCAGTGCGGGTACGCTGGATTTATGGGAAGAACTGCGATTTGGCGCCTTGGCTCAGCGCGCGTTTAGCAACACCGCCCAACCGTCGTGGAGAGATTGGGTCTTGATGGCGACGCTGGAAGGCGCTCGAGCATTTGGGATCGATTCCCTGGTCGGCTCGGTGGAGGTCGGCAAACGCGCCGATCTCATCGTGGTGCGCACTCAGCGTCTGGCATATCTGGGTGCCTCAGACCCCTATGCAGGGCTGATACTCGCCGCTCAGGCGAGCGATGTCGCCCTAACGATGGTGGAGGGTACCATTCTCTACCGTGAAGGAGAATGGTATACCCTTGATGTCACGACGATACGCCGAACTCTCCTCAATCTGTTAACAGGTATCTCCCATCAATGGGAGTAGTGGCCGTGTGGCGCGGCCCGCAGTCTTGTCACCCCACCTGAGGGGGCATACGGTCCACGAACCGGAGCGCAGGGATAAAGCTCTGCGTGCATCCCGAATAAGGGTGCCCCTCAATTGATTGAGGGGAGGACGTCACCGTTCTGGAGATGCTATAGAGGCAGAAGAGGGGGGAAGGGAGGCGATTCGGCGAAAATTTGGGAATGATGAGCAACAACAAACCGACGGTCGGCTTCATCGGGCTGGGGATTATGGGGTATCCGATGGCGCGCCACCTTCTGGGGGCGGGGTTTCCGTTATGGGTTCACAGTCGGAGTCGCCCCCCAATTGAGGCGTTGGTCTCGGCAGGTGCCTGCGAGGCTCGTACCCCTGCAGAGTTGGCGACACGCTGTACGGTCGTAATTACCTGCTTGCCTGATGATGAGACGGTACGCCAAGTGTGGCTTAGCGGGGAGTCGCCTGCTCTGCCTGCATTACCCGCTGGCTCGATAGCAATCGACATGGGCACGACCTCTCCAAAGCTCACGCGAGAGTTAGCCGAGTTTGCGCGCCAGCGGGGCGTGGCGTTTTTAGATGCACCTGTAACAGGCGGGCAGTGGGGAGCGGAAGCGGGTACACTGACCATCATGGTAGGAGGAGAGGCCGATGCTTTCGCGCGCGCCCTCCCCCTCTTTCGGGCGATGGGGAAGAAGATTGTGCATGTGGGGCACACAGGGCAGGGGCAATTGATGAAGCTAGCCAACCAAGTTGCAGTGGCTATCGGCACCCTCGCCGTCGCCGAGTCGCTTCTATTTGCAGAAACTGTCGGCCTCGATCCGATGCAAGCCGTGGAGGTGTTGGGATCAGGCGCTGCTAGCTCGTGGGCGATGGAGAATCTGGGACGCCGTATCGCTCAGGGCGACTTCCAGCCGGGGTTTATGGTCAAGCTTCTGCAGAAGGATCTTCGAATCTTGCTTGAGGAAGCCCATAGCCAGCATATCCCCTTGCTTGGAACAGGAATGATGCACCAGCTATACCAGCTTCTTGAGCGTGAGGGGCATGGACAGCTTGGCACGCAGGCACTGATGTTGGTGCTACGACGGCTTGCAGGAACCGATTCGGGTTAGGGGCAGCGCCTAACGGAATAGTACGACTAAAGTCCTAAATAGAATCTCCACATCGATCCAAAGGCCTCGCTTCAAGACATATTCTACATCGGAGGCGATTTTTTGGGGGAGAAGCACTTCGCGATAGTATTGCTCTGGGTTAGCCTGTTCTGCCAGAAGGCGTTCTTCGTGGCGGTAGCGAATCTGGGTTAGCCCCGTGATGCCAGGGGGGACACTTAAGATAAGATTGCAGGCGGTTTCTGGGTAGAGTTGGATGTACTTTTCTACTTCTGGGCGTGGTCCCACAAGGCTCATCTCCCCTTTGAGCACATTCCAGAGTTGAGGTAGCTCGTCTAACTTGGTTTTTCTCAAAAATCGCCCTACGCGCGTGATGCGAGGATCCCCCACTGCTGTGACGGAGGCTCCCTGTTGAGGCGCCTCCTGAATCATAGTGCGGAACTTCAGGACTTTGAATCTACGCCCGTATCGCCCGATCCGCTCGTGAGCAAAAAAGACACTTCCAGGAGAGTCTAACCGTATTGCCAGGGCGATCCCCCCCCATAACGGAAGGGTGAGTGCTATTCCCAAAAGGGCGCAGGCAACATCTAAGCACCGCTTCACGAATTCGTAAGGGCGGGTGACGCTGCTTTCAGCGACGGTAGATCTTTCCCACATCATAGACCGCCTCAATCACTCGCATCACATCAGCATCGCTCATCGCCGGGTAAATGGGTAAAGAGATAGTGCGTTCGTAGTAAGACTCAGCACAAGGAAATTGTCCACGATGCCATCCGTAGCGCCGGTAGTGAGGATGGTAATGGATGGGGATATAGTGAACGCTCACGCCAATTTGGCGTTCTCGAAGCGCCTCGATGAAGCCTGTCCGATCAATCGTAAGGGCATCAAGGTTCAGCACGATGGTAAACAGATGCCACACATGGGTGCGGTCCTCTGGAAGCACGAGCGGGAATGGCGTGAGGAAATCCATCGCTGCAAACGCTTGCCGATAGAGAGTGGCGATTTGTTGGCGCCTTTGGTTCATGGCGTCCAGTTTCCTAAGTTGGGCAAGCCCTATAGCGGCTTGAATGTCGGTTAGGTTATATTTGTAGCCGAGCGTTTGAACCTCGTAGTACCATGAGCCAATCGCGGTATATCGCTTCCATGCGTCGCGGCTGATCCCGTGTAAGCTGAGGATACGACAGCGGTCGGCGAGTTCGGGATCATCGGTTGTGATCATGCCCCCCTCACCAGTTGTAAGATTCTTGTTTGCATAAAATGAGAACGCTGTGGCGTGTCCGATTGTACCAATCTTGCGTCCCTGACAAGTGGCACCGACTGCATGGGCAGCGTCCTCTAATACCTTGAGTTGGTAGTGCTGTGCCAGATTCATCAGTGCATGCATCTCACAGGGGAGCCCTCCATAGTGCACAGGAACCAGTGCTCGCGTGCGTGGAGTGATGGCTGGCTCTACCTTGCTGGGGTCTATGTTCCCTGTGTTCGGGTCGATATCGACCAGCACAGGGGTTGCACCGACATATTCAATCGCTTCGATTGTAGCACAGAAGGTGAGCGGAGTGGTAATTACTTCGTCTCCTTGCTGAATGTTCCATGCGGTCAGCACGAGGTGAAGCGCTGCGGTACACGAATTGACCGCCACCGCATAGGCGGCACCTGTATAAGCGGCAAATTCCTTTTCGAACTGCAGAACCTTCGGTCCTGTTGTGAGCCATCTACTCCGCAGGACCTCCAGTACCGCTTGTTCCTCCTG
>PSLB01000044.1:0-14176 GCA_040289385.1 Armatimonadota bacterium
ATACCACATGATGATGGAGGGGAGCAAGCGCCGCCTCCTCCCCAGGGCTCAAGCCCGGGGCTCCCGGCGGCGCGTTCTGGAGGTGGAGGGCAGATCGCCGGCTCACCAGCACCTCGCGAATCTCGTGGAGGGCGTTCTCCGTACGCGCGTAGGACTCCTCCGTGCGGTTCACCAAATCTGCCGCCCGGAAGCCACCGCCTTCAGGCGTGGAGAGAAAGGGCGGCCTCCCTCCTTTCATTTACATCCATTGTGCGATCTGTGATATGATAGAAACATGAACCTGATGCTGATGGTCAAGCTCATGCCGACCGATGAGCCCCATGCCGCACTCCTGGAGACGATGGAGCGGTTCAACGCCGCGTGCAGCGCCATCGCCGGGGTAGTTCCACAATCTGTAGGGGCACGGCATGCCGTGCCCCTACTGTCCGCGCCATCAGCAAGGTCGAGGAAGTCTACAAGCGGGGCAAATCCAAAAAGCCGTCCTTCCGCTCGCATAGGGCCATCGTCTACGATCAACGGGTGCTCTCGTGGAAAGGCATTGACCGCGTGTCCATTCTGACACTCCGGGGGCGGTAAATCGTCCCCGTTGTCTTTGCAGATACCAGGCTTCCCGTCTGAAGCGCATTCGTGGACAGGCCGATCTCCTCTACCATGACGGCAGGGCGTTCTCAAGTTGTTCGATAAGTTCTGTTGGCACTCCGAACCGCTGGACGATCGCGATGCGTTGGGCTTGGGGTAACCGCAGTGCCCGTTCCGAGGGCCACGCGCGTACCGAAGGGCGCGAGATTTACCATAGCCAGCGAAAGACCGATTGACGCCTCGTTGTTTACACTCCCAGAGTAGGGTATGTGCTGGAGTGCGCAGCTGCGTCGTTGGGCTGTGTCGGTTCAGCAGGCGCGCAGGTTAGAGCTTGATGGGGTCCGTTTCGGTGCGCTTTACATGGTTGAGGAGGGTTTCCAGCAGTTGGTCGGCGTTGATGCCATCAGCTTCCGCCTCGAAGTTGAGCAGGACGCGGTGGCGCAAGGCGGGCTTGAGGGCGCGTTCGACATCTTCGCGGGCCACATTGTAGCGCCCGTCCAGCAAGCCGTAGACCTTGCTAGCTAAGATGAGGGTTTGCGCCCCGCGCGGGCTGGAACCGTAGCGCACATACTTATTGACTTCAGGTGGGGCATATTCCGAGCCGGGGTGCGTGGCGACAATCAGTTTGAGCGCAAACTCTTGCACGGGGCGTGCGATCGGTACCTCCCGCACGAGGCGCTGAAGCTTCAGCAGGGTCTCCCGATCGGCGACACTTTCGGGATGGGGGGTCTCGACGCCTGTGGTGCGGTCGATAATCTCGCGCAGCTCCTCTAAACTGGGATAGCCAACCAGAATCTTGAAGAAGAAGCGATCCAACTGCGCTTCGGGCAGTGGGTATGTGCCTTCTTGCTCGATGGGGTTTTGGGTCGCCAATACCCAGAAGGGGGGTTCGAGTGGATAGCGTTTGCCTGCGACGGTCACTGCCTGCTCCTGCATCGCCTCCAGCAGGGCAGACTGAGTCTTTGGGGTGGCACGGTTGATCTCGTCTGCCAGCACGATATTGGCGAACACAGGTCCTGGGCGAAAGCTGAAAGTGCGCGCTCCTGTTTCGCTTTCCGCCAGAATATTGGTGCCTGTAATATCGGCAGGCATCAGGTCAGGTGTGAACTGGATACGCGAGAACTGCAGGTTGAAAGTCTGGGCTAAAGTGCGTACCAGCAGGGTTTTGCCTAAGCCGGGCACACCTTCCAGTAGGGCATGTCCGCCTGCGCACACAGAGACCAGCACATTTTCGACCACCTCTTCCTGTCCGACGACGACCTTTGCGACCTCGCGCCGAATCCGTTCGAAGGTCTCACGGAACCACTCGGCGAGCTGTTTCCCGTTCTCCATAGTGTTTCCCCTTTGACGCGTGTCTACTGGGCTCCCTTTTGAAGCGATTCGAAGTAGCGTTTGACACGCTTCCGCTCTGCAGGAGGGATATTTTGTTGGTTGAGTGCCTGCTCCGCCTTTTTCTGGTAGGTCGGCAGTGCTTGCTTTAGAGGGATGGAGGTGCCTCCTGGCACAGGGGGTGCTTCGAAATCTTGATACTCGGCAGGACCGGGCAGAAGGGGTTGTTGTCCCGATATAGCGATATCTTTCATCGGGATTTTCAGTTCGGGCTGTTTGTCGCCCTGATTGAACAGCTCAGGCTGACCCCCATACTCGCCCTTGTCCCAAGCGGGTCCTTGGCGAATGCCTCCTATTCCAGCACCCAGTCCGAGTCCGAAGCATGTGCCCAATCCGGCGCAGGCTCCGTTACACTGGTTGAGCTTTTTCATCTGTTTGACCTGTTCGAGGATTTGTTGGGCGAGTTGGCGGATTTGCTCATCGGATTGATATTTTTTCGCCAGCTCCACCAGCTGTTTTTCCAGTTCTTGGAGTTGTTTTTCGATCTCTTCTGGGCTCAGCTGGGCTTTTTCGGCTTGATTGGGGTTTTGTTGTTGTTGCATGTTTTTGCGCATCTCTTCGGTGAGTTTGCGCAGATGTTCCATCGCCGCTTTGAAGGTGGGCTCGTTATAGAGCTTGCGCAGGAACTCTTGTGCCTCTTGGGAGAGTTTGAGGGCACGAATCTGCTGTTGGAGCCGTTCCCTCTCTTTGCGTAGGGCTTCCATTTGCTCTTTGCTTAGGGGGTTGCCCTTTGCGTCTTTGCCGGATTGGAGCTGTTTTTGCAGTTCTTGCAGGCGTTTTTGGAGATCGCTCATTTGGGTTTGGGCGGCGGGGTTCTGCATCGCGCGCAAGGTGGCTTGCAGTTGGCGCATCTGGTTCTGCAGGCTCATTCGCTGGTCGGCAGAGAGAGGGTTGCCTTGCAGGTCTTTGCCGGTGTCGAGCTGTTGCTGGATTTGCTGCAGTTGGGCTTGCAGGTCTTGTGTAGCGTTTTGGAGTTCTTGTTGTTTTTTGTGAGACAGTTTTTGGAGTTGTTCGCCTGCGGAGAGTGCTTTCTGGGCGGACTGTGCCATTTTTTGGGTGTTTTTCTGCTCCAGTTTGCGGGCATCTTCGAGGATCTGGTTGTAGCGCAGGAGGGCTTCCTGCTTACTCATTTTGGCTTCGCGAGCGCGCTTATTGTAGAGTTCAGCGTTTTGGGCGATGCGTTTCGCGATCTCATCGGCGTCGGGTTTTTTGGCCTCCTCTACGATGGGCTTGACAACCTCTTCGATCTGTTTCGCCGACTGGGCAATCTCTTTTTGCTCCTCGCATCGTTCAGGAAGGGCAATCGCCAGAATCTGAGGCAGAAAGTGCATTAGTAGCGCCAAAGCCACAGTCCCCACAAGTAGCCCCTGCCAGCGGGTGAAGCGTGGCTTGAAAATCTGGGCGGGGTGGGTTTGGTAGAGAGCCCGCTGGGCGTCTTCTATCAGAGGCGGGTCAAAGAGATGGCTGGCATCGGTGTGTTCCAGCGCGGTTTGCAGACGGTCTTTGAGCCCCGCACGCCGATCAATCAGCTGGGCGATTGCCGAATCGGGCAAGCGCAAGAGCAGTGCCCAGCCGATACCGAGCAGAATCCCGATGCCCACTGTCAATGGGAGCCAGAATGTGGGGACGAACAACACTGCGCGCCAATCCAGGAAGCTCAACACTGTGGCGGTCAAAGCGCCCACACTGCCACCGATAGCCCCCAGCTTCCAAGCAAGCAAGAGCCGGACGCGCCGCCGATAGGGGCGCAAACGATCAGACCATTCATACGCCGTAATCGCCATCGTAAACCCCCAAGCTTATGCGGAGTATACCCTAAAATCTTTTGGGGTATCGAAGTGGTTGGGGTATCGCTTGTGTGTGTGCCTGAACAATCCGCTGGCGTGCCCATTCTGCATGCTCTTGGAGCATCGGGTCGGGGTGGCGGCAATAGCGCTCCACGAGGGGGAGCAGCTTGGGGTCCGCGCGATTGCCAGCAACGATAAGCGCGTTGCGAATCAGCCCGCGCCATTTGGCTCGGCGGATGGCGCTGCCTTGGAACTGCTGACGAAACTCCGACTCGTCCATCTGCAGTATCATTTCCAGTGAAGGCAACGGGCGCGGAGCAAGGCGCGGTTCGTGGGTTGGCACCGCGCGCAGGGGTTGATGCGGGCGCGGGTGATTGAAAGGGCAGACCTCTTGGCAAATGTCGCAGCCGAACAGCCATTCGCCCATCGGGGCGCGCAACGGCTCGGGAATACCCTCACGCAGTTCGATGGTAAGGTAGCTGATACAGCGTCGGGCGTCTAACTGGTAGGGAGCGGTCAGCGCGCCTGTAGGGCATGTATCCAAACAACGCCGACAAGTGCCACACCCCCCAAAAACAGGATGGTCGTACTCCAGCTCAACATCTAACAGAAGCACGCCGATGAAGAAGTAAGACCCCCGATGGCTCTCGATGAGGCAGCTGTTTTTACCGTACCATCCCAAGCCTGCGAGCCATGCCATCTCGCGTTCTAAAACGGGCGCCGTGTCCACACAAACCCTTCCGTGTGCGTCGGGGCAGAGGGCTTGAAACGCGGTGAGCAGCTGCTCCAGCTTCTGGCGGAGGAGCGTGTGGTAGTCCTCGCCCAGTGCGTAGCGTGCAATGCGGTAATCGGTTTGTGGCATCTCTGCAGGCGTATAGTTGAGCCCGACGACGACGGCGCTTTGTGCGTTCTGCAGGAGTTCGGTCGGGTCTAAGCGTTGGGATGCCGTGCGCTCCATATAGTCCATCGTACCCGCATAGCCTTGTTGGAGCCAGCGCAGAAAGGCATCTGCGTGGGGTGGGTGCACTGCGGGGGCGACCCCTACTTGGTCGAACCCGAGCGCATGGGCGTACTCTTTGACCCATGTGGTCAGCGAGGCGGTTGTATGGCTTGCTTCGCTTGTTGCCATAGCGCCTCCCACTCCTCAGCTGAGAGGCTTTCTAAGGGGCGTCCTTGTGTGCGCGTCTGCGATTCCATCCATTGGAACCGCTGGATGAACCGATCGACCATGTGGCGCAGGCTCTCTTCGGGGTTCACTTTCGCATGGCGCGCAACATTGACCACTGTGAACAGCAGGTCACCGATTTCGGTCTCAATGGATGCAGGATGCCCTTGCTGGATTGCTTGACGCAGTTCGGTCTCCTCCTCTTGGAGTTTCTCCAGCACGCCGAAGATATCGCTCCATTCGAAGCCGACTCGTGCGGCGCGTTTAGATACCTCCAAAGCACGCAGGAGCGCTGGCATTGCACGCGGCACCCCTTCCAGAATTGACCCCTGCCCTTTTTCTGCCTGCTTGATTTTGTCCCAGTTTTTGAGGACGGTCTCTGCGTCGTGGGCAGGTACATTGCCGAACACATGCGGATGGCGGGCGATCAGCTTATGGAGCAAGGTTTCGATGACTGAGTCAAGCGTGAAGTGCCCTGCCTCTTCGGCGAGCTGAGCGTGCATCAGCACCTGCAAAAGGAGATCGCCCAGCTCCTCTTTGAGGGCTTGAAAGTCATTGCGGTCAATCGCCTCCAACACTTCGTAGGCTTCTTCGACGAGGTAGGGCTTGAGGCTCTGATGGGTCTGTTGTTTGTCCCATGGACAACCTTCGGGGCCGCGCAGGGTGGCGACTACGGCGCGTAGCCCTTCGAAGCCTTCATAGCGTCGCTGGCGTTGCGAAGCAGGCGGGACGAACAGTGTGGTCAGCGAATCATAGCGCTGTTGATCCAAATGTTCGAGGGGGATGGTTCGAACCTCGGTGATGCCCTCGACGCCTGCAGCGTGGACGAGAGTGACCTCAAACTCTGGGGGATAGTGGCGTAGCAGTTCGGCTTTGACGCGTTGTGCGAGTTCGGGCGTTTCGATTTGATAGTAGATTTGCGCGACGGTGGGATTGGGACGAACGCGCGTGATCGAACCCGCATCAATCAGCTGAAGCCCCTGACTCATCTCGTACTGAAGTGCCTCCAGCACGGGTTCCAGAAAGCTGCGACTGGGTACGATGCGGACTGGGATTCCCTGTTGGCGTGCAGATTCCAGCACATGGCGCACTGAATCCTCTGCCATGAGCGGGTGCCCAGGTACGGCGTAAGCGACCAGTGGAGCGTCCTTCAGGTGTCGTAAGACGCGCTCGGCAAGCGTTCGGGCGCGTGAGTCGGGATCTGTAGGGAGGTCTGGCATCTCCAGCACCCGATAATCGATGCCCGCCAAGCGCAGGGCGGAAACCGCAGGGTGGTTCTCGGTTCTAAGGAGGACACATGCGGCTCGGCGGAGCGCGCCGAGCGCATGCGCGCTCATCTCCTGCACCCCACCTGCGCCCAATCCCACCAGATAGAGCATTGTATTTAGCGCGAGCCCTGTCCTGAAGACTGATTGGTGGCTTGCTTCTTCTGCTTTTGCAGTCCATCCAGAGCCTTCTTCAGCTCTTCCATATCTTTAGTATATTGCTCTTTCCATTGGTCATGGAAGATCTCGACTTTGGTTTCGAGCATGCGCTTGGCGATCTCCTCATTGATATCTCGATTGGTTTGCTGACCTTTCTGCACCATCAGCTCTTCGCGAATATTTTCTTTGACCTCTTCATAGGGAAGTTGACGACCGGGGTTTTTGGTGATCACATAAAAGCGCACCCACAAATTGTTGCCAGCAGGCGCCCACTGGGAGGTTTCACCCGCTTTGAGCGGCTTCAGTATAGCGGCGATTTGGGCTAACGATTGCCCTTGCGTATTGTTGGCAAATGGGGGTTCCACCGGGAGTTCGGTTTCGGACACCTGCACGCCTGCGGCTGGGTTCTGCGCATACTTTTGAGCTACGGCTCGGAAGTTTAGCCCTTTACGCAGGTCTTCGTCGATTTTATTACGGGTCTCTGGATTGGAGACCACCAACATCTGTACCAGAGCGGCGGCAGGTCGATAGAAGTTGCGCTTGTTATTTTCGTAGTGAGCCTTGATCTCCTTCTCGGTGATGGTGACTCCCTTAGTGAGCAGGTTGAACTGGATAAGCTGGATGCGCACTTGGCGGCGCAGGTCGTCTAAGGTGAGCGTTTTCTGCTCGGTAACGGCACGCTTCACATTGGGGTTCTGCTGCATGAGGCGTTGGACGCGCTCTTCGACCTGTTGCTCGGTGGGCATGACGCCCTCCTGTTGCGCCATTTGGGTGAGTACCTCCTCACGCACCATTTGGAGCAGGGCGTTATAGCCTGCAGGTTGGGTGGCGATTTGGTTGTTCATCACGCCGACAGGAGTAGGGAGCTTTTCGGTGCGTTTGAGATACTCGTCTTGGCTAATGGTTTTGTCGCCGATTTTGGCGATAGGTCGGTTTTGACCGCCGCCACAGCCGCTAAGCCCGATTAAAGCCAGTGTAGTCAGTGAGACCATCCATCCGATAGATTTCATTCTTCTGCCTCCCGATGTCGTTGCTTGAATTTGAGGATCAGCTCCACCTCGCCAGGCGCATAGCCCGTTTTGCGAGCGATCTCAGCGACAGAAAGCCCTTGTCGTGCGAGCTGTACCAAGGCGCCTACTGAGGGGCGTTCCTGCCTCGTAGAGTTATACCCAAAATCGGGAGTGAAAGTTTCCATCGGCTTGGGGGATTCTAATGCATCGCTGGGAGTAGAGGGAGAGCTCGGTTCTGGGTGCTGTGTTTGAGCGAATGGCGTCGTAGGGGAAGCGGGAGCATGGTTGGCTTCATCAGCCCGGCGTTGCAACGCTTGGAGACGCTGTTGTGCCCGTTCCGACTCCTCGATTAGGCGGATCAGAAGGGCGTCCAGTGTTTGACGGAGGCTCTCTAGCTCACCTGTGAGGGATTGGCGTGCGGCTTGGGCACGCAGTTCGGTTTGCGCACGTAAAAATAACAGCCACCCCGCAATCAGCAGCAGTGCCTGAAACAACACCATCAGTTCCGCCATCGCTCAGACCTCCACATCCACCTGATGCGCCTCATCGGGTGGTTCCGTTTCGGGTGAGGGTTTCATCGGGGGTTGAGGCGGGCGTTGTGTGGGCTTGCCTCGCTCCCCATCTTTCGGGTATCGGGAACGCACCGGCTCGATGCCGCAGACCCGATTCGGCGGACGCACCTTCTCCGCCACAGAAAATCACCTCATGCGAATTATCGGCATTCCACAGCGTTGGGCTTAGCCGTTGCTCAACTACCGCAGCCGCCGCAACTGGAATCGGCTCTCTTCCGTTGATTGGGGGGAGACGTCCCGAGACCACACTATGAGGCACTCAGCCATAGAGGCGTGCTCCACACGTTTGGCGAGCCTTGGAAGGGTTCAACAGGATGCACCCCCAAATTGGGCTGGAGTTCCCAGCGTGATACTCTTTGGGGGCATAGTCGGTATAATTGCACAGGAGGAGACGAACGATGCCAAGCAGACGAAGAGCCGGGTGGTGGCTCCTGATAACGGTTCTGACTCCCCTCGCTTTGAGTGGGTGCCGTGGGGGAATCACTTGGAGTAAGAAGGAGGAGGTGCGAATCGGTCAGGAGATCGCTGCTGAGGTCGAGAAAACCTATCGGTTAGACCCCGATCCGAGCGTTCAGCAGCGCGTGCAACTCATCGGGCAACGACTGGTGGCTTTCGCAGGCGATAAGGACTTCAAATACGCCTTCAAGGTGCTAAGCGGGAAGGAGATCAACGCCTTTGCCCTGCCTGGTGGACCGATTTATGTGTTTCGGGGCTTGGTCGACGCCGTTGGCGAGGATGACGATATGCTTGCGTGCGTGCTGGGGCACGAGATGGCGCATATCAATCGGCGCCATGCAAACAAGCAATATACTAAAGGCTTGTGGGCGAGCGTGTTGATCTCGCTGGGCACGAAGGGCAAAGTGAGCGACATCGCAGAGATTACCAGCGCACTTTTGGTGCTCAAATACAGTCGCCAAGAAGAGTACGAAGCTGACCGTCTCGGCATCGAATACTCCTACAAAGCCGGTTATGACCCCAACGGGATCCTGCGCTTCTTCGAACTGCTCAAAGCCAAAGAGAAGGGGGGCAACGAAGGGATCTTGGCGAACCTCCGCACGCATCCCCTTACCGAGAACCGCATTTGGCGCGCCCGCCAACATATCGAGCAGATTACAGGTCAACCTGCACAGGGAGGTAAGCCGTGACGGTCTCTGCCATCGTGCCCGCCTATAACGAGGAGACTCGGATCATCAGGGTGCTGCGCGTACTGGTGGAGTGTCCTTCGCTGGACGAAATTATCGTGGTCAACGATGGGAGCCGCGATCAGACTGCGGAAGTAGCGCAAAGCTTTGCCCAATCGCACCCCCACAAGTGCATTCGTGTGATCCACCTGCCCACCAATCGGGGTAAGGGCGGCGCCATGTTCGCAGGCGCCACCGCTACTGAGGCAGAGATTGTCGCCTTCTTCGATGCAGACCTGATTGGGCTCAAACCCGAGCATGTTGAAGCCATCGTTGCGCCCGTGCTGGAAGGCTCGGTCGCAATGGCAATCGGGGTCTTTCGGGGGGGACGAATCAGCACCGACTTAGCGCAGTTTTTGGTTCCCTATATCAGTGGTCAGCGCGCGCTTCTGCGGACGCTGTTTGTGGAGGTTCCGGGCATCGAAAGCACACGCTCTGGCGTAGAAATTGCGCTCACGCTCCATTTCCAGCGCAACCGCTATCCTGTAGCGATGGTGCCCATCGAAGGCATCACACACACGATGAAGGAGGAGAAACTGGGCTTCTGGCGCGGGACGCGTGCCCGCTGGAAGATGTATCGCGAAATCGCATGCGCCTTCGCACGCTATATGCGCTGGCGCGACCTGCGACACGGGCTCTCACTCAAAGGCAAAGAGTAACTTTGCCCCAGCATCGAAGAGCCCCTTCCCCTATAGGAGCAGGGGCAGATCCGTTTAGATAAACAGGGTCACCTTGGAGCGAACCGCATCACCGAGGAAGGTAGCGACACCGCCGACCTCGATGCCGTCGATGAGCTCCTCCTTGTGGATGCCCATTACATCCATCGACATCTGGCAGGCGACGATGCGCACTCCCAAGTCGCGCGCCATCTGCGCCATCTCTTCAGGTTGAGGCACGCCCTGCTGTTTCATCATCGAGCGGCGCATCTTCGCGCCAATCCCGCCGAAGTTCATCTTCGAGACGCCCAGGCCGCGAATGCCCACAGGCGTCGTCCAGCCCATCATTTTTTGGAACAGAGTCTCCCCGTCCGATTGGCGCTTCTGACGCAGAGCGGTTAACCCCCAGAAAGTGAAGAACATGGAAACTTCCATCCCACTCGCGGCAGCACCCGATGCAATCACGAAGGCAGCCAGCACCTTATCTAAGTCGTCTGTCCGTTCGTCATATTCACCTCACTTCTTGCGTACATAGTGTAGGTACACCGTCTTCCCATCCATCTCAGTAGTCTCTTGGGCGAGGAGTTCGACATCCGTAACCATCTTGACCCAGCCCTGAAAGTCGTTCACCGAGCCAGGATCGGTTGCCAACACGCGCAAAACCTGACCCGACTGCAAGTTTTGTAACGCTTTGCGTGCGTTCACAATCGGCATCGGACACTGATGCCCACGCGCATCCACCTCGACATCATAAACCACTGGTGCCATCGTTTTCTACCTCCTTGCAAGATAGTCATACCGTTAGAGGCAGGTAGGTGGCAAAAGGATTCATAGGGAGCCTCGAGCCCCGCCCCCTTAGGGAGAGCGGGGAGCCGTTACACGATCTCTATCAAATCGTACACGCCATCGCCCTGACGGGTGAGAACACACACGCGATCGGTATCCGCATCATGGAACACATAGAACGAGCGTTCGTCCATCTCTGCCTGAAGTAGCGCCTCTTCGACGCTCATCGGCTTGAGAGTGATGCGTCTAACGGAGCGCACGGTGGGGGTGTCTGGGTTCTCGGCCTCAGCGGACTCGGTCCTCTCCAAGGAGACGGCTTCGGCAAGGAGCGTCTCACGGGGCAGACGACCGCGCCCCTTCTGGAGCTTCTCCTTGTAGCGGGCTAACTGGTGTTCCAAGCTCTGTACGGCGGCATCTACCGCACCCCGAAACTCAGCGTGGCGCTCCTGAATATGAAAGGTATGCCCATCCGCATCCACATTGATGGCGACCTCATGTTGCCCGCGCACAGACTCATGCACAAACTCCAGCGTCCAAATTTTGTGGAAAAAGCGTGCCAGCCGTGCCAACTTGCGACGGACATAGGTCTTCTCGGTCTCGCTGAGTTCGCCGTGGGGACTGCGAAAGGTCACATCGACGATGTCAACTTCCTTGCGTTGGCTGGTCTTACGGGATTTGCTCATAGGGAACCTCCTGTGGTTTGGTGTTGTACGGTAGCCACTGCGAAGCATGCGATGGCGTGTCCCTGTCCGATCGAGTCCATTCCTTCGTTAGTAGTGGCTTTAAGGCTCACTTGGACAGGCAAGATTTCGAGGGTCTGCGCGATTTGGGTGCGCATAGCGGGGAGATAGGGCGCCAGCTTCGGTGCCTCGGCGATGATGGTGGCATCGATGTGCTGGATTCGGTAGCCTGCTTGATCCAGCAGTTTTTTGACTGCTTGTAGTAAGGTCAAACTGGGGCAATCTTTCCAGCGCGAGTTGGTGTTAGGAAAGTGGTGCCCGATATCGCCCAGTGCGGTCGCTCCCAGCAGAGCGTCGCAGAGGGCATGCAGAACCACATCTGCATCGGAATGCCCCAAAAGTCCTTTTGAAAACGGTATTGCCACACCGCCTAACATGAGGTTTCGCCCTTCTGCCAGTGGGTGAATATCATACCCGATTCCTGTTCGAACCGAGCCCGTTTCGCCTGCGTAGAGCCGAAGCAGTGCCAGATCTTCGGGTGTGGTGAGTTTGAGGTTATATGGGTCACCGTCCACCGTCACGACGGGGTAGCCCGCCTGATGCACCAGCGAGGCATCGTCGAGAGCGTCATCGTCGGTTGCGCACTGATGCGCCATAATCAGCCAATCGCGTCGGAATACCTGCGGGGTTTGAACACGGTACAGCAGGTTGCGGTCTACACTTTGCCGGAGAGTAGGGGGCATGCGGGCATCGGTGCGTGCGAGCGCATCTGTGACGGGGAGCGCAGGCACGACAGCGCCATGAAGGCGCACTGCCTCGAACAGCCGATCCAATAGGGCATGGCTTACTAAAGGGCGTGCCGAGTCATGAACGGCGACATATGCCACCGATTCGGGCAGGGTCTGCAAGCCGTTGCGTACGCTCTGCTGGCGCGTGCGCCCGCCGACAGGCGCAATCGCCGTCGGTTTCGGCACAGGATGGGCTTCCAAGTAGGCTTGGTAGACCGACTCCGATTCGGGAGCGACAACCAGCGTTGCTCCCTGCACCTCCGGATGGGTTACCATCCGCCACAGTGCATGCCACCAGATGGGCACTCCGTTCAGCGTCTCCCAGAGCTTAGGCGTCTTACCGTACCGGACGCCGCCTCCGGCTGCCAGTATAAGTACGTGGGTAGTCGACTCCGCTTTCGGTTGCATGGTTGACTTCCTTCGGTTCGGCGAACAGCATCTTGCCGCGTGTGGACTGGAGCACGCTGGTGACCACCACATCGACGGGCTGATTGATGTAGGCTTTGCCGCCTTCCACGACCACCATTGTGCCATCCTCCAGATAGGCGACGCCCTGATCGGGTTCTTGCCCTTCGCGGATGGGAATTACGGTCAGCTCCTCACCAGGAAGTACATGAATACGCACAGCTTCTGCCAGTTCGTTGATGTTCAGCACGCGCACACCTTGCAGTTCCGCCACTTTGTCGAGGTTGTAGTCGTTAGTGATAATGTCTGCGCCCATCGCTTTGGCAAGTCTCACTAAGCGCGCGTCCACCTCGTCGCCTGTGTGCGGGGCCAGGCGGTCGTGCAAGCGTACTTCCAAGTCTGCTTCATGCTGAAGCTGTTGCAGGACTTCTAACCCACGCCGACCCCGCGCGCGCCGAAGCGGGTCTTCCGAATCGGCAATATGTTGGAGTTCGTCCAGCACGAAGCCCGGCACATAGAGCTTGCCCTCTAGGAAGCCTGCGCGCAGAATGTCGCGGATGCGCCCATCGATAATCACACTGGTATCCAAAATTCGCACCCCCGTCTTGCGTTGTCGTGCTTGTGCTGTGAGGGGCAGATAATCCTTCATGCTCAAAAAGCTGACGATGCTAAGATAAATTAAAACAACAAACGCCAGTAAGGTCAAAGCCCAGCCCAGTTTAGAACCCCCAATTGCGAACAGCAGGGGATAGAGCGCGAAGGTAATCACCGATGCTGAGATAATCCCCAGACCAATCGCTAACTTCTCGTCGGGCTCCGCCTCTTCCAGATGGCGGGCGACCCGCGCTAAAAGCTGGAAGCTATGATTCGCCACCAGAATCCCCAATAAAAGCCCTGCCGCTGTGAACCCCACCTGAGCCCACATCGGTGATAGGCGCGCCTCGGGAACCCGCTCGAGGACCGCTTTCAGAAACGGGTCGGTCACAAGCAAGCCGATGGTCGCAAACAGCACCATGCCGACCCCTAAAAATAGCCAATACATAAAACGATGGATGGACATGCGTCATAGCCTCCTAAGCAATTATACGCTCCTGTCTGCAAAAAATCCCGCTTTTAGGGCTAATCCCAGCGGTGGTAAGCAGGGTGCCCGGGCTTGACCGCCACGAATAGCCCGCGACATGTGGCGCAGACCTCGCCGTTGGCACTCAACTCGCCCTCCACCCAGACGCGGTTCCCTTGAGATTCCACCACCCAGGCGCGCAACTGAACAGGCTTGTCCACAGGAGTAGGACGCGCCATCTTAATGGTGTATTCCGCAGTAACGGTCGCTGGCGGGTGATCCAACCCTTGCGTCTGCATCAAGTGGTAAGCGGCGGCCCAATTGCAGTGGCAATCGAGCAGGGTGCCGATAATCCCGCCGTTAAGCGCGCCCGGAAACGCCTGATGATGCGGTTGCGGTTGCCACTCCGCAATTAGGTAATCCCCCGCCACAAAACTGCGGATATGTAAGCCCTGCGGGTTCGCCGGACCGCATCCATAGCAGATACTGCGGGGCGCATAGGCCTCCTGTAAACTCTTTTGCGCGTGCATAGCCCCAGTCTTCAGCAAGGCTTGCAGGAATCCTGCCCCCATGAAGTATACAAATGTCTACTGCCTTGTCCTTAAGGGTAAGGAGGCCAGTCAACTACCCCATAGCTAAAGCTAGGGGCTTGCACCTAACCCGCTTCCGCGGGCCGGCACGATAGGCCGGTTGA
>PSLB01000045.1:0-14124 GCA_040289385.1 Armatimonadota bacterium
GACGTTAAACGCCCGTGGACGGGACGTAAGACCTGCGGTTCGCAGGCAGTCCAAGCGGGAAGCCGGCGGCGCGCAAGCGCACCGGCGCCCCCGCCTGGGCGGGTGTCGGGAACAGTTTCTATGTTCTCGACAACGGTATCCTTAAACCGGCTACTGAAACAGGAGGGATTTCGATGAAGAACCGAATCGCTACTGAAACAGGAGGGATTTCGATGAAGAACCGAATCGGAGCATTATTGACCGTATCGCTGGGGCTTCTGGCTCTGGCAAATGCGCAACATTCCTTTGTTCACCTGCGGAGCTACACCTTAGCCGACTTGTTCGACGGCTCCGCTAACGGGATTGGCTCTAACATCGGCGACGTCGCCTTCGATGGGACAAACCTGTATGTCGCTGGCTACCACACCGCCACCGGCGGAAGCCAAGTGGTGGGCATGGCACGCATCAGCAACTTCTACACAGGAGGCAGCTTCGTCGCCAGCAACACCTCTCTAACCCCCGCCTGGAAGGTTCAACTGAGACAGGCAGGGGGGTCGCGCGACACGCGTCTTGTGTACTACAACGGTGCTCTCTACTTGGGTACAGGCTTGGGAGATAACACCCAAACGGGAACGGGGATCCGCAAATACGATACCAATGGCACTCTGGACACCTCCTGGGCAGGAGATGGACTGCTGAGCCTATCGGAAGCAGGGATAAATCGCTACGATACGATGGAGCTTGACCCTGGCTATAGCGGCTCCGGGCCGACTCTAGCCGTGGGCATTTTCGGCAGCACCCGCATCTTACGCTTCAATCTCGCTACGGGAGACAATGCAGGAAACACACAGCCTGTCTCCGGCACGCCTACCTCAATACGCGATATCGCCTTTGCCCCTAACGGCGACATGTACTACAAATATAACGGTCTGACGGGTCAGATGGCTGGCGTAAGGCGATTTGAGCGCACTGCGGCGACAACGTTCATGGATGGCGGGAATTTCGCCACCTTCACAGAAGGCGGTCTCCAGCAGTCCACTGTCGCCTATGTGCCTGTGTCTCAAGTCTACGCGAATCTGGGTGACCTGGTTCTGCACAATGTGCGCGTCTCGGGTATGAACCAAGTCTTTGTGCGTGCTTTAGACGGTTCTGAGGTTACGACCCTAACGGGTGGAGGTCCCACCGCTGATGACTTCACGCCGCCCAGCAGCTACACTAACACCTTGCTGAACTTTAGCTCGTTCGTCACCCCCGAGGGGCGGGTGTTTATCTTCGTCGTTCAGGGCGGAGGTGGTGCGGGAACCTACAGGAACCGCCTCGACATCTACGAGGTTGTGCCGGAGCCTGCGAGTATGTTGGCGCTTGGCACAGGGCTGGTCAGCCTGCTGGCACTCCGCCGACGCAAGCGATAGTTTCGTCGTCTCAGGCAGGGACACCCCCTAGTGTTTTGAGGGATGCTTTAGGGCGTAGGAGTTGTTGTTTGTGGGGTGCCGGGTAAAAATACCCGAAGCCCCCCTTTCTTTGAACTCAGAAATGTGACCTTTAACAGATCGACCACACCCCCAAACCGAAGCTATTCGGACTTTGAACCGTATGCTCGCCGAAGACTCCCAGTTCGAGGGCAGTCTTATCCCCTTATGGGATGGGGTTCTGGTGGCACGCTTGCGGGCTCAGTAAGGTATACTTTGCGATGGAGGCAACAAATGAAACACACCCTGTTCTTGGGTTTGACTTTGGCTGTTGCGCTGTTCGGAGGGGCACTGGCCCTCCAAAGAGAGCCGGGGTTACCCCCCGGCACAGAAGCCCCTGCCTTCGAACTGAACACGCTGGATGGCAAGACGGTGAGCCTCGCTGAGCTTAAGGGCAAGCCCGTCTTTATCGACTTCTGGGCGACATGGTGTGGTCCGTGTCGACGCGCTTTACCACACACCCAGCAGTTCGCACGCAAATATAAGGGCAAAGCGCACATTCTCACCATCAACATTCGCGAGGACGCAAAAACCGTTCGCAAGTACCTCAAGCGCCACGGCTACTCCTTTACTGTGCTAATGGATCCCGATGGAGCTGTCGCCGAGCAGTATGGCGTGGAGGGGATTCCGCATTTTGTGATTATCGATGCGCAGGGCAAAATCTTCTTTAATCAGGTGGGCTTCGGGTCAGGCATCGAGAAGGTGCTGGAAGAGAAGCTCAACGAAGCAATTGCCAAAGCGAAAAAGTGATGGACGAGTCGGTTCTCCAACGCACGATTGTTGCGCTGGACACCTTAGTGTTAGAGGAGGCGTGTGCCTGGGTTGCGCAATACCACCATCGGGTCCACGCCTTTAAAGTAGGGGTGGGGCTGATCCTACGCTACGGGTTAGATGGACTCCAACCGTTGTGCGAAGCAGGCGCGGAGCGTATCTTCCTAGATCTCAAGCTCCACGACATTCCCCACGCCGTTGGATTGGCTGTGCGTCAGGTGAGCCAGTACGGCATCTGGATGCTCACGGTGCATGCGTCGGGAGGGGAAGCGATGCTGCGCGCCAGCGTGGAAGCAAGTCGCGAGTGCCCCGCACGCCCTCTCCTGATAGGAGTGACAGTGCTTACCAGCTTGGACCGGTGCGCTCTGCAGGCAGTGGGCGTGGCACGCACACCGAAAGCGCAAGTGCTTCGACTAAGTCGGTTGGCACATCGGTGTGGGCTGGATGGAGTCGTCGCCTCGCCCCACGAAGCACGGATTTTGCGGCGCCATTTGCCGTCGCCGTTTCTGATCGTGACGCCCGGCGTGCGTCCTGCTGGCTCCGATCAGACCGATGACCAACGCCGTGTTGCTACCCCTGAGCAAGCATTGCGTTGGGGTGCCGACTTTGTGGTCATGGGACGCGCCCTGACCCATCCAACAACCAACCGATGAACTGGCGATTCTGGTCCTCAACCGTTCGCATCGGGCAGGTTCCTCCCGAAGAGGAAGAGCCGTTCTTACATATCGTCTGCCAAAGTTTTAATATTGACCTAAACTTGGCGCGCCCCTACTTCTATGACGATCCCTACTATGCGCACAATCAGCGTCTGGCACTCTGGATCGAAGAGAACGGGCGATGGCGCATGGTATCGGTACTGACCGCAGTGCCCTTGCAGATGTGGCTTGGCGAGCGGGTAGTGGCAGGGGTAGGCGTGGCAGGGGTGGCGACCCATCCGCTCTATCGCCGCCGCGGATATGCTGGGCAACTTTTGCAAGGGGCGATCCGTATCTTCGCTGATCAAGCTGTGCCGATGGCAGTGCTTCAGGCGTTTGAACCTAACTTCTACCGAAGGCACGGCTGGGAGACCGTTGGCACGCTCACACGCTTGCGTATCGAGCCGAGCCGACTGACGCCCTACCCTATCGAGGGCGTTCGGCGTGCGGAAGTGAGCGACTACGCCGCGATGGTTGCTCTCCACCAACAGGTTGTGCCCGTCCGAACCGGTATGCTGGTGCGCCATTCCCTGCGCTGGGACTACCTACTCTGGAACTTTCGGAATAAATGGGTCTATGTAGCGGATAATCAGGTGGAGGGCTATCTGGTGCATGACTTTCTTGAGGGGGGATGGGTGCTGCGCGTGCGCGAGCTGGTGTGGCGCACCGAGCGGGCACGGCAGGCACTGCTGGGTTGGCTGGCACGCAACATCGACAATGTGCGCCACATCGAGTTTGCAGGAACCCTGCCAGAACTGTATGCATTGGGGATTGTGCCCCTCAGCCAGCAGCGTAGCCAGTCTGACGAACCCTTGATGCGCTATGAGGTAGGGGCAGGCTTCATGGCGCGCCCGATTTTGCCGCTTCCGCTGGTGCAGAGCTTACTGGATCAACGCCCTGTCCCCAACGGCTTTGTTCCGTTCGGGCTGACTGTGTCCGACAAGGTGCGCCGTTTCACCGAGACACTTTGGTTCACCGAATCGGCGGGGCAGTTGCGGGTTGTTGCCGATGCGGGTGCTGGCGTGCAGGTACGGATCCCGTTGGAGGTATTGGCGCAGATGGTGTTCGGCACTCTGCCTGCTACAGAGATTTGTTGGCGTCGGCGGATTGCCTTGCCGGAGACGATAGCAAGCGTTCTGGATACCTTATTCCCTGCTCGTGAACCGTGCCTCCGCCCGATGGATTCTTTTTGAGAGGGCTACGGCTCTGGCAGGGCGAAGGCTTTCATCCACTCGATCAGTTTGGCTCGGCGTTCTGTGTCAGTTTGAGGCAGTTGGAGCGGGCGCCCGCGCGTGTCCACTATCAGCCCCACGACGCCCCCCTCTACCTCGGTCTCCAGTGGGCGCCCCTTGCCTACCCCCACATCGAAACCACGCGCCGGCTTGAGCCCCACCCGCATCGTCTCCCCAACGTCCATCGACAAGACCCGTATCTCGCCAAAACGGAAGGTCTCGCTCTTACCGTTATACTCCATCGTCAGCACAGGCTCCCCCGCTTTCGCCTGACCGACAGGAGCGATACAGGTGCCAAGTCGAATCAGACAGTCGCGGTCGAACACCTGAGCCGCCGCCTGCGGATGCACGGTAGAAAGCACCCCTAATTGGGGCATCATAAAGATCGAGTCGACCGCCAGCATCGTCACACCTTCAGGCTGGTAAGCATCCATCATCATCAGGGCAGACTGTGCCCGACGCGGCGCGTGGCTAAGCACCCCGCCACTGCCAACTATCATGTGGAGATTCATCATCTCCACCAGCGACTTACCCGTTTCAGTCTGCTCCAGTGCTTCGCCGATCGTCCGCTGTTGCTGAACACCCTTCAGTCCCCGCGCCAACTGCTTATGATGCAAAAATGCCAAACGCAACGCCTCGCGTGCCACCGCTTGCTCCAGCAAAAGGTCGTGATAGGTATGTGGAATGGTGGTGGGGCGGATCATCTTGTTGCGCAAGCGGTTGCGCACCTCGTACTCTTCGATATCGAACGGGAGCCACCTGCGGATGTTGGCGATGCCCGTCTCCAACATCACATTACAGATCGAGTAGCTCATGCCAAGATTGGCGCTCACAGTGCGGGTGTAGTGCCCATCAAACACCGAGAACACATCGGTGGTGGCGCCGCCGATGTCGACTCCAAGAATGTTGATGCCCCTCTGCTCAGCGATGGTGACCATAATTTTGCCGACGGCGTTGGGGGTGGACATAATGTCGGCAGAAGTCCATGTCATGAGCTTAGAGTAGCCTGGCGCCTGCTGCATCACATGCTCGAGGAACAGTTCGTGGATGGCTTCGCGTGCGGGACCGAGGTTTTCGCGATCGAGGGTCGGGCGGAGGTTCTCCACGATACGCAGGTCAAACCGTTCGCTCAACAGTTTTTGGAGCTCTTCGCGTGCGTCTTTATTGCCTGCGAAGATGACAGGCAGGTTCATCGTGCCAAATCGGGGGCGTGGGTCGGCAGCGATGAGCAGTTCGGCGAGTTCCACAAGGTGGGTGACTGTCCCGCCATCTGTTCCTCCAGACAACAGCACGATGTCTGGGCGCAGTTCGCGCAATCGTTGGATTTTCTGGTAATCTTTGCGTCCATCATCGATAGCAATCACATCCATAATGATGGCTCCGGCACCCAACGCGGCCCGCTGGGCACTCTCGGCGGACATCTGACGCACCACACCCATCACCATCATCTGCAGTCCACCCCCAGCGCTGGAGGTGGAAAGGTAGAGGTCGACCCCACGCGTCTCATCGAGTTGGGGCGTGAGGATTTTTCCGTCTTGGATGAACTGGCGCCCTGTCAGGTCTTCCAGTTCACGCACGGCGTTCAGCACCCCGATGGTCACATCATCGAAGGGCGCTTCGACGGTGGTGGGCGCTTCGCCTCGGTTCACAAGGCGGTACTCCGCATCCTGTTTCTCGATCAGGATCGCCTTGGTAGTCGTACTTCCGCAGTCGGTCGCCAAAATAGAGCGCACTTCCGCCATCGCTTTCTCTCCTCCCGCACGTCTTTGCGGGGCGTCGAGAGATTATACCCTCTCGCCCAGACCCGAAGCGACTGCGTCGGATACCCCAAAACCCTGCAAGAGGAATGAGGTATACTCCCATTCGGTATGGTCTGGAGCCAATGGGTGGGCTATCGATTGGGGCTTCTGCTGGGATGGGCGATCCTTTCGGGGCTTGGCACTGCACGGACGCTCTCGCGAGATGCGGGATGGATTATCCGCGTCGGGCTGGAACGGCAGGCGTTCGGCACACTGATTTGGGTCAAGTCTATGAACGGCAACCTGCGTTGGGTAGATCCCGACACGGGGCAGACGCTCATGGAGACGCCTGCCGAGGTGCTTTGGCAAGTCCGCTTTGAGGGGGGGAACTTGTGCGCGGTGGCACAAGGCACTCGCGTTTCAGCACGTCGGCTGGTGGCACAGCCTGTCGGCTCAGCGCAACTTGCGGTCGGAACCCAGCCGAACGCGCTTAAGCCTTATCGAGGCACGCTGGAATGGGTACGGCGCGATGGCAAATTACTCACACTCAACTGGATACGGTTAGACGATTACCTAAAGGCGGTTCTGCCGATGGAGATGCCCCCAAACTTCCCGATGGAGGCACTCAAGGCGCAAGCGGTCGCCTCGCGCACATTCACGATCCGACGGCTCAACCGGTACCGCCAGTGGGGCTATGACCTCTGTGACCACACCCCTTGCCAACTTTACGGCGGGATCGAGGCGGAACGCCCCAGCACCAACCAAGCGGTCGAAGCCACCGCAGGACAGGTACTCTACTACAACGGGCAGGTTCTGGAAGCAGTCTACTCTGGTCACTGTGGCGGGCACACCGCCCCCATCGAGCTGGTGATGCGTGGCACACTCCCACTGGAACCGCTTAAAGGCGTTCCCGACACCAATGATAAGGGTCAACCCTTCTGCGCCCTGGCTCCCAACCGTGAATGGCGACTCTTGCTCACCAAAGAGACGCTTCAGAAGGCGTTCCCTCAGGTGGGTGCCGTCCGCCACCTTACCATCGAGGAGCAAGCCCCCAGCGGATATGTGGTGCGCCTCCGTCTGGAAGGAGAAAAAGCCACCATTACCCTTACTGGAGCCGAATTTCGAGCCCAGCTCGGCACCACTGTCATCAGAAGCCAACGATTTACGCTCATATCGCTCAGCGACGGCTGGCAGGTGAAAGGGCATGGCTCAGGACACGGGGCAGGATTGTGCCAATGGGGAGCCAACGGGCGCGCCCGTGCTGGGCAAACCTACACCGAAATCCTCCAAGCCTACTATCCAGGCGCCACATTGGGCAACTGGTAGGGTATAATCTCCCATCACCTTGAGGGGGACAAAACGATGCCCATAAAGCAAAAACTGGGTCAGCTGACCCACTGGTGGAACATTGCCAAAGAGCTGTCGCCGCGTCAGGTAGAACGCGAATTGTTGACCCCGTTCCGAATCGCGCTTGTCGGACAGCCCGACCGTGTGGAGGCAGTCTGGCGGGTTTTGACAGAAGGCGCCAACCCAGCCCTTCTCCAGACCGCAAGCGAATATGTGAAGCGCTACACCGCCCCACCCGACGAGGAGTTCGACTTCGTGCTGGCGTGCGATGGATTGGAGGTACCCCATGATGCGATTGAGGCAGTAGTAGACCACTTCCACAAGCATGAGTTCCCGTTAGTGGCGTTGGCACGGGTTCTCCCAGGCACGCGCACTGTTGTGGTCAATCGCATGATTGAGGATGTGGCGACTCTGAACGCTGGGTTGGCGATGCTCTCTGCAGTGCCGACCATCTTGCCTCTGTTGGGCTTGTTGGCGCCGCCTGCGGTGCTGGCAGACATCGTGATTCTGACCAAGAACCAGCTGATGATGGTTCTGCGGGTGGGCGCAGCGTTTAGCAAAGCCCCCGACTGGAAACAGCGTCTCCCCGAACTTTCTTCGGTGCTGGGGGCTGCTTTCGGGTGGCGTGCAGTGGCGCGCCAGCTGGTCGGACTTGTGCCCGGCGGGGTCGGGGTGGTGGTCAAGGGGATGGTTGCCTATGCAGGGACGCTCACCGTTGGGCGTGCCGTGGCTTGGTTCTACGCTACAGGGAAGGCGCCTGGCAAAGCGGAACGCGAACGGCTCTATCAGCAAGCATGGGACGAAGCGCGCGAGAAAAGCAAAGAGTGGCGCCAACCCTAAAAGCACTCCTCTGCGGGTTCCTGCTCCTCTTCAGCAGAGGGCTCTGGAGCAATACGCCGACCTTCACGCGCCTGCCAAACGGTCTACAACTGATTGTGGAACACGACCCGAACGCCCTGCTCGTCGCTATCGAGGTCTGGGTACAGGCAGGAGTCTCCTGCGAGACCCCTGAAACCTCTGGCGTGGCGCACCTTCTGGAGCATATGATCTTTAAGGGCACAGCCCAAGACCCCCCTGGCACCCTCGATCAGGTCTGTGAGTCGGCTGGCGGGGTGCTCACCGCCCACACCGAACGCGATTGGGTCCGCTACTCAGTCAGCGTTCTCCCAGAGCACTGGCGTCGACCGCTCCAGACTCTCTTAGAACATCTGCGCCGCCCCCTCATGCCCCTCGACGAACTGGAGAAGGAACGCCAAATCATTCTGCGTGATGAGTATGCCCTTCACGAGGCAGACCCCATCCGTCCTGTGCGCTACCGCCTCTACGCACAGGCGTTTCCCAAGCATCCGTATGGGCTGCCCCTACTCGGCGATCCCGCACTGTTGAAGATTCTCCCTCGCGAGGCGGTACTGGAATTCCACCAGCGCCACTATCGCCCGGAGCGAATGGTGGTCGTGGTGGTGGGGAATGTGTCGGAGCCTGAAGTGCGCGCCATCGTGGAATCGGTGTGTGGCGACCAACCTGTCGGGGAGCCACCGCCAGCCGCTCCTGTATCGAACCCTATCGAAACCCACCACTTCCACGAAATCAACGGCGTGTTGGTCTACTCTCTGCCCGCACCGCCCGCGCATTCAGTGGATGCTATGCTGGCAACCGAGGTGCTCCGACTGGTGCTGGGTGAGCCGTATCTGGGACTGCTCTATGAGGGGGAGCTCCCACTCCCCTTCGGGCGCGTGATGACCGACTACCTTCCACGCCTCCAATCGGGGCTAATGAGCTTCTTCTTTCTGCCCCCTGCAGAATCCACTGACGCATGGCAAGCCCAAGTGCAACGCCGATGGGAACGCGCTATCGAACACATCCGCAGTCGGCAGGCGCGTCCCCAGATCGAGCAAGCCAAAAGCTGGCTCATCCATCGACACCGCAACGCAATGCGCAACCCCATCGAACGCGCCCGGATCTATGGGTTCTACACCATGCTGAATCTCCCCCAGCTCCCGATGGAGTACGAACAACGAGTCGCTCAGCTGACCCCAGAACAGGTGGAAACGCTTGTAGCGATGCTTTGGCGTACGCCCCCACCAACGGCTTGGAGTCTCCCTTCAGCAGAGTCCCCTTCTCCCCCACCCTCGCCTAACCCACCGATGCGTGCTGAACCAGCGAAGGCAGTGCGACAACGCTATGCCAGCGGCTTGCGCGCCATCGCAGTGCAGCAACCTGAACGCGAAACAACCATGATCCATGTGCTCATTCGCACCGACGGGAGTGACCTCTTCCCGCCCGGCACCGATGAGTTGACTGCTCGACTGCTGTTCACCACGACGCAAAACGAGACTCTCCAAACGATGGGCTACCGTATCGCCATGTCAGGGGGCTCGTTTCAGGTTTTCTGGGAGCCAAACGCCACCCGCGTTGTCGCCTACACTCGCCCGAACGCACTGGGGAATGTGTTGTCGACGCTTGCTGAGGCTATTCTACGCCCGCAATTCGATGCCGCTCATCTTCAGCGCGCCGTGCGACAAGCCGTCTGGGATCGCCGATGGAGCGAAGGCACGCAAGAATGGCGCCTCTACGCCCAGCTAAGCCCCCACTACGCCAGCGAGGAGACCCTCCGCAAACTCACTCACGAGCAGATCCAACAGTTCTACCGAATGGCGTATCGCCCCGAACGTGTGGTCTTCGTGGTCGCTGGGCCCCATTCACCAGAGCGCATGTTGGCAGAAATAGGACGCTACTTTGACTCCGAATGGCATGAACACTCAGCCTCCCCTGCGCGAGCGCGCCCAGAACCTCCCCCGCCCTCCCAGAAAATGGGCGTTTGTGAAGCACCCAATCGGGTCATCTACATGGGCTACTTGCAGACCATCGCTGCTGTCACCCCACAGGATTACCTGCAGGCACTTTTGCGCCATGCGGTTCTCACTGAGGGAAAGCGGTCGCGCCTGTTCCAAGAATATCGGGAGCATTTTGGGCGAGGCTACGGCGTGCGCGGACAGCTCGCCCTGTGCGAAGGTGCCATCTTATTGGCAGGGTTCGTTCAGTTCGGAGCGATGGACCCCGACGCACGGCAGAGATTTCTAAATCGGCTCGATGCCCTCTGTCAAGCACCTCCCACCCCCGAGGAGCAGGCACGCGCACACGCCCTCCTCATCGGGCAGTGGTATCGCAACCGCTACAACGGTGAGGACTTTACCCGCCAACTTGGACTCGCAGAACTGTTCGGTTGGGGCTACGAATTGGAGATGGGGCTCCCCCAAGCCTTGAATGCCGTCGGATCTCTTCCATAGGCTATAATTAAACGCCATGCATGCTCTCAAGGAATGGGCGATGAATCTCATCCAGTCTTATGGGCTGGGGGGGTTGTTTGGAATCGCCTTTGTGGAATCGTCTTTCTTCCCGATTCCACCCGATGTGTTCATGATTGGGCTTCTGCTGACCCCGAATGCTCCCAGTCCATTTTGGACTGCCTTGGCCTGTACCGTTGGGAGTGTGTTGGGAGCGGGCTTCGGGTGGCTTATCGGGGCGTATGGAGGCTATCCGCTTCTGCATCGCTTCTTTAAGGAGGAGAAAGTGCAGGCTGTAGAGCGACTCTATCAACGCTACGGAATCTACGCCATCTTTATTGCGGCCTTCACCCCCGTTCCGTACAAGGTGTTCACGATTGCAAGTGGCGTGTTTCGGTACAACCCGCTGACAATGATGGCGGTAAGTGTCGCGGGGCGTGGGGCACGCTTTTTTCTGGTGGCTTATCTGGTGCAGTGGTTCGGCGCCAGCATCCTCAATCAGTTTGACCGTGCGTTGCTTATCGGCACAGGGTTACTGGTCGTCTGTGGAGTGGGCTATCTCTACTGGCGGGCACGCTATGGCAAGGTTCACCTCCGCATGCGCGTTGAGGTTCTGCCCGATGAGCCCCATTAAGCCTACACCAGCGTCAGCGGGTCGATGTCTACTTGCACCCAGCGACGCTCGCGTGGAGTTAAGGTGTGAAGAATCGGCTCCAGTTGCTCAGCAGGCTCAGCGCTGGGCGCAAACTTTAGGAGCATATGGTACCGATAACGCCCTTCCAGCCGTTCGAGAGGCGCCGGCACCGGTCCCAATATCTGAAGAAGAGAAGCATCCTCGTGCAATAGCGTTAGCAGGCGGTTCAGGAGGCTCTCTGCGACATTCGGATTCTCGTGCGTGGCTAAAAGATTGACCAACCGACAGTACGGTGGGTACAACGGCTCGCGCCGAATCGCCATCTCATACCGATAGAAACGCTCGTAATCGTGGGTTTGCACGCAGCGAATCGCCGGATGGTCGGGACAATAGGTCTGGATGATCACGCGTCCCTGGTTTTCACGACGCCCTGTCCGCCCCGCCACCTGCATCAGGAGCTGGAAGGTGCGCTCACTGGCACGGAAATCGGGCAAACGCAAGCCCATATCTGCCGAAATGACCCCTACCAACATCACACGCGGGAAGTCCAGCCCACGCGCCACCACCTGCGTGCCGACCAGTACATCCAGCTCGCCAGCGCGAAATGCTCGCAGCACCTCCAGAAACTGCTCCCACCCCGACAACACATCCCGATCTAAGCGCGCCACGCGCAGGTGCGGCAAATGTTCACGCAAGAACTGCTCCACACGCTGCGTGCCTACCCCAAATGGAGCTATCTGTACCCCCCTACAGCGCGGACAGCTACTGGGTGGACGCGCCTGATGCCCACAGTGATGGCAACGAAGCGCAAAAGTATCCACACGGTGATAGGTCAGGCTTACCGAGCAGTTCGGACACATCGGCACATACCCACACTCCCGACAGAGCAAAAACGGGGCGTACCCCCGCCGATTTAGAAACAGGATGGCTTGATACCCCGCAGAGACCGTCTCCTGAAGGGCGGAGAGCAACGGAGCAGTCAGTATCTGAAACTTCGCCCCACGCATATCGACGATCTCTACTGAGGGGAGAGAGGTCTGCCCCACACGCTCGGGTAGGTCTAGCCGCTTCAACACGCCTTGCTCCGCGCGATAGAAACTCTCTAAAGAGGGCGTTGCCGAGCCCAGCACAAGCACGGCGTTCTCTGCTTGCGCACGAGCGATCGCCAACTCACGCGCATGGTAGGTCGGCTCCGAACTGTGCTTGTACGACGCCTCATGCTCCTCATCCACAATAATCAGCCCGATGTGGGTCAGCGGGGCAAAGACGGCAGAGCGCGCTCCAATCACAATCGGTGCCTGACCGTTGCACACCCGAAGCCAGTGCGCATACCGCTCCGCAGGCGATAACTGGCTGTGAAGCACCGCCACCGCCTCGCCGAACCGCTCGCGAAATGCCTGAGTCAGCTGCACCGTGAGCGCGATCTCTGGCACCAGAAACAGCACCGTTCGACCTGTACGCAGCGTCTCCGCACTGGCACGAAGGTAGACCTCCGTCTTACCACTGCCCGTGACCCCATACAGCAGAAACGCCTCGTAACGCCCAGCTCGGATCGCAGGCTGAATAGTGGAAAGCGCACGCTGTTGATGCGGGGTTAGTGTCCTTGGAGGAGGCGACGGTGCGGACGGCGGCGTAGGAAGATGACGAACCCGACGAATTAACCCACGCGACTCCAGTAGTTGCACGCTGGAGGCACGCGCCCCTGTCTCCTCCAGCAGGGTGCGCATCGGCATCTTGCCTTCTGGGTGGAGCAACAGGCGTATCAGAACGGCGGACTGGGCGCGTGCCCGATTTGCTGACTGCTGGAAGAATGCCTCCAATCGCTCTGGATCGGGCACAAGCTCGATCCAGACTTCACCCTGCGCTGGGCGCGAGGGAGTCTGCAGGGCGTATTCGGTGCGCACCAGGCCACGGTTCCGCAAACCCGCTAAGCCCGTCTGGAGAATCGAATTGGCAAGCTTCCGCTTGAGCTGGGCTAATGTCACACATCCCCCGTGCGCACGCAGGGCCTCGACCACCTTCTGCTGGGCATGGGAACGCAGGGAGGGCACAGGCTCAACCAGTGTGATCACGCTCTGTAGGTGCGCCCGTGTCAGCGGCGGGAGCGCAAGCGAAACCGCATCCGCCATCGAACAGAGCAGGGTACGCCGTATTTGATCGACTAAGGTCAGCAAACTTCCTGTGAGCAACGGCTGATTCAGAACCGCCTCCACAGGCTTAAGCCCCGATACTGCCAATCCCTCCTCTGTGCGAAGTGCCAACACGATGCCCAGCGCCGTGCGCCCGCCCAACGGCACAATCACCCCAGCCCCCACAGGAACTTGATGTGCCCAATCCTCTGGGATCCCATACGATAGAAACCGATCCTCCAACTCGCCCCCTGCCAACACCAGCACCTCCGCAACCGTGCGCATTGCCTAAAGATTATACTCGGCTGCGGGCAGGAATCGCCCCCTTTCTAACGCTTGCCGATGAACAGGGTATGCCAATAAAACCCCACAAACCGTTCCAGTCATAGGGCTCACGAGTGCCGTTCACCACATCGCCAAACGCATCCGTTATCGGTGCAGGCACCCTCTCACCCCACGCAGGAGACTGGCTCACCAAGTCCCCACGATAGTTCCAATACTGATACGCCACCTCACTGCCCGACACACTCTGATCCATCGCACCACCGTACCCGTAGTATACCCACTCATTACCCACCTTCTCGGCCAGCACCGTATCCCCAGCACCGTACAAGTACCGATACACCAGCCCCCCACGCACCGCACCCACACGACGACCCATACGAAGGCAGAACCAGCCCTAACCCCAACATCACCGCCAGTGCCTTCCCCAGCGTACTCTGCACCGCCACTTTCCGTACCGTTCGTACTGTCCATCGCTGCATCGCTCTGTCCGCCTCCGTCATCACCGTACCCCGCAACCTCGCAGGGTTGGAAACATTATAACACATTTTATAACACATTCC
>PSLB01000046.1:0-8015 GCA_040289385.1 Armatimonadota bacterium
CAAGAGGGGTGTTGCCAGAACGAGCCAGGCATCGATGGGGTGGCAGTAGAAAGGGTACGAGTATAGTTATGGTGTGCTGGGTCGTGTGATACGGAGCGTGGAGCGTCCGAGTGGGGATACAACGGAGTATGAGTACACGCCTGCGGGTCGGTTAGCAAGTGAGGCGCGCACGGGTCAAGTGGCGTATACACGGAGTTACGCCTACACTCCCGATGGCAGTCGTGCCTTTGTGATGCGTTCGGATGCGTTGCATGGGGCTCACTGGGATGTTTACTTTTATGATGTGGTATCGGGTCGTTTGGCGAGCGTGCAGGATTGGTGGACAGGCGAGGTGAATAGTGGGGACGGCTGGGGCGTTGGGAAGCGTCTGGGGCGAGTTATGCGCGGGTGTTTGGACTCGATTTTTGTATGATGGTTTCACTTCTGTTGGGGGGTGTTGGAACGTACAGCTTTGAGGGCGTACTTCGGCATGTAGGGGTTCGTGACTTATGGCGAAACAAACTCTGGTAGAGTGGCGCTGTGGGATCTGTCATAAAGGGTTTCGGCTGGAGAGTCTGGTGCTACGACTACCTCTGCACAGGGTAGGTCCCTATTAAATAGAACGAGCCCGTCACCAGCATGAGATCGTCCGGGGTGGTTAAGGCGCGGGCGCGTTGGAACGCCTGCTCAGGCGGTTCGATGATTTCCATCTGTGTGGGTAGTTTGTCGCCAGTTTCACGGAGCCAGTTCTGCGCGCAGATAAGGAGCTCTTGTGGGGTGTAGGAGCGTTCGCTGGGGGCTCGGGTAAAGATAACCGTTTCCGCCAGCGGGAGCAAATGGCGCAATACCGCAGAGGGTTCATGAGGGCGTAGCATGCCGAACACCATAATCAGCCGACAGTACTTGAAGACACGCGGGAGACTGAAGGCAAGCGCCTCAGCCGCATCGGGATTATGGGCGCCATCCAAGACGATATATGGCGACTCCTGCACAACCTGCATTCTTCCCGGCAAGGTAGCGTGCGCTATCCCTGCCTGAATCGCCTCATCCGCGATGGCGTATCCCTGACGGCGCAGTTGCCAGATTGCCCCGACGGCGCACGCCACATTATGACGCTGGTAGTGTCCGATCAACAGAGGATACACATCCAGCTCCCAGTCTCCTAATTGGAGGCGCACCGAGGCATCGCGAGGGCAAGGGATCGGCGTGTAGTGCAAACTCCCCTGCTCGGATGCAGGAGCCACTTCCAGAAGCGATACCCTTTGTGCATGAGCCATCTGACGTACCATATGTCGGGCAGAAGCCTCGAGGACGCCACTCACTGCCCATCGCTTCGGCTTGAAAATCTTGCTTTTCTCATATGCGATGTCTGCATGGGTCGGGCCCAAACGGTCGGTATGGTCCAGCCCCACACTGACCAAAACGCTAACGGTTGGCACCACCACATTCGTTGCGTCCAATCGTCCCCCTAACCCCACCTCCATCACTGCAATTTGCACGCCCGACTGAACATAAGCCCAGAACGCCAGCGCCGTCTTCAACTCGAACTCGGTAACCTGACCATACTCGGTGTCGCAGAGCCGTTCGATGATGGGCTTGCACCGAGCCACCCCTTCTACGAGCAACTGCTTGGGGATGGGGTTGCCGTTGATAAGGATGCGCTCACGGAAATCGAACACATACGGCGAGAAGTAGGCTCCCACGCGATAGCCTGCCCGCTGGAGAATACTCGCGATCAACGCCGTAGTGGAGCCTTTGCCGTTGGTGCCCGTGACATGCACTACTAGGAGGGCGTCGTGGGGTGCGCCTAACCGTTCCAGAAGTGCCTCCATACGGGCGTTGCCCAGTCGCCAGCCATACAGGTTCAGGCTTTGAATGTAGGCAACCGCTTGCTCGTAGCTCATAGCAGAATATATCATTCGCCTGTACGGATATCCCGCATCCAGCGCACATGCCCATCCAGAAACAGACGGTTTCTGCCCCCACGGTGCACGGCACGCCCACGCCACTCTGGAGCAACCGTAGCAATAGGGCGGGGGAAGTATGGGTCTACAACCAGCTCCACATCGCTGATTCCTTCGGGACGGGCATAAAAGGGGCTGGGGTGTGACTGCAAGTCTGTGACCGCCTGTTCAGGGGTTTTGCCCCAAAAGTTGTCGGGCGGGACGGGCTCGTCGATACGATCGAACCGCCACATCCAGTAGCGTGTCTGTTGGCTGGCGTCAACGGTTTGCACCAGAGGGGGAGCATTTGCCAGCACGCCACCTGCCACACTGGGGCATGACCAGATTGCCCAGTTGCGTGCATAGGGTTCCAGAACAACGCCTGCCCATCCACAGCGCGGGTCGGATTGGGGCCAGCCGTTCCACGGTCGATACCCCAGTGCGCGCTTTAGATCTCGGCGGTCAGGCAAGCGTTCGTCATAGTCGTGCAGGTAAAGCCAGAGGGCGGTACCTATCTGGCGCAGGTTTTGTGTGCAGACCGTTTGGCGGGCACTTTCACGCCCCTGTGCGAACACGGGGAATAACAACCCCGCAAGGATTGCCACACTCGCGATCACAACGATCAGTTCAATCAGCGTGAAGGCCTGCGTGCGCATTGTATGGCTGAGCGTTGTGAGAGGGGCGAGGGGGGCTCGCGCTCCCCCCTTGCGGACGGCTTAGACCGCCTCGCGCCCGTACTGGAGCAGGATTTGCTTGATCTGGTCTACCAGCTGGAGCGCTTCGTCGTAGGGGCGTTGCCACACATTGCGTCCGAAGATCATCCCGATGGCGCCGGCTTCCATCGAGAGGAGCACCTTCTGAAGCACCTCTGCATCGTTGCCTTTCTCACCCCCTGAAAGGAGGACGAAGGTGTTCACGGCAGAGGCAATGGCGCGCCGAATGCGCTGGTCGTCGCTCTCTTCCAGCTCGTTGTAGGGTTTTGGGTGCTTCTCGCGCTTTTCGGGGGGCGCCAGCTTGGGGAAGTTGATCTTGACAATATCTGCGCCCAGCTCGGCAGCGACCCGTGCGGCGTAGTCGACTGCCCAGAGGCTATCGCGTCCGCCTTTGGCTTCTACAGCCTCCCCACGGGGATACGCCCACACAATCAGGGGCATGCCGTACTTTTCCGCCGCCTCGCGCACCTCCATGAACTGGCGAAAGTCGTCATCTTGGCGGGGCGAACCGACATAGAGCGTATAGCCCACCGCATCGGCGCCCAGACGAACGGCATCTTCTACGCGCGAATTCAACGGCGAAAGCGCCTGGGCATCTGAAGGAATCTCGGTCTTACCGTTGAGCTTCAAGATGAGGGGGATCTGACCAGCATAGCGCGCCAAATATTTCTCTGCAATGCCATACTGGAAAGCGACCGCAGAGAACCCCGCCTCTATCGCCAACCGACAAATATAGTCCGGATCGCCCGAAGGGGGATACGGGAAAAAGTCGCGCGGCCCATGCTCCAGCCCTTGATCATAGGGGAGCACCATCAGCGTTCCGTTGCGGAGTCCGTACTGGTACATCATCCGATACAAACGTGTGCGCTTGCCCGTACTCAAGTGGGGCAAATCGCGCAGAGAAAGCCGTTTTACAGGTGCCGTCGTTACCATAAGGTTCACCTCACTTCTGCAAGGGGATTATACCTTATGCACAGAGTTTTGCGTTGGCTATCGCAAGTGCACCGCATAATCCCCGAAATTTACCCCGAAATTCCCCCAGAAATTGCCTTCTTAGCCCCTTCCCCCCTTGACAAAGCCTCTATCGATGGGGTAAAATCATAGCCGTTATAGCACTCGCCCCCTTCGAGTGCTAAATTTATGCCTAAAACGAAACCATTTTCAAGGCAGAGAAGGAGGTGAAACGATGTTAAAACCAATAGGTGACCGAGTTGTAGTGCGTCCGAAAACAAGTGAGGAAATGACAAAAAGCGGGATTATCCTGCCCGATACCGCCAAAGAGCGACCGCAGGAGGGTGAAGTGATGGCGGTTGGCAACGGGCGAATGCTGGAGGATGGACGCGTCGTGCCCCTACAAGTCAAGATGGGCGATCGCGTGCTGTTCTCTAAGTACGGCGGTACCGAAATCAAAATCGGCGGTGAGGAGTACCTCATTCTCCGTGAAGACGATATCTTAGCGGTTTTAGAAAATTAGTCAAGAGGAGGTGAGCGCAATGGCAGCGAAGGAGATTCTGTACAACGAGCAGGCACGCCACGCGCTAGAGCGCGGAGTGGACGCAATTGCGAATGCCGTCAAGGTTACGCTTGGTCCGCGTGGGCGGAATGTGGTGCTAGAAAAGAAGTTCGGCTCCCCTACTGTCATCAACGATGGGGTCACCATCGCCAAGGAGATCGAATTAGAGGACCGTTTTGAGAACATGGGAGCCCAACTGGTGCGTGAAGTGGCTTCCAAGACCAACGATGTGGCAGGCGATGGGACGACCACCGCAACGTTACTGGCGCAATCCATCTTCAAAGAGGGGCTGAAAGCAGTCGCCGCAGGGGCGAACCCCATTCAAGTCAAACGCGGAATCGACAAAGCGGTGAGCACCGTCGTCGAGTATATCCGTCAGGTGGCGATCCCTGTGGAGGGGCGCGAGGCCATTGAGCAGGTAGCCACCATCTCCGCAAACGACCCCGCTATCGGCACGGTCGTCGCCGATGCTATCGAGAAGGTCACCAAAGATGGCGTGATCACCGTCGAAGAGTCCAAAGGCACCGAGACCGCCCTCGATGTGGTGGAGGGGATGCGCTTCGATCGGGGCTATATCTCGCCCTACTTTATCACCGATCCCGAGCGGATGGAGGCGGTTCTGGAGGAGCCGTATATCCTACTCTACGAGAAGAAAATCAGCGCCGCCCAAGACGTAGTGCCGATACTGGAGCAGGTAGTGCGTGCAGGGAAGCCCCTGCTGATTATCGCTGAGGATGTGGAAGGCGAAGCGCTGGCGACTCTGGTGGTGAACAAGCTCCGAGGCGTTCTCCAATGTGCGGCTGTCAAAGCCCCAGGCTTTGGCGAGCGACGCAAGGCGATGATGGAGGATATCGCAATCTTGACTTCAGGCACCTTCCTCACCGAAGACCTCGGCATCAAACTGGAGAATGTGAAGCTCGATCAGCTCGGTCGTGCCGAGAAAGTGGTTATCGAGAAAGAGTACACCACCCTCATCGGCGGTAAGGGCAAACCTGAAGCCATTCAAGGACGCATCCAACAGATTCGCAAGCAGATCGAAACCACCGAGTCGGACTACGACCGAGAGAAGCTCCAAGAGCGCCTTGCGAAGCTGTCAGGCGGCGTTGCCGTCATCAAGGTCGGGGCTGCCACCGAGACCGAGATGAAGGAGAAGAAGGCGCGCTTTGAGGACGCGATCCACGCTACCAAAGCCGCCGTCGAGGAAGGGATTGTGCCTGGCGGAGGCACCACGCTGGTCAACGCCATTAGGGCGCTGGACAAGGTCGAAGCGGAAGGCGATGAGCGCATCGGCGTCAACATTGTGCGCCGCGCTCTGGAGGAGCCGCTCCGCCAGATTGCTTCCAACGCAGGCGCGGAAGGCTCCGTGATTGTCGAGAAAGTCAAACAGCTTCCGCAAGGGCAAGGCTACAACGCTGTCACGGGCGAATTCGTGAACATGATCGAATCGGGCATCGTAGACCCAGCGAAGGTGGCGCGCACGGCGCTGGAGAACGCCGCCTCCATCGCCTCCATGCTCCTGACCACCGAGGCGCTGGTAGCGGAACTGCCCGAAGAGAAGGAGAAAAAGACTTCGCCTTCCCCCTACTGACACACAGACCACTCACCCCCCAATGGCCGGGGCTGGATAAGCCCCGGCATTTTTTCTTCTCTACCTTCTTCCACAGTACGACAGGAGCAAATAGCGGGACCCTGCCTCCCTCACGCGAGTACCTGACAACCTAGCAATTTCCTAAGTTGACAGGAAACGTGAGCCCCTTGCGGACCTAGTAAAAATACCAGATTTGGGCTGGATTTTGCCCTGAGTTGACAGGAAACAGGAATTTTGGGGTATAATCAAAAAGCAAGCAGGACTGCAAATTGCAGGTGCAAAGGAAGGGGAGAGCTTCCCCACCTTGCTACCTACTACCAGCTAACTTTTCTGGAACGGAGGTAAACGATGATGAAGCGTTTGGGCTTTACAACACTGGCGTTAAGCCTTGGCATTCTCGGTGCCGTGTACGCGCAACCGCCTGGTGCATCGGGCTTAGTCTGGACGGATACCATGATAGACTTTGACCTGGACGCAGCCAATGTGGTCGTGACGGGTGCGCTCTCTACTACCATTGCTGTTCCCAACCAGAACCCTGTCTGCTTGAATAAGGACCTCAACACTCTGAACGTTAATCTCGACCTTGCAGCACTCACAGGGATTCCAGGACTTCCAACCATTCCCTTAGTCGGTACGGATATTGGTTCTGGTACAGGTGCTGGCGGAAGAATCATCAACTGGTCCCTGCCGAATCCTGTGACTCTGAACCTTTGTCTCCCATCGTCTCAAACAGGTTTGCCTTTTGACCTGTATATTCGCCAGATCAGCGGGGCGAATCTGCGCGTTAATGCAGAGATTATCTCTCCTCCCTACTTCTCTTCGGTGTGCAATCGAGACATGTATGTGCGGATGACCCCTGTGGGCGGGAACCAGTTCAACTTCCTTAATCTAACCGGTAATGTTATCACATGCTCTGACAACCCCTTTACCCGAGTCACTGGCGTCGTGCGCGACATCGTTTTTGTAGCTCACAGCGGTCTTATTCCGGAGCCTGCCAGCATGCTGGCGTTAGGCACAGGTCTGGCGGGTCTGTTGGCTCTACGCCGACGCAAGCGATAACCTCTCCATGCAGGTAGTGGCAGACACGCAGGTATGCCCCTGCTCTACACCGACGCAAGCGATAACCTCGCCTGCACCTCTCTTTGTTTGTGAGGTGCAGGCGACGATGAAAACGCTCCTCGGTGTTTTGGGGTTGACGATGAAAACGCTCCTCGGTGTTTTGGGGTTATTGTGGTTGGGGTCTACAGCGGGATATGCGGACGGCTATCTGTGGCTCTCCTCTGCTCGCAATACAGGTACGCCCCAGCTCTACCGGTTCAACCTGCGCACCAATCAGATTGATAGAACCGTTGCCCCCGCCCAAGTGAACGGCGTGCCGCTTTCGTCAGATTATGCTCCCTTCGCCTACGACGGCTCGGTGCTGTATGTGGGCGCCTACGATCAGAGCCTGTTTGCACGCGTGGAGGCTTACACAGGGGATTTCTTGCAAGTTGGTGCTTACAGCTGGTGCAGCTGTTTCTTCGGGCATCACGGAATGCGCGACGGCGCTTTCGCCAACGGCGAGCTATGGCGCTCCGCTCCCCCACACGACCCCGCCAGCGGTTACAGCGTACTGGTTATCACCGATACGACTGGGGTGCCGACGGGGATGCTCTATACCTTTGCTCGGAATTTTGCGCTTACGGGGTTGGAGTGGATCAACGGAGAGCTTTACGGAACGGGTTCGGGACGCTTTGCGCGTATCGTGCGCGATGCAGAGAATGAGTGGCTTTTTCATGTCGTCGACTACACTCTGAGTGGCATTCCTTCGGATCATCAGCTGGGGGGATTAGCTTACGACCCTGAAGCGCAGAAGCTCTACTTAGCGACTGCATCCCAAACTCAATCTGCTCTGTGGGAAGTGCTGGTAGATGACTCCCAACAGACTGCATCCGCAACCTTGGTGGTCGCCCTGCATGAGAAGGGCTACCCTGTGGGCGCGATGCCTACCGCTCTGGCTTGGGTGCCCGCAGTGCCCGGCGATGTGAACGGCGATGGATGCACCGACGATGCCGACCTGCTGATGGTGCTGTTCCAGTTCGGCAGTGACGACCCGATTGCCGATTGGAATCGGGATGGGATTGTGGATGATGCCGACTTGCTGGAGGTACTTTTCCAGTTTGGTCAGGGATGTCATGAACCCCATGGCTAAAGTCAGGGGCTTGCAACTAGGCCGGGTGGCCTGCCGCGTACGGCCGCATACGTGCGGCCCTGCGGATATTCTCCGCAGCGATGGCGTC